>NZ_NWBQ01000053.1 GCF_002837135.1 Macromonas bipunctata | reverse complement strand
CCGTGAAAGGGTGATGTCCTAGGCCTCTAGACGATAGGGTCAAACCTAGAAAACTTGGTGGAGGTAAACGGGATCGAACCGATGACCTCTTGCATGCCATGCAAGCGCTCTCCCAGCTGAGCTATACCCCCAAGGTTTGCACACCGCAGACTGCTGAAGCTGTTGGCTTGTTGCTGTCTGCGCTGACAAGACCTGAATTCTATAACGATTTTCAGGCGTTTTGCAAACCGGCCACAACTTTTTCGCGGCCCTGCAGCTCCAGCACCGCATCGACCGAGGGCGTCTGCGGCGTGCCCATGACCAGCACACGCACCGGCATGGCCAGTTGCGGCATCTTCAAGCCATGCGCGGCCAGCACGGCCTTGAAGGTGGCGGCAATGGCGGCCTTGTTCCACTCGCCCTCGGCCAGGCGGGCGGCCAGGTCGGCGATGGCGGGCCGGATGGCGTCGGTCACGTGCTGGGCCAGGTCTTCAGGCTTGGGCGCCACCGGGGTGTAGAACGCCTGTGCCCAGTCGGCCAGCGCCACGGTGGTGTCGCAGCGGTCTTTGAACAGGGCACAGATGGCGGGCAGGCGCTCATCGGCGGTGATGCCGCGCGGGGCAAGTTGTGCCGCCACCAGCGGCGCCAGCGCGTCGTCGGGCATGGCCTTGAGGTGCTGGGCGTTGACCCAGCGCAGCTTGGCTTCGTCGAACTGGGCGGCGCTGCGGCCCAGGTGGTCGAGGTCGAACCAGTCGAGGAACTGCTGGCGGCTGAAGATTTCGTCGTCGCCGTGGCTCCAGCCCAAGCGGGCCAAGTAGTTGACCATCGCTTCGGGCAGGTAGCCTTCATCGCGGTACTGGGTGACAGGCTTGGCGCCGTTGCGCTTGCTCATTTTCTCGCCCTGCTCGTTGAGCACGGTGGGCAGGTGGGCGTACACCGGCGGCTCCTGGCCCAGGGCACGGAAGATGTTGATCTGGCGCGGGGTATTGTTGATGTGGTCGTCACCCCGGATGACGTGGGTGATGCGCATGTCGAGGTCATCGACCACGACGCAGAAGTTGTAGGTGGGTACGCCCACGCTTTCGCCCGCTGCAGCAGGACGGACAATCACCAAATCGTCCAGCTCGTCGTTGCTGATCTCGATGCGGCCCTTGACCTTGTCGTCCCACGCTACCACGCCGCCTTGCGGGTTCTTGAAGCGCAACACGGGCTGCACGCCTGCAGGCACGGGCGGCAACACTTTGCCGGGTTCGGGGCGCCAAGTGCCGTCGTAACGTGGCTTTTGCTTGGCGGCCATCTGGCGCTCGCGCAAGGCGTCCAGCTCTTCCATGCTCATGTAGCAGGGGTAGACGTGGCCCGCCGCGATGAGTTGTTGCAACACTTCCTTGTAACGCTCCATGCGCTGCATCTGGTAGAACGGGCCTTCGTCGGGGGTCAGGCCCAGCCAGGCCATGCCTTCGAGGATCACATCAACAGCGGCCTGGGTGGAGCGTTCCTGGTCGGTGTCTTCAATGCGCAAGATGAAGTCGCCGCCGTTGGCGCGGGCAAAAGCCCACGGGTACAGGGCTGAACGGATGTTGCCCAGGTGGATGAAGCCGGTGGGCGACGGGGCAAAACGGGTGCGGACGCGTTGGGTCATAGGGAGTCCAGGGTGTTGAGGCCACGGGCCAGATCATTTTGTACGTCTTGCGGGTGTTCCAACCCGACCGCGACACGGATCAGGCCTTGCCCGATGCCGGCGGCCTGGCGCTGGGCTTCGGAGAGCTTGCCGTGCGAGGTGCTGGCCGGGTGCGCGCACAGGGTCTTGGTATCGCCTAGGTTGGTGCAGAGCGACAGCACTTGCAGCGAGTCCAGCACGTGGAAGGCACGGGCGCGGGCCTGTTGCGGGCTGCTGGCCTTGACATCGAACGACAGCACGGCGCCGCCACAACCCGACATCTGGCGCATGGCCAGTGCGTGCTGCGGGTGGCTGACCAGGCCGGGGTAGTAGACGCGGGCCACGGCAGGGTGGGCTTCCAGCCACTGCGCCAGCTCCAGCGTGAGCCCGCTTTGGGCCTTGACGCGCAAGTCCAGCGTCTCTAACCCCTTGAGCACCACCCAGGCGTTGAAGGGCGACAGCACCATGCCGGAGTTCTTTTGCACCGGCAGGAATTGCTCGGTCACCATTTTTTGCGGGGCGCACAGGGCGCCGGCCAGCACGCGGCCCTGCCCGTCCAAGTACTTGGTGCCGGAGTGCATGACGATGTCGGCACCGAAGCGCATGGGCTGCTGCAGCGCGGGCGAGGCAAAGCAGTTGTCCACCGCCAGCAGCGCCCCGGCATTGTGCGCCAGGTCAGCCAAGGCGGCAATGTCGCACAGCTCGGTGAGCGGGTTGGTGGGGGTCTCGGCAAACAGCAGCCGGGTAACGCCGGGACGGATCGCCGCCTGCCAGGCCGCCAGGTCGGTCTGCGGCACGATCGAGGTCTCAACGCCAAAGCGGGCAAACTCGGAGCCGATGAGCTTGAGCGTGGAGCCGAACATCGACTGCGAGATGATGACGTGGTCGCCCGCCTTGAGCAGGCTGAAGCACATCAGCATGATGGCCGACATGCCCGACGCGGTGGCGATGCAGGCTTCGGCCCCTTCCAGCGCCGCCAGGCGTTGCTCGAAGCTGGTGACGGTGGGGTTGCTGGAGCGGCCATAGGTGTAGCCCTCCTCTTCACCGGCAAAGCGGCGCGCCGAGGTGGCGGCGTCGGGCTGCAGGTAGCCACTGGTCAGGTACAGGGCTTCGGAGTTCTCGCCGTACTGGCTGGGCGCCACCGCCACGCGCACGGCCTGGGTCTCGCGGCGCAGGGCTTGCCATTTGGGGTCGGTCATGGCTCAGGCCTCCCGCGAGTTGGGCAGCGACAGGCGCGAGGCGTCGGCGTCGTCTTCCTCGGTCATGACGCGCTGGCCGTTGAGGCGGTAGATGTCGTCGGCGGTGACGTCGCCGGTGACGTACACGCCGTCAAAGCAGGAGGCCTCGAAGCCGCTCAGGCCCGGGTTGAGCAGGCCGACGGCCTGCTTCATGGCGTCCACGTCCTGGTAGATCAGGGCGTCGCAGCCGATGATGTCGCGCACTTCCTCGGTGGTGCGGTTGTAGGCCACCAGCTCGTCCTTGGTCGGCATGTCGATGCCGTAGACGTTGGGGTAGCGCACCGGCGGCGCGGCGCTGGCCATGTAGACCTTGTTGGCACCGGCCTCGCGCGCCATTTGCACGATTTCGCGGCTGGTGGTGCCGCGCACAATCGAATCATCGACCAGCAGCACGTTGCGGCCCTTGAACTCACTGCCAATGACGTTGAGCTTCTGGCGTACCGACTTCTTGCGCACCGCCTGGCCTGGCATGATGAAGGTGCGGCCCACGTAGCGGTTCTTCACGAAGCCTTCGCGGTAGGGCTTGCCCAGCAGCTGCGCGAGTTCGGTGGCGCTGGGGCGGCTGGATTCGGGGATCGGAATCACGACGTCGATGTCGTCCACCGGCACGGTGGCGGCCACGCGCTGGGCCAGGGTCTCGCCCATGTTCAGGCGCGCCTGGTACACCGAGATGCCGTCCATGGTCGAATCGGGGCGGGCCAGGTACACGTATTCAAAGATGCAGGGGTAGAGCTGCGGGTTCTCGGCGCACTGCTCGCGGCGGATGCTGCCGTCCAGGCCGATGAACACGGCCTCGCCCGGGGCAATGTCGGAATCAAACTCGTGGCTGGTGCCTTCGAGCGCCACCGATTCGCTGGCCACCATGACGGTGCCGTCTTTGCTGCGGCCCATGCACAGCGGGCGGATGCCGTACGGGTCGCGGAACGCCAGCATGCCGTGGCCCGCAATCAGCGCCACCACGGCGTAGGAGCCCTTGAGGCGCTTGTGCACCGCGCGCACGGCGGCGAAGATGGCGTCGGGGTACAGCGCGCCGTGGTCGCTGGACTGGGCCAGTTCGTGCGCCAGCACGTTGAGCAGTACTTCGGAGTCGCTCTCGGTGTTGATGTGGCGGTGGTCGAGCTGGATCATCTCCTGCTTGAGCGCGTCGGCATTGGTCAGGTTGCCGTTGTGGGCCATGACCACGCCAAACGGGGCGTTGACGTAGAACGGTTGCGCTTCTTCCTCGCTGAAGGCGTTGCCCGCCGTGGGATAGCGCACCTGGCCCAGGCCGCAGTTGCCGGGCAAGGCGCGCATGTTGCGGGTACGGAACACGTCCTTGACCATGCCCTTGGCTTTGTGCATGAAGAACTTGCGTTCCAGCTGCGTGACAATGCCCGCAGCGTCCTGGCCCCGGTGCTGCAGCAGCAGCAGGGCGTCGTAAATCAACTGGTTAACGGGCGTGTTGCTGACAACACCGACGATTCCACACATGGCAAAGTCCTTGAGTTAAGGCAGATAAGGGGCAAGATTTTCGGGCATGGTGCCCTTGAGCAGGTGCAAGCCCGCTTGTAACCAGCTTGCACCAACGGAGGCCCGCCAGGCCTCGTGTTCCTTGAAGGGGGTCAACCCCAGCACCAGCGCCAGCGCCAGCAGCAGCACCGTGGCGCGCAGCACGCCAAAGGCGGCCCCCAGCGCACGGTCCACCGGGCGCAGGCCGATCTGGTCGATGAACTGCTTGGCCAGCCACGCCAGCAGGCCGCAGCCAAAGGCGGTAGCCACAAACACCACCACAAAGCCGATGGCGTAGCGCACCGGCTCGGCCATGGGGTTGAGCGGCAGCCACAACGACACCGGGGCGGCGTACCACTGGGCGGCCACGAAAGCGGCCACCCAGCCCAGCACCGACAGCACCTCGAACACCAGCCCACGCCACAGCCCGACCAGCACCGACAGCAGCAGCGCCAGCGCCAGCAGCAAGTCCACCGGGCCCAGCAGCGTCATCACAGCGTGAGCAGGACGCTGTTGGTCAGGCCCAGTGCCTTGGCCTTGGTGGCGGCTTTTTCGGCCTCGGCGCGGCTGGCAAACGGGCCCAGGCGCACCCGGATGCGCTCGCCATCGGGCGTCTGGGCGATGTGGGTGTAGGTCTTGAGGCCAGCGCGCTCGAGCTTCCAGCGCACTTCCTGCGCACTGGCGTGGTCGGCGTAGGCGCCAATTTGCACGATGAGGCGCACCGGCGGCTCGGCGTCCTGTGCGGCCTTGTCCTTGGCAGCCTGTTCGCGCGCAACCTTATCGCGCGCCTCGCGGGCGGCTTTTTCCCTCGCTTCGCGCGCGACCTTGTCCTTGGCCTCGCGGACGGCTTTTTCTTTCGCCTCGCGCGCGGCGTTGGCGTCGGGGTTGGTCTGCTGGCGCGGTGCAGGGGCAGCGGCCACGATTTCTTCCTTGTCGCCCAGGCTGTCGGCGGGGGCAGCGGCCTGGCCGACCGGCGTCCACGGCGGGGTGGTGCCCTTGGCGGGGATGTCAATCGGGATGTCCACCGGCAGGGGGCGGGGATCGGCTTCAAATAGCATGGGAAAGCCCAGCATGCCCGCGAGCACCAGCACGCACGCACCCATGAGCCTGTGGTGCGACCGACGGCGCAGCGCGTCCACGCTGTTGAGTGAGGCCGGATGCGGGGTGCCCGAGGCACCGGAACGGAGTTTGAACATTCGCTGGTGGCCGCGCAGCACAGGAGCTCGAAAATCAGATGGCATCAGGCTTGGAGGTGCGGGGCCGCCAGCCGAGGCACTCCATTTTGCAACACGCCGCCTACGGTAAAGAAAGAACCAAAGACCACGATTCTATCAGCGGGGTCGGCCTGCGCCACCGCCGCCTGCAAGGCCGCGTCAGGATTGGGGTGTTGGCTGGCCTGCACATCGGTGCGGGTGTTAAGGCTGTGCCACAAGGTTTGCAAGTCGGCGGCGGAAGCGGCGCGCTCGGTGGGCAAGTCGGTGAAGTACCAGCGGTCGATCAAGGGATTGAGGCGCTCGAACATCGGGCGCAGGTCTTTGTCGGCCATCGCACCAAACACAGCGTGGGTGGTGGGGTAGAAGCCCATCGCATCCAAATTTTCGGCCAGCGCGGCGGCGGAATGCGGGTTGTGCGCCACATCCAACACCAGCGCGGGCTGGCCGGGCACGATCTGGAAGCGCCCCGGCAGCTCCACCAGCGCCAGCCCGTTGCGCACCGCCTGCGCCGTGACGGGCAACGTGGGGTGCAACGCCTCCACCACCGCCAGCACGCCAGCGGCGTTGACAAGTTGGTTGGCTCCGCGCAAAGCCGGGTACGCCAGGCCGGGGTAGCGGCGGCTGCGTCCGGCCCAGTTCCATTGCTGCTTGTCGCCACCGCAGTGGAAGTCGCGCCCGGCACGCCAGAGGTCGGCGCCGATCTCAAAGGCGTGATCGAGCACGCTTTGCGGCGGCACCGGGTCGCTGACCACCACCGGACGGCCGGTGCGCATGATGCCGGCCTTCTCGTGGCCTATCGTCTCGCGGTCGGGGCCCAGGTATTCCACGTGGTCGATGTCGATGCTGGTAATGACGGCACAATCGGCATCGAACACATTGACCGCGTCCAAACGCCCGCCCAGCCCCACTTCCAAGATCATGACATCCAGCCGTGCGTGCTGCATGGCCAACACAATGGCCAGCGTGGTGAATTCAAAATAGGTCAGGGCCACCTCAGGCTGGGCGGGGGTGCCATCGCCCACACGGGCGCGCTCGATCTCGGCAAACGCGGCCACCAGTTGCTGCGCCTCGGCGGACTGGCCTTGGATGCGGCACCGTTCCTCAAAATGCACCAAGTGCGGCGAGGTGTATACGCCCGTGCGGTAACCCGCTTGGCCGTAGATCGCCTCCAGCATCGTGCAAGTGGAACCCTTGCCATTGGTGCCCGCCACCACAATCACCGGACAACCGGGCCGGATGCCGCGCCCACTGTCCACGCGCTGCGCCACCGTACGCACGCGCTCCAAGCCCATCTCGATGGTGTTGGGGTGCAGGCGCTCGCAATGGACAAGCCAATCGGGCAAGGTGGTGGGCAGGGGGGCGGTAACGGGCATGGACATCGCAAAGGCTTAAATCAAGACAGGGCGGTATTGTCGCAGGGGTGACACAGATAGGTGTAGCGGCATGCAGCATGAGCCGCATCGGACACAATACGGCTCATTGTTTGAGCCGTATTGCATAGAGAGGCACCCATGGTCACTGTTTATGGCATCCCCAACTGCGACACCGTGAAGAAAGCCCGTGCCTGGCTGAACGAACGCGGTGTGGCGCACGAATTTCACGATTTCAAAAAACACGGTGTGCCGGAGGCACGGTTGGCGCACTGGGCGGCCCACACCGGCTGGGACAAGCTGGTCAACCGCAAGGGCACCACTTGGCGACAACTCGACCCGGCACTGCAAGCCACGCTCACCGACGAGGCCAGCGCCCACGCCCTGATGCTACGCCACGCCAGCCTCATCAAGCGCCCGGTGGTGGAATGGAGCGGCGGCGACGTGACGGTGGGCTTTGCGCCCGACGATTGGGCGGAACGCTGCTGACGGGCACGCGCCACGCCCTCCCCTAAAATCGGGGCCAGGCGGTGCTACCGCAATGTCCGCTTTTTTTGTTCCGAAGTTTCTAGCTCCTTCAACTGTCCATGACCACCACCCAATTCGACGGCGTGTCCGTCAACACCCAAGCCAATGTGTACTTTGACGGCAAGTGCGTCAGCCACGGCATCACTTTGGCCGATGGCACCAGGAAGTCGGTCGGTGTGGTGTTGCCCGCCACCCTGACCTTTGGCACTGCCGCACCCGAGATCATGGAATGCGTGGCCGGCGGCTGCGAGTACAAGCTGGCTGGCAGCGACCAGTGGCTCCAGGCTGGCCCGGGCGACAAGTTCAGCGTCTCCGGCAACAGCAGCTTCGAGATCCGTGTGACCGAGGCTTTCCACTACATCTGCCATTACGGCTGAACGAACCCAAGGAAAAACACCCACATGTCCGCCACCATTCTGCAAAACCTGCCCACCGGGCAAAAAGTCGGTATCGCCTTTTCGGGCGGACTGGACACCTCCGCCGCCCTGCTGTGGATGAAGCTCAAGGGTGCCCTGCCCTACGCCTACACCGCCAACCTGGGCCAGCCCGACGAGTCGGACTACGACGAGATCCCGCGCAAGGCGATGGGCTACGGTGCGGTTCAGGCCCGCCTGATCGACTGCCGCCCGCAACTGGCCGCTGAAGGCATTGCCGCGCTGCAAGCGGGTGCGTTCCACATCAGCACCGCCGGCATCACCTACTTCAACACCACCCCGCTGGGCCGCGCCGTGACCGGCACCATGCTGGTGGCCGCCATGAAGGAAGACGATGTCAACATTTGGGGCGACGGCTCCACCTTCAAGGGCAACGACATCGAGCGTTTCTACCGCTACGGCTTGCTGACCAACCCGGCGCTCAAAATTTACAAGCCTTGGCTAGACCAGACCTTCATCGACGAGCTGGGTGGCCGCAAAGAGATGAGCGAATTCCTCATCGTCAACGGTTTTGACTACAAGATGAGTGTGGAGAAGGCTTACAGCACCGACTCCAACATGCTGGGTGCCACCCACGAAGCCAAGGACTTGGAACACCTCAACAGCGGCATCCGCATCGTCAACCCCATCATGGGCGTGGCGTTCTGGAAGCCCGAGGTGGAGGTGAAGGCCGAAGAAGTGACCGTGCGCTTTGAAGAAGGCGTACCGGTGGCGCTCAACGGCCAACGCTTCGACAATTTGGTGAATTTGATCCTGAAGGCCAACGAGATCGGTGGCCGCCACGGCTTGGGCATGAGCGACCAGATCGAGAACCGCATCATCGAGGCCAAGAGCCGTGGCATCTACGAAGCCCCCGGCCTGGCGCTGCTGCACATCGCCTACGAGCGTCTGGTCACCGGCATCCACAACGAGGACACCATCGAGCAGTACCGCATGAATGGCCTCAAGCTGGGCCGCCTGCTCTACCAAGGCCGTTGGTTCGATCCGCAAGCCATCATGCTGCGCGAAACGGCACAACGCTGGGTGGCACGCGCCATCACCGGCGAAGTCACGCTGGAGCTGCGCCGTGGCAACGATTACTCCATCCTCAACACCGAATCGGCCAACCTGACCTACGCGCCAGAACGCCTGAGCATGGAAAAGGTGGAAGATGCGCCGTTCACACCGCTGGACCGCATTGGCCAGTTGACGATGCGCAACCTCGACATCACCGACACGCGCGCCAAGCTGGGCGTGTATTCGGATGCGGGCTTGCTGTCGCTGGGTCAAGGCGAGGACTTCCTCAAGCTCGGCGGTAACTAATCCTCCGCTTGCCTAGGATGTGCCCGGCGCTGGTTCCAGCGTCGGGCTTTTTTGTACCCGCTTCAGTCGTCGCAGCGTTGTTGCTGCTGCACCTTGGCGTGGGCGATCAGGCGGTCGAACATTTCACCCAGCAACAGTTGTTCGCCAGGGCTGAGGCAACCAAAGATTTCTTGGTTGCGCCGGTCGATCAGCGCCATCACCGCCTGCCAGCGCGCCCGCCCGGCTTCGGTCAGGGTGAGGCTGACGCTGCGGCCATCGCTGGCGCGGGTGGTCTTGCACAACAGCCCTCGGTCGGCCAGCGCCTGTGCGGCCCGGCTGGCCTGGCCTTTGTCCAAGTTGGCCTCGTGCGCCAAATTGTTGACGGTGAGTTGCGGAAACGACCCCACTGAGGCCAGACAGCGTGCCTCGCTCAAACTCAAATCGCCCACCGACTGGTAGAGCTCCTGACTGGCTTTGTCGCTGAGCTTGTGCAGCATGTGCAGGCGGTAAGTCAAGTACCGATCCAGCGTGGGTGGGGCAGGATCAACGCTTGCACGGTGTAGCGACATGTGGGGGACTCCAAGAATACGGTGTAGCGCCTACGACGGCAGCGGGCTGTACGCATTGTATGCAGTACCGCTGCATGGGCCACATATCGTTGACTTCACAACAAAAAAGCAACCCGTTATATTGCTACATCAGTCCAATACCAACCAAATTAAAGGGAAAACCCCAATTGAAGTTGGTTTTGTCTGGCATAAAAATATTTGTATGCACAACAAACACTGTGCGCCCTTCACCACCCCGTAGGAGTTGCTCATGCACCAACCGACCACCACCCCGCGTCCATCCATTTATTACAACTACCAAGTGTTCTCACCGTGGCTGGCATCACAGCACCCGGCGCAAGAACGCAAACACGTGGTGATTGTGGGTTCCGGCCCGGCGGGTATGGTCACGGCGCTGGAACTGGCCCGCCACGGCGTGCCCAGCGTGGTGCTGAGCGCGGAGCTGCAGTTCTCGCAAGGCAGCCGCGCCATCTGCTTCACGCGCCGGTCGATGGAAATCTTGCAACAGGTGGGCGTGGCCGACCGCATGACCGAAGGCGGCCTGCCGTGGCGCTTTGGCAACTCGTTCTACCGCAACCAGCTGTGCTTCCGCATGGAGGCACCACAGGATCCGGACGACCGCTTCTACCCCATCATCAACGTGCAGCAGCAGTTCATGGAAGAGTACCTGCACGACGCCTGCACCGCCAACCCGCTGATCGACTTCCGCTGGGGCAACAAAGTCGTCCAAGTGGCACAACAAGACGGCTACGCGGTGGCTACCGTCGATACGCCGGAAGGCGAATACCAACTCGAAACCAACTGGCTGGTAGACGCCTCGGGTGGACGTTCTGCCATTCGCTCCGCCATGAACTTGGAGATGGAAGGTGCCTCCTACGAAGGCTTCTTCGTGATTGCCGACATCAAGGTCGATCTGCCGCTGCCCACCGAACGCCTGGCCTACTTTGACCCAGAATGGAACCCGGGCAACACCATCTTGATGCACCGTGAGCCCAACGGCATCTGGCGCGTGGACTACCAACTGCCCCAAGGCGAAACCCCCGAGGAAGCCCTGCGCCCCGAATCGCTCAAGGCCCGCATTGACGCACAACTGGCCATGATCGGCTTCCCCGGCATCGACTGGGAAATGGACTGGAGCTCGGTCTATTCCGCCCGCACCCTCACGCTGACCGACTACGTGCATGGCAACGTCATCTTCACCGGCGACGCGGCCCACCTGCTGCCCATCTTTGGCGTGCGTGGGGCCAACACCGGCTTCCAAGATGCCCAGTCGCTGGGCTGGCAACTGGCCCACACCGTCAAGGGCCTGGGCGGGCCGCAGCTGCTGGCCAACTACAGCGCCGAGCGCGTGGGTGCGGCGCGCGAAATCATCGCCGAATCGGGCAAGAGCGTGCGCTTCATGACGCCGCCGACCCAAGGCTTCAAGCTGCTGCGCAACGCAGTGCTGTCGCTGTCGCTGCAAAATGAGTTCGTGCGCCCGCTGTACCACTGGCGCACCTCGCGGCCGCACGAGTACACCCATTCCATACTCAACAGCCGGGGCGACGACAACGCGCTGTTCACCGACGGCCCGGCCCACGGCGCGCCGCCGCGCAACATCCGCCTGGGCGCCAACGACTTTTTGCTCGACCACTTGGGCGGCGGCTTTGACCTGATCTACTTCACCACCGGCGACGCCATGCCGGCCCCGCTGCTGGACGTGGTCAACGCGGCGCGCGCCAAGGGCGTGGCGCTGCGCATTACCGCCGTGGGTGCAGCCCAGCCCGTGGCCGGTGCCGACCAAACCTTTGCCGACGCCGACGGCCACTTCCGCCAACGCTACGGCGTGCAGGCCAGCGGCGCCGCCTACCTGCTGCGCCCCGACCAACACGTCTGCGCCCGTTGGCTGACGCTGGACGCGGTGCGCCTGCAAGCCGCCCTCAACGCCGCCCTGCCCCAATGAACCCGGAGAACACTGCCATGACCGCCCCCAACGCTTTGACCATCCCCGGTCTGGAGACCGTTTACGACACCCTGGCGACCGCCATCGACCAAGCCGGCCCTGAAAAAACCGAACTATTTCTGGTGAAACTGGCATTGCTCAACGCCAACGCCTTGGGCGACACCGAGTTGTTTCAACGACACCTGCAAGCGGCGTTAAAAGACCTGTAATCCCGCATACGCAGCACAGCCCGAGCCAGATGGTTAACATCGGCCCGGGCTTTCGGCTGTCTTACAGTTGACCTGTTTTGGTAACATGGCCCGCACAACAACAACCATTTTTTGTTTTGGAGCAAGACTTGACCGCACTGAATGAAACACACCGCCCAGACCTCCAGAGCTGGGTTGCCTCGGCCAACGTGGCGGGGCAGGATTTTCCGATCCAGAACCTGCCCTTTGCCGTGTTCCGGCGCAAAGGCAGCACCGAGGCCTTCCGTGGCGGTGTCGCCATTGGCGACCAAATCCTGGACTTGGCCGCTGTGGCGCAAACCGGTGTGTTTGCCGGTGACGTGCAAGCCGCCATCCAAGCAGGCGCGCAAAGCAAGCTCAACGCCCTGATGGCCTTGGGCCAACCCGCGTGGAGCGCCTTGCGTTTGGCGCTGTCACGCGCCCTGCGGGCAGGTGCCGCCGAACAAGCCGCGCTGCAAAACTGCCTGGTGCCGCAAACCGAGGCCGAATACGACGTGCCCGCCCGCGTGGGCGACTACACCGACTTTTACACATCGGTGTACCACGCCACCAACATCGGCAAACAATTCCGCCCCGACAACCCGTTGCTGCCCAACTACAAGTGGGTGCCCATTGGCTACCACGGCCGCGCCTCCAGCATTGGCGTGTCGGGCCAGCAATTCCGCCGCCCTGTGGGCCAAACCATGCCACCGGGAGCCGCCCAGCCCTCTTTTGGCCCCAGCAAGCGGCTCGACATTGAGCTGGAAGTGGGCATTTTTGTGGGCACAGGCAACGAACTGGGCGATCCGGTGGCCATCACCGAAGCCGAAGCCCACGTGTTCGGCATCTGCTTGCTCAACGACTGGTCGGCGCGCGACATTCAGGGCTGGGAATACCAACCGCTGGGACCATTCCTGTCGAAGAACTTTGCCACCACCATCTCGCCGTGGATCGTGACGCTGGAAGCGCTGGCACCGTACCGCGTGCCCTTTGTGCGCCCCGCCGAAGACCCACAGCCGCTGCCCTACCTCGACAGCGCCGACAACCGCGCGGCCGGTTCGCTCGACATTCAACTGCAAGTGGGCCTGGAAACACCACAGATGCGCGCAGCGGGCCAAGGCGATGCCACCATCTGCCGCACCAGCTACCGCCACGCCTACTGGACGGTGGCCCAAATGGTGACCCACCACACCGTGAACGGCTGCAACCTGCAACCGGGCGACCTGCTGGGCAGCGGCACCTTGTCCGGCCCGACGCTGGACCAGGCCGGCGCACTGATCGAGCTGACCACCGGCGGCAAAAACCCGCTGACCCTGCCCAATGGGGAAAGCCGCACCTTCTTGGAAGATGGCGATGCCATCGTGATCCGTGGCTGGTGCGAAAAAGACGGCGCAGCACGTATCGGTTTTGGCGAATGCGTGGGCACCGTGTTGCCTGCACGCAGCCTGAGCTGATGGCAGGTTTGCCTTGACAGTTGCGTGGGCGGTGTGGCGGCCGCACCGCTCACCAATACCCAGCTCCAGCGCCGTGGCCCACACACCCGGCGCTTTTTTCATACCTGGCGCACCGCAAAGGTGCATGGTGAGCATGGCCACCACAGCCACAAAGCAAAAAAGGACAAGCCGTGAAGCTTGTCCTTTTGCGTATGGAGCGGGATAAGAGGCTCGAACTCTCGACCTATACCTTGGCAAGGTATCGCTCTACCAACTGAGCTAATCCCGCAAAAACTGGAGGCGCGGGCCGGAGTCGAACCGACCTACACGGATTTGCAATCCGGTGCATAACCGCTTTGCTACCGCGCCTTGACTGGCCGTGTCCGGCTTGAAACAACCCGAACAAAATTTGGAGCGGGATAAGAGGCTCGAACTCTCGACCTATACCTTGGCAAGGTATCGCTCTACCAACTGAGCTAATCCCGCAGAATCAAACAACGCTGTTGCCTGAAGCCGTTATTCTACAACGGTTTTTGAAGCTCTCGCCAGCCACCGTTGCAAATTTTCAGTGCGCCAAGCCAGAAGCCCCCGCCTGCGCGGTGCCCGGCTTGGTGGCGCGGCTGGCCTTGGCCCGGGTTTTGGGCTTGGCCGGCTCCGACGGCGCAGCTTCAGCGACGACAGGTGCCGCAGCGGTGGCCAGCAGCGGGCTGGGGTAACGCTCCAGCGCCAATTCCAGCACGCGGTCAATCCACTTGACCGGGATGATGTCCAGCCCCTGCTTGACGTTGTCCGGGATTTCAGCCAAATCTTTGACGTTTTCTTCCGGGATCAGCACGGTCTTGATGCCACCGCGCAACGCAGCCAGCAGTTTTTCCTTTAAGCCACCAATCGCGGTGACTTCGCCGCGCAGGGTGATCTCGCCCGTCATGGCCACATCGGCGCGCACCGGAATGCCGGTCAGGGCCGACACCATCGCCGTGGTCATGGCAATGCCCGCGCTGGGGCCATCCTTGGGCGTGGCACCGTCGGGCACGTGCAGGTGGATGTCCTTCTTCTCGAACACCTCGTCGGCAATGCCAAACGCTGGCGCGCGGCTGCGTACCACGGTACGGGCCGCTTCCACCGACTCTTTCATCACATCGCCCAACTGGCCGGTGCGGATGACGTTGCCCTTGCCCGGCATCAAGGCGGTTTCAATCGTCAGCAAATCGCCGCCGACTTCCGTCCAAGCCAAGCCTACCACTTGGCCCACCTGGTTTTGCTGTTCGGCGCGGCCATAGGTGAACTTGCGCACGCCCAAAAAGTCGTTCAGGTTGTCGGCGTTGACCACCACCGTGGGGCTGTATTTCTTCAGCAGCAAGCCTTTGACCACCTTGCGGCAGATTTTGGACAGCTCGCGCTCCAGCGAACGCACACCGGCCTCGCGGGTGTAGTAGCGCACCACGTCGCGCACCGCGTCTTCGGTGACTTCGATCTCGCCCGCCTTGATGCCGTTGTTCTCGATTTGCTTGGGCAGCAGGTACTTGAGCGCGATGTTGGTTTTTTCGTCCTCGGTGTAGCCCGACAGGCGAATCACCTCCATGCGATCCAGCAGCGCAGGCGGGATGTTCATGGAGTTGGACGTGGCTACGAACATCACGTCCGACAGGTCAAAATCCACCTCCACGTAGTGGTCGCCAAAGGTGTGGTTCTGCTCCGGATCCAGCACCTCCAACAGCGCCGAGGACGGATCGCCCCGGAAATCCATGCCCAGCTTGTCGATTTCGTCCAGCAGGAACAGCGGGTTGCGGGTGCCAACCTTGCTCAGGCTTTGCAGCACCTTGCCCGGCAGCGCGCCGATGTAGGTGCGGCGGTGCCCACGGATTTCGGCCTCGTCGCGCATGCCGCCCAGCGCCATGCGCACGTACTTGCGCCCGGTGGCCTTGGCCACCGATTGGCCCAGCGAGGTTTTGCCCACACCGGGCGGGCCTACCAAACACAAAATGGGCGCTTTGACCTTGTCCACACGCTGTTGCACCGCGAGGTATTCGAGGATGCGGTCCTTGACCTTGTCTAGGCCGTAGTGGTCTTCGTTGAGCACGTTCTCAGCGTGGGTCAGGTCGTGCTTGATTTTGGTCTTTTTGCTCCAAGGCAAGCTGGTCAGGACTTCGATGTAGTTGCGCACCACGTTGGCCTCGGCCGACATGGGCGACATCAATTTGAGCTTTTTCAGCTCGGACTCAGCCTTCTTGCGCGCCTCGGCGGGCATCTTGGCCAGCTTGATCTTTTTCTCGATTTCCTCGAGGTCGGCGCCCTCTTCGCCCTCGCCCAGCTCTTTCTGGATCGCCTTGACCTGCTCGTTCAGGTAGTGGTCGCGCTGGTTTTTCTCGATTTGGCGCTTGACACGGCTGCGGATGCGCTTGTCCACGTTGAGGATCTCGACCTCGTGCTCGAGCTGGGCAAACAGGCTTTCCAGGCGCTGGGCGATTTTTTCCTGCTCCAGCACGCCTTGCTTGGCCTCGAGCTTGAACGGCAGGTGCGCGGCAATGGTGTCGGCCAGGCGCGCCGGGTCGTCGATGCCACCGATGGAGGCCAGGATTTCGGTCGGGATCTTCTTGTTGAGCTTGACGTACTGGTCGAACTGCTGCATCACGGCGCGGCGCAGGGCTTCGAGTTCGGTCACGTCGTCGCCGGCCAGCTCGGCGGCGGCGTCCAGCGGCAGCACATTGCTGTCGAAGTGGGTCTCGGTCTCGTCCACGCCCAGCACCTTGGCGCGTTGCAGACCTTCGATCAGCACCTTGACGGTGCCATCGGGCAGCTTGAGCATCTGCAGGATGGTGGCGACGCAGCCGACGTCAAACAGATCGTCGGGCGACGGGTCGTCCTTGGCGGCGGTTTTCTGGGCCACCAGCATGATGCGGCGCTCGTGCTGGTCCATTGCGGCTTCCAGCGCCTTGATGCTCTTGGGGCGGCCCACAAACAATGGAATGACCATGTGGGGAAACACCACCACATCGCGCAAGGGCAACAAGGGCAGGGAGACGGGCTGGCTGGGGAGAGGGGGGTGTCCGGACATGGTGTACCTTCAAAACTTCCCGGGGATGTGGGGACGTCGGCGGCCATATCAACCCGCCGACGGGCCCCACAGGTGAGAAAGGGTGTGTCAGGCGGCGGGCTGGGCCGCGTCGTCCTGGTACACCAGCAACGGCAGCTGGCCGTCGGTGATGCAGGCTTCCTCGACCACCACTTTTTGCACGTGCTCCAGGCTGGGCAGCTCGAACATGGTGTCCATCAGGGCTTGCTCCAGGATGGAGCGCAGGCCGCGTGCGCCGGTCTTGCGCTTGAGCGCCTTGCGCGCAATGGCGGTCAGGGCCTCGGGGCGCACGTCCAGCGCCACGTCTTCCATCGCCAGCAGTTGCGCGAACTGCTTGACCACGGCGTTCTTGGGCTCGGTCAGCACCTGCACCAGGGCTTCCTCGCTCAGTTCGGCCAGCGCGGTGACCACGGGCAGGCGGCCCACCAGTTCCGGGATCAGGCCAAAGCGCACCAGATCGTCGGGCTCCACGTCCTTGAACACCTCGGTCAGGTTGCGTTCCTGCTTGGTCTTGACGGCGGCGCCAAAGCCGATGCCGGACGCTTCGGTGCGCTGCTCGACGATCTTTTCCAGGCCCGCAAAGGCGCCACCGCAGATGAACAGGATGCTGGCGGTGTTGACCTGCAGCATTTCCTGGTTGGGGTGCTTGCGGCCGCCTTGCGGTGGCACCGAGGCCACGGTGCTGCCTTCCACCAGCTTGAGCAAGGCCTGCTGCACGCCCTCGCCCGAGACGTCGCGGGTGATGGAGGCGTTCTCGGACTTGCGGGTGATCTTGTCGATCTCGTCGATGAAGACAATGCCGCGCTGGGCCTGCTCGACGTCGTAGTTGCAGGTCTGCAGCAGCTTGGCGATGATGTTTTCCACGTCTTCGCCCACGTAGCCCGCTTCGGTCAGGGTGGTGGCATCGGCCATGACGAAGGGCACGTTGAGCATGCGCGCCATGGTCTGCGCCAGCAGGGTCTTGCCCGAGCCGGTGGGGCCGATCAGCAGGATGTTGCTCTTGGCCAGTTCCACGTCGTCCTTGCCCGCGCGGTCCTTGTGGCGCAGGCGCTTGTAGTGGTTGTACACCGCCACCGAGAGCGACTTCTTGGCCGCTTCCTGGCCAATCACGTAGTTGTCCAGGTGCTGCTTGATCTCTTTGGGGCTGGGCAGGCGCTCGGTGGCGGCAGCGCCCTTGGCTGCAGCCTGGGCGGCGGGCAGCTCCTCTTGCAGGATGTCCTCACACAGCCGGATGCACTCGTCACAAATGAAGACCGACGGCCCGGAGACGAGCTTCTTGACCTCGTGCTGACTTTTACCGCAAAACGAGCAGTAAAGGGTTTTTTCAGAAGGAGTGCCTTTTTTATCGGCCATGTGGTGCCTCAGTGGATCGGGAAATGCAAAAAGGGCAGGCTGGCGCAGCCTGCCGGGGTGTGATCTTACGCAGCGGCGCGCTTGTCGATGACCTTGTCCACCAGGCCGTACTCGGCGGCTTCGGCGGCGGCCATGAAGTAGTCGCGCTCGGTGTCGCGCTCGATCTTCTCCAGCGGCTGGCCAGTGCGCTCGGCCAGCACCTTGTTGAGGTCGGCACGCAGGCGCAGGATCTCGCGGGCGTGGATCTCGATGTCGGTGGCCTGGCCCTGGGCGCCGCCCAGCGGCTGGTGGATCATGACGCGCGAGTTGGGCAGCGCAAAACGCTTGCCCTTGGCGCCCGCGGCCAGCAGGAACGCGCCCATGCTGGCGGCCATGCCCATGCACAGCGTGGACACGTCGGGCTTGATGAAGTTCATGGTGTCGAAGATCGACATGCCCGCGCTGACCGAACCGCCGGGGGAGTTGATGTAGAGCGAGATGTCCTTGTCGGGGTTCTCGCTTTCCAGGAACAGCAGCTGGGCCACCACCAGGTTGGCCGACTGGTCGTTGACCGGGCCGACCAGGAACACCACGCGCTCCTTGAGCAGGCGGGAGTAGATGTCGTAGGCACGCTCGCCACGGCCCGATTGCTCGATGACCATGGGCACCATGCCCAGGTTGTAGGTATCCAATGCACTCATGCTGAGACTCCGAAAAAAGCAGAACAGCGCCTACTGTAACCAAACTGAAAAACCTGCGCCCACAAAGCAAAAGGGGCGGAAAACGCTTCCGCCCCTCTTACAGCGTTATCCGGGCTGGGACGCCAGGCGCGCTATCAGGCCTGACCCATCAGTTCTTCGAACGAGATGGCCTTGTCGGTGACCTTGGCCTGGGCCAGCACGAAATCGACCACGTTGTTTTCGATCACGACAGCTTCCATTTCGGCCAGGCGGCGGTTGTCGCCCTTGTACCAGCGCACCACGTCCTCGGGACGCTCGTAGGAGGCGGCCAGGTCGTTGATGTGGGCGTCGATCTGCTCAGGGGTGGCGGTCAGGTTGTTGGCCTTGACCAGCTCGGCCACCACCAGGCCCAGACGCACGCGGCGCTCGGCCTGGGCCTGGAACAGCTCGGCCGGGATCGGGGCCTTGTCCACGTCGGGGATGCCGCGCTGCTTGAGGTCGGCGCGGGCGTTCTCGATCAGGCGCTCCACTTCGGCTTGCACGCTGGCCTTGGGCAGATCCAGTTCGGCCTGGGCCACCAGGGCGTCCATCACAGCGGCCTTGTTGCGGGCTTGCAGACGGAACTTGACTTCGCGCTCGAGGTTCTTGCGGATGTCGGCGCGCAGGGACTCGACGGCGCCGTCTTCAATGCCCAGCGACTTGACGAGTTCCTCGTTCACTTCGGGCAGCTGGGCGGCCTCGACCTTGTTCAGGGTGACCAGGAAGTCGGCGGTCTTGCCGGCCACTTCCTTGCCGTGGTAGTCCTCGGGGAAGTTGAGCGGGAAAGTCTTGGATTCGCCGGTCTTCATGCCGCGCACGGCATCTTCGAATTCCTTGAGCATCTGGCCGTCGCCAACGATGAACTGGAAGCCTTCGGCCTTGCCGCCTTCAAAGGGCACGCCGTCGATCTTGCCTTCGAAGTCGATGGTGACGCGGTCGCCGTCCTGGGCGGCTTCGCCTTCGGCGCGCACGGCAAAGGTGCGGCGCTGCTTGCGCAGGATGTCCAGGGTGCGGTCGATGGCGGCGTCATCGACTTCGGCGGTGATCTTTTCGACCTCGGCGGCGGCCAGGTCGTTGATCTTGACGTCCGGGAACACTTCGAACACGGCTTCAAACACCAGCTGGCCTTCGGGAGCTTCGCCTTCTTTTTCGCTGATGCGGGGGGCACCGGCGATACGCAGACCCGCTTCGGCAGCAGCGGCCGAGAAGGCCTGGCCGACCTGGTCGTTCACGACTTCGTACTGCACGGCGTAGCCGTGGCGCTGGGCCACGACGCTGAAGGGCACCTTGCCCGGACGGAAGCCGTCCATCTTGACCTGGCGCGCCATGCGCTTGAGGCGGACATCGACTTCTTTTTCAATCGCGGCCAGCGGCAGCTCAAGCGTGATCTTGCGCTCCAGCTTTTCCAGGGTTTCGACGTTCACTGCCATGGTTTTCTCCAGATATGAATGGGCGCCAACCGCCTGGCTGGCGCCCTGGTGTTCGTGCCGTTGTGTGGTGCGCGGGGGGGGACTCGAACCCCCACACCATTGCTGGCGTCAGGACCTAAACCTGGTGCGTCTACCAATTTCGCCACCCGCGCTGGGGAACCGCTGTCTGGCTTGTGGCGAAAAGCCAGACGCTAAAAACAGAGATTGTAAAGCTAATCGCGCACCAGTTTGCTCAGGCGATCGGCTTCAAAGTGTTCGGCGCGCGCGGCATCGGCGGGCAAGTCGCCCCGGCGCGGGCAGGACAGGCTTTCGATGGCCTGCCACAGCAGCGCAATCTGGTGATCTTGTCCGGCGGCGTTGTCGATCAGGCCACGCAGGGCTTGGGCCAGCGGGTCGTCGTTCTGCGTCACACCGTAGGCGGAGAAACCCATGCGCGAGGCCACTTCCTCGCGCTTGGCGTCGGCCTCGGCCTGGATGATGCGCGCCGGGTTGCCCACGGCGGTGGCCCCGGGCGGCACGGGCTTGGTGACGACGGCGTTGGAGCCCACCTTGGCGCCATCGCCGACCGTGAAGCCGCCCAGCACCTTGGCCCCGGCGCCCACCACCACGTCGCGCCCCAGCGTGGGGTGGCGCTTGGTGCCTTTGTACAGTGAGGTGCCGCCCAGCGTGACGCCGTGGTAGATGGTGCAGCCATCGCCAATCTCGGCGGTTTCACCTATCACGACGCCCATGCCGTGGTCGATGAACACGCGCTGGCCAATTTGCGCACCGGGGTGGATCTCGATGCCCGTGAGCCAGCGCGACAGGTGCGCCAGGAAGCGCCCCAGCCAGCGCCAGCCGCGCCGCCAGCAGGCGTGCGCCAGCCGGTGCCACCAGATGGCGTGCAGCCCGGGGTAGCAGGTCAGCACCTCCCAGCGCGTGCGCGCGGCGGGGTCGCGTTCCAGGATGCAGTCGATGTCGGATTTGAGGCGGGCAAACATGGGCGGACGGTGGTGGGCAACACAGACGGGGGAGTCTAGCGGGGCGCGCGCCGGGCGGTCTGCAGCATGGCGCGCGCCACCCCACGCAGGATGTGGATTTCCTCGGCGCTGGGCTGGGCGCGGTTGAAGAGCTGGTTCAGGCGTGGCATGAGCTTCTTGGGCGCGGCGGGGTCGAGGAAATCGACCGCCACCAGGGCCTCGGCCCAGTGCGCCAGCAGGCCCGCCACGGCCTGGGCGTCGGCGGGCTGGTGCGCTGCAACGGCAGCGGCTGGAGCGGCCGCACCGGCGGGTGCAACAAAGCCGCCCAGTGCCTGGCGCCAGTCGTAGGCGATGAGCTGCACCGCCGCCGCCAGATTGAGCGAGCCGAAGTCGGGGTCGGTGGGGATGCGCAGGCAGACGTGGCAACGGTACACGTCGTCGTTCTTCATGCCAAAGCGTTCGCAACCGAACAGGAAGGCCACGCCGGTGGGCACAGGCCCAGCCCCCAGCTGTGCGGACTGCAGCAGCGCGCCTAGGTGTTCGCGCGGGGCGCGGGTGGGCGGGCCGAAGTCGCGCGGCGTCATGGCGGTGGCGCACAGGTGCGACATGCCGTCGAGCGCCTCGTCCAGCGACTCCACCACGCGGGCGCGGGCCAGCACGTCGGTGGCGCCGCTGCTGCGTTGCACAGTTTCCTCGCGCTGCAGCACGTCGGGCCAGCGCGGGCGCACCAGCACCAGGTCGTCAAAGCCCATCACTTTGATGGCGCGCGCCACGGCCCCGACGTTGCCGGCGTGGCTGGTTTCAATCAGGATGAAGCGGGTCGGAATGGGCTGGCTCATGGCGTTGCGCTGGCGGGCGGGCATCGGTAGAATGGGCAGATTGTCGCTGTCATCGCGCAGCTTATTTTGCTCCTTCCCACAATTTATGTCCTCTGCACACCTGCACCCCATGCTCAACGTGGCCATCAAGGCCGCACGCGCCGCTGGCGCCATCATCAACCGTGCCGCGCTCGACGTCGAGTCGGTACGCGTGGCCGCCAAACAGACCAACGACTTCGTGACCGAGGTGGACAAGGCGGCGGAGGACATCATCATCGAGACGCTGCTGCAGGCCTACCCCGACCACGGCATCTGGGCCGAGGAGTCGGGCAAGCGCGAGGGCCGGGGCAGCGGCAAGCGCCACATGTGGATCATCGACCCGCTCGATGGCACCACCAACTTCATCCACGGCTTCCCGGTCTATTGCGTCAGCATTGCGCTGATGTACGACGGCAAGATCGAGCAGGCCGTGGTGTACGACCCCAGCCGCAACGACCTGTTCTGTGCCACCAAGGGCCGTGGCGCGTACATGAACGACCGCCGCATCCGCGTGGCCAAGCGCACCATGCTGCGCGATTGCCTGGTCAGCACCGGTTTTCCGTTCCGCCCGGGCGATCAGTTCCAGACCTACATGAGCATGCTGCAGGACGTGATGCCCAAGGTGGCCGCCGTGCGCCGCCCGGGTGCGGCCGCGCTGGACCTGGCCTACGTGGCGGCTGGCTTTGCCGATGGCTTTTTTGAAACGGGCCTGAGTCCGTGGGATGTGGCCGCCGGCTCCTTGCTGGTGACCGAGGCCGGCGGCCTGATTGGCAACTTTACCGGCGAGGCCGACTTTCTGGAACAGAAGGAATGCCTGGCGGGCAACCCGCGCATCTACGGCCAGCTGGTGGGCCTGCTGGGCAAGTACAGCAAGTTTGCCGACGCGGGCGACAAGGCCGCCGTGCGCCAGGCCCTGCAGCAGCCCGCCCCCGGCACCCTGACCGCTGCCACCGATGCCACCGACAGCACCAGTACCGCCGCACCGGCCACCACTGAAGCACAAGCCAGCGACACCAGCCCCACCGTGGCACCGGACGACGCACCGTTCTGACCTGCTGCCAGGCTGAATACATACAAACGCAAAAAAGGAGGCCAAGGCCTCCTTTTTTAGGTGGTTGCTGCCCCCGGGGGGACGCAGCAACCGCAGCAGCGTGTGCTTACTTGGTGTGCTTCTGGATCAGGGCACGGGCATCGCTCAGCAGGGCATTGCCATCGGCACCCTTCTTGCCAATTTCCTTGATCCAGTCCTGTTCCACCGACAGGGAAGCCTTGCGCCAGTTGTCCAGCTCGGCCTTCGGGATCACGGTGATGGTGTTCTTGGCGGCCAGGATCTTTTCCTTGCCCGGTGCGTCGTTGCCGGCCTGGGTCTTGCCCAGGAAGGCCGACACTTCAATGCCGGAGTTCTTGTCGATGACTTTCTTGAGCTCAGGCGACAGGCCTTCGTACTTGGCCTTGTTCATGGCAAACACGAACAGGGTGGTGTACAGGCTGGGCTGGGTGCGATCGGTCTCGGCGGTGAACTTGGTCAGCTCGTCGATCTTGATGGAAGGCGCCACTTCGTACGGAATCACGGCACCATCCAACACACCCTTGGACAGGGCATCAGGAATGGCTGGCACCGGCACACCCACCGGCACCGCACCCATGCTGGCCAGCAGCTTGGTGACCATGCGGGTCGGGGCGCGCAGCTTGAGGCCCTTCATGTCGGCCATGGTCTTGATCTGCTTGTTGGCGGTGAAGATGTTGCCCGGGCCATGCACGTGCACACCCAGCACCTTCACGTCCTTGAATTCTTCTTTGCCGTGCTTTTCGTAGTAATCCCACGCGGCGCGGCTGGTGGCCTCGGCGTTGGTCATTATGAAGGGCAGTTCGAACACTTCCATCTTGGGGAAACGGCCAGCGTTATAGCTGGGGCCCGTCCAGACCACGTCCACCACGCCGTTCTTGGCTTGGTCGTACAGCTGGGCCGGGGTGCCGCCGAGCTGCATGGAGGGGAAGATGTTGCACTTGATCTTGCCGCCGGATTCCTTGGTCACGTTCTCGCACCAGCCGCCCAGCATCTTGGTGTGCTGCACGGTGCTGGCGTTGAGGAAGTGGTGCACCTTGAGGGTGATGGTTTCCTGGGCTTGGACGGCGAATGCGGAGCCAGCCAGCACAGCGCCGATGGCGGTCAGTTTCGCGATTTGCTTCATTGAAAAGGTCTCCTAGGGTCTTGGGACACCGCCAGCCCCGACAATGGGGGGATGGCAGCGTTTTTTCTTACGCAGTCTTACGCTGGAAAGTTGTGCGAATAATACAGAGAAATTCACCATCAACCTACAGCTTTGTATCGGTAAAAACCCTAGTCACTGCACCCGCTCTTGTATCCATTCGTATCGGCGGCCTGCCTGGATGCGGTGGGATTTGATACGCTTTTTGACTTTTTGCAACCGTTTTCTGGTCGGAACCACCATGCCGCGCGACGACGCCAAGAACCACACCCCGATGATGGCGCAGTACCTGCGCCTGAAGGCCGACTACCCCGACACGCTGCTGCTGTACCGCATGGGGGATTTTTACGAACTGTTCTGGGACGACGCTGAGAAGGCGGCGCGGCTGCTCGACATCACGCTGACGCGGCGCGGCCAGTCGGCGGGCGAGCCGGTGGTGATGGCGGGGGTGCCCTTCCACGCGCTGGAGACGTATCTGGCGCGGCTGATCAAGCTGGGCGAATCGGTGGCCATCTGCGAGCAGATAGGCGACCCGGCCACCAGCAAGGGCCCGGTGGAGCGCAAGGTGGTGCGGGTGGTGACGCCCGGCACGCTGACCGACAGCGAGTTGCTGCACGACAAGAGCGAGTCGGTGCTGCTGGCACTGCACGCGGGCCCGCGCGCCACCTGCGGCCTGGCGTGGCTGAGCGTGACGCAAGGCGTGGTGCATCTGGCGCAGTGCCCGCTGGACGAGCTGCAGGCCTGGATCACGCACATCGGCCCCAGCGAGCTGCTGCACAGCGCCGACCTCACGCCCGCGCTGGAACAGCAACTGCAAGAGCTGCAACGCCAATGGCCCGCGTTGAGCGGCCACGGCGCGCACAGCCGTCTGAGCCTGGCGCTGCGCCCGGCGTGGGCGTTTGACGCCGGTCTGGGCCAGCGAAAGCTGTGCGAGCAGCTGCAAGCGGCCAGCCTGGCGGCGTGGCAGGCGCAGGAGCTGCCGCACGCGCACGCGGCGGCATCGGCCCTGCTGGACTACGCCGAACACACCCAGGGCCGCGCCCTGGCCCATGTGCGTCAGTTGCAGGTGGCGCGGCCACAGGAATGGATCGACCTGCCCGCCACCACGCGGCGCAACCTGGAACTGACGCAGACGCTGCGCGGCGAGGCCGCGCCGACGCTGTTCTCGCTGCTCGACACCTGCCAGACCGGCATGGGCAGCCGCCAGCTCAAGCGCTGGCTGCTGGAGCCACCGCGCGACCGCGGCCCGGCCCAGCAACGGCTGCAGGCCATCACCACCCTGCGCGGCGGGTGGTGGGAGCCGCTGCGCCAGGCGCTGAAAGGCGCGGCGGACGTGGAACGCATCACCGCGCGGGCGGCGCTGCGCCAGGTGCGGCCGCGCGAGCTGGTGGGGCTGGGCGCCACGCTGGAGCAAGCGCAACGCCTGGCCGCTGGCTTGCAACCAGCCCTGCCAAGCGACGCACCCGAGACGACCGACAGCACCAACACCACCGCCCTGCCCTTGCTGGTGCAGCTGGCCCGCGACCTGCAGCCACCCACTGGCTGCGCCGACCTGCTGCAACGCGCGCTGCTACCGGAACCGGCGGCGCTGGTGCGCGATGGCGGCGTCATCAACCACGGCTTTGACGCCGAACTGGACGAACTGCGCGCCATCCAGACCAACTGCGACGGCTTTTTGCTGGCGCTGGAAGCGCGCGAACGCGCCCGCACCGGCATTGCCAACCTGCGGGTGCAGTTCAACAAGGTGCATGGCTTCTACATTGAAGTGACGCAGGGCCAGCTCGACAAAGTGCCCGACGACTACCGCCGCCGCCAGACGCTGAAGAACGCCGAACGCTTCATCACGCCCGAGCTCAAGGCGTTTGAGGACAAGGCCCTGAGTGCGCAGGAACGAGCCCTGGCGCGCGAGAAATGGCTCTACGACGGGCTGCTGGACGAACTGCAGGCGTTCATCGGCCCGCTGGGCACGCTGGCGCGCGCGCTGGCGCAGCTGGACGCCCTGTGCGCGCTGGCCGAACGCTCGCTGACGCTGCAATGGTGCGCGCCGGAATTCACGCCCGAGCCCGGCATCCACATCCGGGCGGGGCGACATCCGGTGGTGGAAGCGCGGATGCAGGAAACCGGCGCCGGCACGTTCGTGCCCAACGACGCCGAACTCGGGCCCAGGGCGCGGCTGCAGATCATCACCGGGCCCAACATGGGCGGCAAATCGACCTATATGCGGCAGGTGGCGCTGATCGCGCTGCTGGGCAGCATGGGCAGTTACGTGCCCGCGCAAAGTTGCCACCTGGGGCCGCTGGACGCCATCCACACCCGCATTGGCGCCGCCGACGACCTGGCCAACGCGCAATCCACCTTCATGCTGGAGATGACCGAGGCGGCACAGATTCTGCACAGCGCCAGCGCGCACAGCCTGGTGCTGATGGACGAGATCGGGCGCGGCACCTCCACCTTTGACGGTCTGGCGCTGGCCAGCGCGATTGCCAGCCACTTGCACGACAAGACCCAGGCCTTCACGCTGTTTGCCACGCATTATTTTGAGTTGACCGCATTTCCGGCCCGGCACCACGCGGCGCGCAACGTGCACGTGAGCGCAGTGGAAGGCGCGGGCCACGACATTGTGTTTTTGCACCAGATCGAGCCCGGCCCCGCCAGCCGCAGCTACGGCGTGCAGGTGGCGCGGCTGGCGGGCGTGCCCGGCAGCGTGGTGCAGCAGGCGCGGCGTACGCTGGAGGCCCTGGAGGCGCACAGCGCCAATGCACAGGCCCAAGTGGATCTGTTTGCGCCCCCGCCCGAGGCAGCCTTGCCGGAACCCAGCGCGGTGGAGGAGGCGCTGGCCCGCATCGACCCCGACGCCCTGAGCCCGCGCGAGGCGCTGGAGGCCCTGTATGCGCTGAAAAAGGTGGCACAGGACGCCAGCCGCTGACCCGCCACCCGTGCGCCCCTGCACTGCCGCAGAGAGCCAGGGTGCCGAATTTCAGGCGCCAGCCAGCAGTTGCTTCAAGTCGGCCACCAGGGCAGCGGCGCCGGTGCCGTAGCGGTGGAACACACGCAGCCGCCCCTGTGGGTCGTAGATGTAGCTGCCCGCCGTGTGGTCCAGGGTGTAGCTGGTGGGCGTGGGGCCATCGACCTTCTTGTAGTAGACCTTGAACGCCTTGGCCAGCGCCGCCAGCTGCCCCGGCGGCGGGTACAGCGCCAGGAAGGTGGGGTCAAAGTTGGTCATGTAGGCCTTCATGATCTCGGGCGTGTCGCGTTCCGGATCGACGCTGACGAACAGGCCTTGCAGCTTGTCGCCATCGGCGCCCAGCAGCTGCTTGGCTTGCGCCAGCTCCGACAGCGAGGTGGGGCACACGTCGGGGCACTGGGTGTAGCCAAAGAACAGCACCACCACCTTGCCCCGGAAGTCGGCCAGCGTGCGCGGCCGGCCGTTGTGGTCGGTGAGCTGGAACGCGGTGGCGTAGTCGGCGCCGGTGATGTCGATGCCGCTGAAGGCGGAGGGCTTGTCACCGCAGCCCGCCAGCGCCAGCACACCGCCAGCGGTCATGGCGGCCAGAAGGCCAGCCTGCAACAGGCGGCGGCGGTTCACATTTACAGCAACATCTGCATGCAGCGCGTGGCAGCGATTCGCAGCCGATTGGGGAGCTGCGACACTTGCCCGGCTGGCGCAGAGAGACGGCAACGGATTTCTGATATTCATGGACTGAAAGACCGGTTTTTTGGTGCAGATTGACGCTGGCGCGGCGCGGCTCAGCGCCCCGGCGGGGGCTGGCGCAGCATGGTGCGCATGTCCTGCATCGAGATGCTGCTGGACTCGGCCAGCTTGGCCTTGGGCATGCCCCGGAAGGCGTGGCCGTAGATCACCTCCACCGTGACTTGCAACTGGCCGTCGGCGGTGCGGGGCAGGCCGGTTTCCAATGCCTGCAGCAGCGCCTGGCGCCAGCGCTTGCCGCGCAAGGCGCCAAAGCGGGCCGCGTGGCAGTTGCGGCCCCCTTCGCGCAAGTCTTGCAACAGGCGCTCGGCGCTGGGGTAGGTCAGCGTCAGGCGTTCCATGTCCATCACGGGCTCGGCAAAGCCGGTCTCGACCAGCATGTCGCCCCAGTCGTGCATGTCGGTATAGGGGTGGTGCGGCTGGGGCCAGCCGTGCCGGGCGTACACGTCGCGCAGTTCGCGCAGGGTGTCGGGCCCCAGGCAGGAGAACATCAAAAAGCCGTCCACCGCCAACCAGTCCCGCCAGCGCGCCAGCAGCGCCTTGGGCTGGGCGTGCTGGTGCAGTGCCATGTTGGCCCACAGCATGTCCACTGGCGCAGGCAAGGTGCCCGACGTGGGCACGATGTTGGGCCCCTGCCCCAGCCAGCGCTTGAGCGGGTTCCAGCCACCGCTGTGCGGCTGCAGGACGCGCTGCAGCTGCGGCGCGGGTTCACCGGCCAGCCAGACCGGCACCTTGGGGTAATGCGCCAGCACCTGCTCGTGCGCCTGCAGGCCGCCCTGCACCGGCGCCCAGTGCAGCCAAGCCTTGGGCGGGTGCTTGATCCAGCCCAGGCGCTCGGCCATGCGACGGCCGATTTCCTCGTGCAGCCACGGGCTGGCCTCGCGCGCCCGGGCGTGCCAGCGCGCCGCCGCCTGGGCGTCCAGGTCGGGCACCGGGGGCTCGGTGGCCCCGGCAGAAAAAGCGTCCATGCCATTCCCCACACAACAAAAAACAGAACAGGCCCGCACGCGCCAGCGGCGCCCCACGGGCATGGGCGGGCAGTATAGTCGTGCCATGTTCTACCTGCTGCACCGCCTGCATTGGCCCGCTGTGTGCGAAGTGTGTGCCCGCTGGCCCGCCCAGCCGGTCTGCGCCGACTGCTACAGCACCTTCGCCCCGCTGCAACACCGCTGCCCCGCCTGCGCCTTGCCCATGGCGCCGGGGCTGGAGCTGTGCGTGCGCTGCCGCGAGGACAACAGCCCGCGCTGGCTGGCGCGTTGCGTGGCGCGGGTCGATTACGCCTACCCGTGGACAGACCTGGTGGCACGCTTCAAGTTCCAGCAGCAACCCGCCTGGGCCCATCAGTTTGCGTTGTGGATGCTGCAAGCGCCCGAAGCGCAGACCCTGCTGCGCCAGGCCACGCTGCTGGTGCCCATCCCCAGCACCGCCGAACGCCTGCGCGAACGCGGCTACAACCAGGCCTGGGAACTGGCCACCGCCCTGCGCCGCCACAGCCGCAGCCACGCCCGCACCCTGCCCGACCTGCTGCTGCGTCAGCCGCAAAGCCAGGTGCAGCACACCCTGAGCGCCGCCGAGCGCCAGGCCAACGCGCACCAGTCCCTGACCCTGCACCCCGGCCACCGCCGTGCGTTGCAGCACCAGCGCGTGCTGCTGGTGGACGACGTGATGACCACCGGCACCACGCTGCAAGCGGCGGCCCAACGCTTGCGCGAAGCCGGCGCCCACAGCGTCAGCGCGATTGTGTTCGCGCGCACCCCGGCACCGGGCAGCGTGGAATAATCGCGCGCCATGTTTCACATCGTCCTGGTTCACCCCGAAATCCCACCCAACACCGGCAACGTCATCCGCCTGTGTGCCAACACCGGCTGCACGCTGCACCTGATCGAGCCGCTGGGCTTTTCGATGGACGACAAGCTGCTGCGCCGCGCCGGCCTCGATTACCACGAGTACGCCGACGTGCAACGCCACGCCAATTGGGCCACCTTCGTGACCACACAGCAGCCCGACCCGCGGCGCATGTTCGCCATGACGACACGGGGCAGTCGCAACGCCTACGAAGTCGCGTTCCAGCCCGGCGACTGGCTGGTGTTCGGCTCAGAAACCCAAGGTTTGCCCGCTGCCCTGCGCGACGGCTTTGCGCTGGAACAGCGCCTGCGCCTGCCGATGCAGCCCGGCCAGCGCAGCCTCAACCTCTCCAACGCCGTGGCGGTGCTGGCCTACGAGGCCTGGCGGCAGCAAGGCTTCAGAACCAGCCATCCCACACCAGCTTGATGCCGGTGAGGAACATGCCCGCGTACACCAGCCGGTAGAACAACTGCGCGTTGATGTGGCGCGCCATGCGCACGCCCACCCACACCCCCAGCGGGGCCAACGGCATCAGCACCAGCGACGTGGCCAGATTGCGCCAATCCAGCAGCCCCAACCACGCGTAGGGCACCCACTTGCTCAGGTTGACAAAGAAAAACAAAAACGCCATCGTGGCCGTGAACACCACCGGCTTGAGCTTGAGCGGGATCACATACGCGTTGATGGGCGGCCCGCCCGCGTGCGCCACAAAGCTGGTAAAGCCTGTGGTGATGCTCAACAGCGCGCCCAGCCAGCGCGGCGGGGGCGGCTGGTCGGGCCGGGGCGGGAACAGCAGGCGCTGCGCCAGAAACAGCAGCGTCAGGGCGCCCACAATGCCCGCCACCATGCGCGTATCCAGCAACCGGAACGACAGCGTACCCACCACTGTGCCCAGCAGCGCAAACGGGATCAGGAATTTGAGCAACGCCTTGTCAAAATCCTTGCGGAACGCCGCCATGCCCAGCACATCCATCACCAGCAGCAGCGGCATCATGATGGCCGCCGCCTGCGGCACGCTCACCACCAGCGCCAGCATCGGCACCACCAGCGAGCCAAAGCCCGAGCCAAAACCGCTCTTGCTGATGCCCATGAGCAAGACGGCCGGTATGGCCACGGCGTAGAACACAGGATCGGTAATGGGTTGCAACGTCATGGCAACCGATGGTAATGCAGGCACAATTGCCGCCCATGCAAATCTCTTTTTCCTGGGCCGACACGCTGCTGCTGCTGATCGAGGTGGCCGCCACGCTGGCCTTTGCGCTGTCGGGGCTGATTGCCTCGGCGCGCAAGCAGCTGGATGTGGTGGGCGTGTTCATGGTCACGTTTCTGGCAGCGTTTGGGGGTGGCACCCTGCGCGATTTGCTGCTGGATCGGCGGCCCTTCTTCTGGGTCGAGCACGTGAACTGGCTCTGGGCGCTGATGGCGCTGTGCATAGGCGCCATGCTGTTCATGCGACACCGGCACTTCCAGTTCACCACCCGCGCCATGCAGTGGCCCGATGCGCTGGGCCTGGGCCTGTTTGCCGCCGTGGGCGTGGACAAGGCCCTGGCGGCCGGCTGGCCCGCCCTGGTGGCGGTGCTGATGGGCATCGTCACCGGCGCTTTTGGCGGCGTGCTGCGCGACGTGGTGTGCAACGACATCCCCAACGCCTTCGTCGATCACCAGCCCTACGCGGTGTGCGCGTTTGCCGGTGGCTGGGTGTACGTGGGCTGGTGGCAGTTCACCGGCTCGGGCACGCAGGCGCTGGTGGCGTGCGTGGTGGTGACCGCCGGCTTGCGCGGCCTGGCTCTGTGGCGCAACTGGCAGCTGCCGGTGTGGCGGCTTTGACGCACAGTACAGTTTTTTCCGTTGTTTTTTTGCATCAACCCGAATCTTCACGCATGTTCAATCCGTCCCAAGCCGATGTGCGGCGCTTTTTTTGTGGCGCCTACGCCAAACAGCAGCAACAGCAGCCGATGGAAGCAATAGAAATGCTGGCCGGTGAATGGATCAAGCTGCACCCCGAATACCACCCCGATCTGGCCGATGTGGACGCCGCCTTGCGCGCCATGCAGACCCCCAGCGAGGGGCGCGAGAACCCCTTCCTGCACCTGTCGATGCACCTGAGCATCAGCGAGCAATGCTCGATTGACCAGCCGCCCGGCATCCGGCAGGCGGTGGAGCTGCTGGCGGCGCGGCGCGATTCGCTGCACGCCGCGCACCACGAGGTGATGGAATGCCTGGGCCGCATGGTGTGGGAAAGCCAGCGCAGCGGCCGCCCGCCCGACGGCCAGGCCTACATCGACGCCGTGCGCCAGCGCGCCACGCGGAACTGATACCTCCAGCCCCAGCCCAGCAACGGCTGGATCGGGCCAGGCTGGGGCCCCGGCACCGCCCTGAAATCAGGGTTTTTCCGCGTCATCAAATAACAAAAGTTCATAACCAATGACTTTTTAAGTATTGACTATGAATGTGCAGACTCCTACTATTCGCGCCCATCGGTCGCATTCGACCGGTATTGCGACGCTGCCGACCCCCGGCTAAGTTGATCGCCCCCAGGCCTGACCGTGGCAACCGGGGCTTCAATGGCGACCCCCAATCCAGGCGTGTCCTGCCCTGTACCACTTGTGGTGCGCTGGGTGGGCACCGCATAGAAAGGAGTGTGCTATGACAGCGCAAAACCTCAGTCCGACCACCCCGTCTGCCCTGGTGCAGACACGCGGCTGGTCCGACAAAATCGTGCAGGGCTGTGTGGCCCTGACCCACAACGGCATGGCCCTGCTGGGCACCAGCCTGGCCTTGAGCGCCGCCCTGCTGCTGACGCAGCCCGAGCTGCGCCACGACGCCGAACAGCAGCTGCTGGGCTGGCTGCAGCAGCGCCAGACCGTGGCCACTGCACCCGCAGCCGCATCGGCCAGCACCGAGGAGCGGCCCGCCACGGTCACATCGGGCACACTGCCCCGGCAGCAGGAGCAGGTGGCGCACTGGCTCAGCCGCAAGTACCGCGTGGCGCCCGAGCCCCTGAGCACGCTGGTGGCCGAGGCCTTCGCGCTGGGCCAGCGCATCCGCATCGAGCCCACGCTGATCCTGGCGGTGATGGCGATCGAATCGCGCTTCAACCCCTACGCGCAAAGCCCGGTCGGTGCCCAGGGCCTGATGCAGGTGATGACGCGCGTCCACACCGACAAGTACGACGACTTTGGCGGCCACCTGGCCGCGTTCGACCCCGTGAGCAACCTGCACGTGGGCGTGCAGGTGCTGCAGGAGTGCATTGCGCGCGCCGGTGGCTCCATCGAAGGCGGGCTCAAGCTGTACGTGGGCGCCGTCACCACCGACGGCAGCGGCTACGTGGACAAGGTGCTGTCGGAGCACAAGCGGCTGCGCCAGGTGGCACAAGGCAAGCGCGTGCCCGTCAACGCCCAGACCTGAAGTGCCCTGCGGGGCCACAACCCCAAGCCACCCCGCGCCGTGGGGCCTGCGCTAGAATCCACACAAGGTGCGTGACTGGCGATAGGCCGTGGAACAACAGCAGCATTGAACCGTTTTTCCACCACAGCCGACGTGGACCACCACAAGGAAGCGCATCGCCCCCGCCAGCGTGGGATCTCAGCCGTTCGCCTGGGCAGACTCTGCCAGACCTGTTAAGCAGAGCACCATTTCTTTCTTCAAGGACTGCCATGTACGACCGCCAAATTCTGGTTGAACAAACCGACCCCGAACTGTTCGCTGCCATCCAGGCCGAAAACGCCCGCCAGGAACACCACATCGAGCTGATTGCCAGCGAGAACTACGCCTCGCCCGCCGTGATGGCCGCCCAGGGCAGCCAGCTCACCAACAAGTACGCCGAAGGCTACCCGGGCAAGCGCTACTACGGTGGCTGCGAGTTCGTGGACGTGGCCGAGCAACTGGCCATCGACCGCGTCAAGCAACTGTTTGGCGCCGACGCCGCCAACGTGCAGCCGCACTGTGGCGCCTCGGCCAACGAGGCCGTGTTCTTGGCCTTCCTCAAGCCCGGCGACACCATCATGGGCATGAGCCTGGCCGAAGGCGGCCACCTGACCCACGGCATGCCGCTGAACATGTCGGGCAAGTGGTTCAACGTCGTATCCTATGGCTTGAACGACAAGGAAGAGATCGACTACGACGCGATGGAAGCCAAGGCGCGCGAGCACCGCCCCAAGCTGATCGTGGCCGGTGCCTCCGCCTACGCCCTGCGCATTGATTTTGAGCGTTTTGCCAAGATCGCCAAAGAGGTGGGTGCCATCTTTATGGTGGACATGGCCCACTACGCTGGCCTGATTGCCGCTGGCGTGTACCCCAACCCGGTGCCGTTTGCCGACGTGGTGACCTCCACCACCCACAAGAGCCTGCGCGGCCCGCGTGGCGGCATCATTCTGATGAAGGCCGAGCACGAAAAGGCCATCAACAGCGCCATCTTCCCCGGCCTGCAAGGCGGCCCGTTGATGCACGTCATCGCCGCCAAGGCCGTGGCCTTCAAAGAAGCCCTGACCCCCGAGTTCAAGGACTACCAGCAACAAGTGGTCAAGAACGCCCAGATCATCGCCGAAACGCTGACCGCACGCGGCCTGCGCATCGTGTCGGGCCGTACCGAGAGCCACGTGATGCTGGTCGATCTGCGCTCCAAGGGCATCACCGGCAAGGAAGCCGAGGCCGTGCTGGGTGCTGCCCACATGACCATCAACAAGAACGCCATTCCGAACGACCCGGAAAAACCGTTCGTGACCAGCGGTATCCGCATCGGCACCCCGGCCATGACCACCCGTGGCTTCAAGGACGAGGAAGCCCGCCTGACCGCCAACCTGATTGCCGACGTGCTGGACAACCCGCGCGACCCGGCCAACATCGAGGCGGTGCGCGCCAAGGTCAACGCCTTGACCGCCCGCTTCCCGGTCTACCGCTAAGCACTGCAACGCCCCGGCCCACACGCTGGGGCGTGTTGTTTTTTTGGTATGAAATGCCCTTTTTGCGGCCACGCCGAGACCCAGGTGGCCGAAACCCGTTTGTCGGAGGATGGCGACTGCGTGCGCCGCCGTCGGCGCTGCAACGCGTGCGACAAACGCTTCACCACCTACGAGCGCGCGGAGGTGACCTTCCCGACCGTGGTGAAGAAGGACGGGCGCCGCATCGAATACAACAGCGCCAAGTTGCGCGCCAGCCTCACCTTGGCGTTGCGCAAGCGCCCCGTCAGCACCGAGCAGGTGGACGCGGCCATGGGCCGGATGGAAGAGCAGCTGCTGCAGTCCGCCGCGCGCGAGGTCTCCAGCCAGCGCCTGGGCGAGCTGGTGATGCGCGAGCTCAAGAAGCTGGACAAGGTGGCCTACATCCGTTTTGCCAGCGTGTACCGCAGTTTCGAGGACATCGACGAATTCAAGACACTCGTCGATGAGGTGCGGCAATAGGCCCGGGGGCGGGCCTGGCCGCATGCAGCAGGTTCAGACCTGCATGTTCATGATGTCGGTGTAGGCCTGCACCATGCGGTTGCGCACATGCAGCGCGGTCTGGAAGCCGATCTGGGACTTCTGCATCGCCAGCATGGTCTGTTCCAGGCTGACGTTGGGGTTGCCCAGCTGCACTTGGTCTTGCAGCTCGTTGCTGTTCTTTTGCAGCGCGCTGACGTTGTGCAGCGCGCTCTTGAAGGCGTCGGAGAAGCCTTCGCGTGCGCCCCCACCCTGCGGGCCCGCCACGGCAGGCTTGCTGGCGCGCAGCGCATCGAGGCTGGCGGTGGGGGTCAAGGCGGTCAAACGCAGGTCCATGGCACACATCCCTTCTTAAATTGGTTCTCAATGGGGCCTATGCTAGGCCGGGTGGCCCCACGCGAGGCCGCAATAAAGGGGCTATTTGCGGCCTTTTATGGGGTTTAGCCGGGGCCGTGCCCACCCAATAATCGGGCGTGGCCTGCCGTGGGCCCTTGTATAGACACCGTACGACGTTTGCCGAGCCAGAACACACCATGAACACCGCCGTCGCCACCCTGGACACGCCTCCTGCCAAGAAATCCAATCCGCTGCTGGAGGGTTTTGCCCGGCTGAGCAACAACCAGAAGCTCATGCTGGGCGCGGGCCTGCTCGCCATGCTGGCGGTGGTGGCAGCGGCGCTGCTGTTCAACCGCCAGGCCGACTGGAAGGTGCTCTACAGCAACCTGTCGGACAAGGACGGCGGCGCGGTGGTGGCCCAGCTCAACCAACTGGGCGTGCCGTACCAGCACCTGGAGGGCGGTGGCGCCATCATGGTGCCCGCTGACAAGGTACACGACACGCGGCTGCGCCTGGCCTCGCAGGGGCTGCCCAAGGGCTCGACCGTGGGCTTTGAGCTGATGGACGTGACGCGCCTGGGCATGACGCAGTTCCAGGAGCGCCTGACGTTCCAGCGCGGGCTGGAAGGCGAGCTGGTGCGCTCGATCACGGCGCTGTCGTCGGTGGCCGATGCGCGCGTGCACCTGGCGCTGCCCAACCAGAACGGGTTTTTCCGTGAACAGCAAAAGCCTTCGGCCAGCGTGGTGTTGACGCTGCACGGCGGGCGCACGCTCGACAAGATGCAGGTGGCCGGCATCGTGCATCTGGTGGCCAGCAGCGTGCCCGAGATGGACACCAAGGCCGTGAGCGTGCTCGACCAGAACGGCAACCTGCTGTCGCAGTCGCCCGAGCTGCAAAACGGCGACATCGACGGCAAGCAGCTCGAATACACGCGCAAGCTGGAGCAGATGTACACCCAGCGCATCCTGGACTTGCTGGAGCCGGTGGTGGGGCGCGACAACGTCAAGGCCCAGGTCACGGCGGATGTGGATTTCTCCATCACCGAACAGACCAGCGAACAGCACCGCCCGAACCAGAACGGCGAGCCCAGCACCGTGCGCAGCCAGCAGCTGGTGGAAAGCGGCGCCGCTGCCGCAGCCAACGCCCTGCCCGGCGCTCCGGCCAACATGGCCGCCGGTGCGGTGGCCAACCAGCCGCCCGGCCCGGGTGGCGCCCCCATCAACGGCGAGGCCGCGCCCGTGGGCATCAACGCCGGGGCCAACAATGCAGGCAATGGCGCCGCGGCGGCCGGGGGCGACAACCGCCGCGAGTCCGTCATCAACTACGAGGTGGACAAGACCATCAAGGTCACGCGCAACTCGGTGGGCAATGTGCGCCGCCTGAGCGCCGCCGTGGTGGTCAACCACCGCAGCGTGACCGACAAGAAGGGCAACGTCACCAGCGAGCCGCTGCCGCCCGAGCAGGTGGAGCAGATGACGGCGCTGGTGCGCGAGGCCATCGGCTTCAGCGCCGACCGGGGCGATTCGGTCAACCTGATGAACGCCTCCTTCACCGCGCCCAAGGTGGACGAGACCCAGGTGGCGTGGTGGAAGTCGCCCGAGACGCAGGACTGGGCCAAGACGCTGGCCTGGCCGCTGGGCATGGTGCTGCTGGGCCTGATCGTGTTCCTGGGCATGGTGCGCCCGGCCATCAAGGTGATGCAGACCCCGCCGCCCGCGCCCGAGCTGCCCGACGCCACCCAGATGCTGGAAGCCGTGGTGGACGACGATACCGAACGCCCGGCACTGGCGGCGGCCAAGCAGGACGACGGCGGCCTGCACCTGGACACGCTGCGCCTGGAAGACGCCAAACGCCTGGCGAAGGAAAATCCGGTGGCCGTGGCCAATATCATCAAGGGGTGGGTCAATGGCGACAGCCCCGCGATGGGCGGTGGCGGCCTCAAGGGCCCGGGAGCGTAAAACATGGCCACAGCAGCAGCCGATCCGAACGATGGCGTCCAGGACGCCGCTATTTTCCTGATGTCGGTGGGCGAGGAGGAAGCCGCCGAAGTCTTCAAATACCTCTCGCCCAAGGAGGTGCAACGCCTGGGCGAGGCGATTGCGCGCATGCGCTCGGTGTCCAAGGACAAGGTGGACGAGGTGGTGCAACGCTTCACCAGCGAGGCGGCCTCGCAAAGCCTGCTGGTGTCCGACACCGACTCCTACGTGCGTTCGGTGCTGAAATTGGCGCTGGGCGAGGACAAGGCCTCGCTGCTGATCGACCGCATCCTGCAAGGTGGCGACGTGTCGGGCATCGAGAGCCTGAAGTGGATGGATCCGCTGTCGGTGGCGGAACTGCTGCGCAACGAGCACCCGCAGATCCTGGCCGCGATTCTGGTGCACCTGGACATGGAGCAGTCGGCCAACATCCTCAAGCACCTGAGCGAGCGCACCCGCAACGACGTGCTGCTGCGCATTGCCACGCTCGAAGGCATCCAGCCCGCGGCGCTCAAGGACTTGAACGAAACGCTGTACGAAGTGCTGGCCGGTGGCGACAAGATCCGCAAGAGCTCGCTGGGCGGCGTCAAGACCGCGGCCGAAATCCTCAACCAACTGGGGGCCAACTTGGAAACCAGCGCCATCGACTCCATCCGCGAGCACGACCCCGATCTGGCGCAGAAGATCATGGACAAGATGTTCACGTTCGAGGACTTGCTCAAGCTCGACAACAAGTCGATGCAGATGGTGCTCAAGGAAGTGGCGTCCGATGCGCTGGTGGTGGCACTCAAGGGTGCCAGCCCGGGGCTCAAGGACAAGGTGCTGGCCAACATGTCGAGCCGCGCCGCCGAGAGCCTGCGCGAGGACCTGGAATCGCGCGGGCCGCTGCGCCTGTCGGAAGTGGAAGCCCAGCAACGCGACATCCTCAAGATCGTGCGCCGTCTGGCCGACGAAGGCCAGATCGTGCTAGGCGGAGGGGCGGAAGATGCCTTCGTCTAACCCGGCCAACAAGCCCCACGCCTACCAGCGCTTCATTCCGCGCGAGGAGGTGCAGGCCTTCACCGCGTGGGAGTTTCCATCCATGGACACCGCCGAGGAAGCCGCCGCCCAGGCGCAAGCCGATCTGGCCGAGGCCGAAGCCGCCACGCCCGCCCCCACCGAGCCCCCCATTGACCTGGAAGCCGAACGCGCGCAGGCCTACGACGACGGCTTCGAGCAGGGCCGCCTGCTGGGCGTGCAGGAAACCACCGAAGCCCTGCAGGAACCGCTGCAGCGCCAGCTGGAAACCCACAACCAGCGCCTGCAAGCCCTGCTGCAACAGGCCCAGCACGACCTGGAGCAGTTGCAGGCCGGCCTGGCCACGCAGGTGCTGGAGCTGGCCTGCGACGTGGCGCGTCAGGTGGTGCGGCGCGAACTGCGCCAGCCGCTCGACAGCCTGCACAGCGTGGTGCAGGAGGCGCTGGCGCTGCTGGTGGCCGAAGGCCAGCCCGCCACGCTCAAGCTCCACCCCGGCGACCTGGAACTGTTCACCCCCAGCCTGGGCGAACAACTGCAGCAACAGGGCGTCAAGCTGCTGCCCGACGCCAGCCTGACCCCCGGCGGCTGCACGCTGGAGGCCGTGCAAGGCACAGTGGACGCCACCGTGGAAAAACGCTGGGCGCGTGCGGTGGCCAACCTCGGGCTGGAGCTGCCATGGGACATCCCCACCCCGGAGCCGCTGCCCGAGCCCGTGCCAGACCCGACACCGGCACCCAGTCTGGCACCAGCAGCAGCCCCCGAGGCACCCGCCCTGCCCGAGGCACCCGCACCTTCCACCGCCGCCCCGTTTGCACCGCCGCAGGAGCCCGCCCATGCCCCCGACCCCAGCCAGCTCCCCGCCTGACGGCACCCCCACCAGCCCCACGCTGCAACGCTGGGGCCAGTTCCTGGCCAACGCGCGCCAGGTGGCCAGCCAGCCCACGCCGCTGGAAAGCAGTGGCCGCCTGATCCGCCTGGCAGGGCTGGTGCTGGAAGCACAGGGCGTCAAGACGCCGGTCGGCTCGCAGTGCGTGATCGAATTCCCGCACGACCCCAACAGCACTGTGCTGGCCGAAGTGGTCGGCTTCCATGGCGACCGCGCCTTTTTGATGCCCGCTGGCGACGTGCAAGGCCTCTCCAGCAACGCGCGCATCCGCCCGCTGCCGCCCTACCGCCAGCAACCGCAACTGGGCGATGGCCCCCGCCCCCTGCAGAGCAACGACCGGGGCGTGCTGCGCCTGCCACTGGGCCACGGCCTGCTGGGCCGGGTGGTGGACGCCTACGGCCACCCGCTGGACCACCAGGGGCCGCTGCAGAACATCGAAATCAGGCCGCTGGAGCGCCCGCCCATCAACTCGATGGAACGCGCCCCGGTGCGCCAGCCGCTGGACACCGGCGTGCGCGCCATCAATGCGCTGCTGACCGTGGGGCGCGGGCAGCGCCTCGGGTTGTTTGCGGGCTCGGGCGTGGGCAAAAGCGTGCTGCTGGGCATGATGGCGCGCTTCACCAGCGCCGATGTCATCGTGGTAGGCCTGATTGGCGAGCGGGGCCGCGAGGTCAAGGAATTCATCGAGGACATCCTGGGCGAGGAAGGCCGGCGCCGCGCCGTGGTGGTGGCCGCGCCCGCCGACTCGCCGCCGCTGGTGCGCATGCAAGGCGCCAACTACGCCACCGCCATCGCCGAAAAATTCCGCGACGACGGCCTGGACGTGCTGCTGTTGATGGATTCGCTCAGCCGCTACGCCATGGCGCAGCGCGAGATTGCGCTGGCCATTGGCGAGCCGCCCGCCACCAAGGGCTACCCGCCCAGCTGCTTTGCCAAGCTGCCCATGCTGGTGGAGCGCAGCGGCAACGGCCCCGAAGGCGGCGGCTCCATCACCGCGTTCTACACCGTACTGTCCGAAGGCGACGACCAGCAAGACCCGATTGCCGACGCGGCGCGCGCCATTCTGGACGGCCACATCGTGCTGTCGCGCACGCTGGCCGAATCGGGCGTGTACCCGGCCATCGACGTGGAAGCCTCGGCCTCGCGCGTGATGCACAACGTCGTCACCCCTGAACACTATGCGTTGATGCGCAAATACCGGCACTACTACTCGCGCTACCAAAAGAGCCGCGACCTGATCCAGCTGGGCGCCTACGCCGCTGGCAGCGACCCCGACACCGACCGCGCGATCCAGCTCTTCCCCGGCATGCAGAAGTTCGTGATGCAGGACATGCGCGAGCAAGCCCCGTTCAGCGCCTGCGTGCAGCAGCTCGAACAGACCGTGGGCGACAACGCGGGCAACGGCAAACCCCAGCGCCCCGGCGGCAACAAGGGCCGGTAAATGAAAAAGCCCGCCAGCCTGGCCACCGTGCTCGAAGTCTCGACCATGCGGCGCGACGACGCGCTGCAGGCCTTGGTGCAGGCGCAGCGCGAACACGCCCAGGCCGAACAGCAGATGGCCCAGCTGCGTGGCTACACGCAAGAGTCGCTCGACCGCTGGCAGGCGCGCGCACGCGAAGGCGTGAGCCCCATGCTGCTGCACGCCCAGCAGCAGTTCATGGCCAAACTCGACCACGCCATCGGCTTCCAGGACGGCGTGCTGGAACGCACCCAAAAACAGGTGCAACGCTGCCAGCAACAGGTACAGCAAGCCGAACGCGACCTGGCCGCCCTGAAAAAATACGACGAACGCCGCGAAGAAGCCTGGCAAAAGCAGCTGCAGCGCCAGGAACAGAAAAGCAACGACGAAATGGCGGCCAACCTGCACCGGCAACACCGCCCCCGCCCCGAGGATCCCCAGCCATGACCCCCAGCGACCTCAGCGCCCTGACCTTCAGCCTGCTGGCAGCGGCCCCCGCCCCGGCCCGCAGCCCCAGCGGCCAGCCCGATCACACCGACGCCACCACACTGCCCCTGTTCGCCAACGTGCTGGCCCAGACCCAGGACAGCGCCGCAGCAGCAGCCACCGCCAGTACCGCCAGCGCGACCACTGCGACCGCTGCTGCAAACGCCACCAGCCCCATGCCGATGGCGGCAGCGCAACCGTCACAACCCTCTCCAGCACCGATCAGCCCAGACCCGGCCAGCAGTGCCGGGCCTACCACCTCCTCATTCGCCAGACCGGAGCCCGTCAAGGCTGCGCTGCCGTTTGCAACACCGGCTAGCCCAAGCACAGCAGCACGCACCGGGGTAAACGTCGAACCAGACGGGTGGGAACCCACCACAGTGGCAGCGCCTGTTGAAGCAGCGCAGCAGCGCCCCTATACGCCCACCGGCATGGCCGCTGCCCGTCCGTCCTCGCCCACACCGGTGGAACCGCCCGTTACAGTCGCTGCCCCCTTGGCACCCACTGGCACATCGGTGGCCACCACCGTTGGGCTTGCGGCCACCGCCTCCACCACCGTGCAGGCTACAGCAACAGCTACAACCACAGCCGCACCAGCCCAATCCGAACAGGGCATCGCCAGCCGTGCCGAACCGGTGATGGCATTGGCCACACCGGCATTGGCTGCTGCGCCCCAGCCGCCGCTCCAGGCGCAGGCGCAACCACAGCTTGCGCCACAACCTGTTCTGACTCAGACTCAGACTCAGACCCCAATTCAAGCACCACTGCCCTCTCGGATCACAGACCAGACCGCCTCCCCGGACGCCCAATCGCCGCCACCAGTGCCAGCGGTCCAGCTGGAACTGCCCGCCATGGCAGACGCCGCCCCTGAAGCCGCGGCAACCACATCCCCTTCTCCACCACTGGCGACATCCAACGCAGTGGTAGCACCAGCACCAGCACCAGCACCAGTATCAGCACCAGTATCAATATCGGAACAAGCATCGGCATCGGAACCAGCGCCAGACGGCACGGCATGGCCCGCCACCAGCAGGGCACCCAACACTTCGCAAACCGCAGGAGCTGCCTTACCGACACGGGAGCCTACACCGACGCCAACGGCAACATCCACCCAGCGATCCGGCGCCCCCACGCCACCACCGGCGGGCAACAGCACCCTGGACGTGGCGCAACGCAGCCAGACGCAGCGCCTGACGCCGTCCCGCCACAGCATCCCGTTGGCCAACGCCGTGTCGCTCCCCGCCGAAGCCACCACCGCCGACCGCGCGGCGCCGGACACCACCACGGCCAGCACAGCGCCCACGCGCCCACGCGCACGCCAGGCCGCCGTGCTGGACGAACCGATTGCGGCCACGGCCAATGGCATGGCTCCGCCCATCGTCACACCCATCACCAGCGCCCCAGCCGATCCGGCCACGGCTGCGGCTGCAGCACAGCAACCTCCTGCGGCAACCACCACGGCGCCGTTGCGCACTCATACGCCCGCCTCTGCGTTGGTGTCTGCTGCTACTGCTACTGCTACTGCTACCACCGATACCACTACCGCGGCCAGCACCACGCCAGCGGCCACAGCTGCTGCCTTGGAGATCAACCCATCGGTGCCCGTACCCATCGGGACACAACAGCCCCCGACAACCACAGCTCCGCAAACCGACGCCCAGCCCACGACGACATCCGCAAACGAAGCTACAGACGCCGCCACACCGGCAAGTGCGCCCTCAACAGCCGCGACAAATCCAGCGCCAATGCGTGTGGCGGCTGACAACATCCCCGCGCCTGTGACCGCAACGCCCGTCAGCGGCAAAAATCCTGTACCGCCAACCGCTACACTGCCAACAGCAGCAGAACAGCCAACCAGCGCAGACAACACCGCTACAGCATCAGCGACTGCGACTGCGACTGCAGCCCCCATGGCACTCGCGGCTGCCCCACCTTTCCGTGAGACTCTCACCACTGAGGAAGCTGCTGACGCACCGGCGGCAACAACAGCCACTCGACTTCCAGAAACTCGCCTAGCCCCCGTCCGGCAAACAACCACTCAACCCAGCGCGACACCCGCAAACGATGCCGCTGCCACAGACGTCACTGCAACTGCAGCTGCACATACAACGCCAACAACTGCGACCAATCTGGCACCGACGCGTGCAGCAGCAGCCAACACTCCAGCGCCTGTAACTGCAGCACCCCACAGCGGCACCCCCTCCGCACGGCCAACAGCTGCAGAACAATCAACCCGCATAGACAACACTACCGCGGCACCGGCCAACACTCCAACGCCTGTAGCAGCGACACCTATTGGTGGCACAACCTCCGCACTGCCAACCGCTGCAGAACAACCGCCCAGAGCAGACAACACCATCACGGCAGCCGCTGCGGCTACGGCCACAGTGGCACCCGCGGCCACCGCGCCTTTGCGCAATGCTCCCGCACCTGCAGGGGCTGACGCACCGGCGGCAACAACAGTCACTGGACTTCCAGAAACTCGCCTAGCCCCCGTCCGGCAAACAGACGCTCAACCGAGCGCGACACCCGCAAACGATGCCGCTGCCACAGACGTCACTGCACCTGCACCTGCACGTACAACGCCAACAGCTGCAATAAATCCGGCATCGATGCGTGCAGCAACGGCCAACACTTCAGCGCCTGTGGCTGTGACTCCCATCGGTGCCACAAACTCAGCGCTGCCAACGGCTGCAGAACAGCTGCCCAGCGCAGACAACACCATCACGGCAACCACTGCAGCTGCGGCCCCAGTGGCACCCGCGGCCACCGCGCCTTTGCGCAATGCTCCCGCACCTGCAGGGGCTGACGCACCGGCGGCAACAACAGTCACTGGGCTTCCAGAAACTCGCCTAGCCCCCGTTCGGCAAGCAGACGCTCAACCCAGCGCAGCACCCGCAAACGATGCCGCTGCCACAGACGTCACCGCACCTGCACCTGCACCTGCACCTGCACCTGCACCTGCACCTGCACCTGCACCTGCACCTGCACGTACAACGCCAACAGCTGTAATAAATCCGGCACCGATGCGTGCAGCAACGGCCAACACTTCAGCGCCTGTGGCTGTGACTCCCATCGGTGCCACAAACTCAGTGCTGCCAACGGCTGCAGAACAGCTGCCCAACGCAGACAACATCATCACGGCAGCCGCTGCGGCTGCGGCCACAGTGGCACCTGCGGCCACCGCGCCTTTGCGCAATACCCCCGCACCCGCGGGGGCTGATGCACCAGCAGCACCAACAGCGGTACGCAGTGCCGCAGCACAACCCGCGCTGCGCTCGCTGGAAGCGGCGGCGCCACCCACCACCTCGGCCCGCAGCGAGGCGTCTGGCAGCGGTGCGCGCACAGCCCCCCTGCCAGCGCCCGGCCAAGCGCTGGGTACACAAAATGCCGCCACAGCCAATCAGACCAGCAACGCCGCGCTCCAGGAAGCGCGGCCCAGCAGCTTGAATGCCAACACAAGTCCAGCCGCAACCCCGGTCACAGGTGCAGCCACAGCAGCAACGGCAACGGTAATGCAGGTCAAGCCTGCGACCACAACCGAGAGCACGCCAGCCACAGCCCCCGGGGCAGTCACCACCGCAGCCGTATCAGTCGCAGCCACAACACTGCCCAACGCAACACCTGTTGCCGAGCCCACCACGGCATCACTCGCCCCACCGCAGGGTGCGATGCCCCTTGCTGAGATCGCCCGCCCGGATATCCACGCAAATATTGAAAATAACATCAGCACAAACACCGCGACAGCACCCATTCAGCAGAACACCAGCACCAGTACCAGCACCAACGCAAATGCAAATGCAAATGCAAATGCCAGCATGATTGCCGACACCAGCCCGAGGCCGCAACCTGCGGTGCTGAACGCATGGGCACCGGTTGATGCGGCAGCGGCGGGGCGCGACACCAGCACCGTGGCGCTGGCACAGCAGCGCCGCCAGCCGTCCGGCACTGTGGCCAGCGCCGCAACGGCGTTGAACCTGCCGCCGATGGCGATTCCGGCCAGCGTGCTGTCCAACCTGCCACCCCCACAACGCAGCGGCGTGGCGGCCAGCACCGCCACCACCGTGTCGCAAGCCTGGCAGGAACGCAACCAGCAACCCACCCGCACCACACCCGCAGCACTGACCCCGCCGGGCGAGGCTCCCGCCGTGGCCGTGCCAGCCGCTGCGGGTCAGACATCGGCGCAACAGGACAACGCCAACCCCTCCGGCCAGCAGCAGCGCGATCCGCGCGAGCGCACTCCAGATGGCCTGATCAACCCCGACACCCTGCTGCGCAACACGACGCCTGAGCCACTCCCAGCTGCGCCGCTGCCCGACGCCGCCGCCAGCGCGGCACTCGCGTCCACCACGGCCACCCCCATCACCGCAGACACCCCTGCGCCCAGCGTCAGCCCCAGCCCCAGCAACGACGGGCAGGCCCGCAGCCTGGGCCAGGCCCTCAACGACGCCTTCGAGGCCCTGGACACCCAGGTGGCCTACTGGAGCGCCAACAACATCCAGCGCGCCAGCCTCAACCTGCAGGACGGCCAGGCGCAGGCGCTGCGCATTGAAGTGACGCTGCGCGACGGCAAGGCCCAACTCGACTTCCAAACCGACAACAGCGCCACGCGCGAGGCCCTGCGGCAAAACGCCGAAACCGCGCTGCGCCCGCTGCTCGAATCGCACGGGCTGGAGCTGGCCAGCTGGTCGATCGGCGCGCAGACCGCAGGCCAAGGCAACACGCCGGAGCGCCCGCCGTCCCAGCAGCCCCAGGCCACCCAGGCGCAACAGGACGGCGCACGCCAGCGCACCGGCGGCAGCGGCCAGGGCGACGACGCCCCCGCACCCCGCCCGGCACCGCGCACCCCGGCCCGCCCCGGTGGCATCGACCTCTACGCCTGACCTGCCCCGGCACAGCGGCCCCCTTGCGGGAGTGCCCAGGCAGCCGCCACAACAAGACCCATTTCAGCCCGTTTTTCAGGCTTTAGCGCGTTGTCATCGTCCGCATAATCGGGCGACATAAAATCGTCGGGACGCTGGAGGGGCCAAGGCCCTTCCGCCATTTCCTACTTCAACGTACCCAAGCACCATGGCCGCAAAACCCAAAGACGACGCAGCAACCGCCGAAAAACCCAAAAGCAAGATGATGTTGATCGTCATCATCGTGGCCGTGGTGGCGGTGCTGGGGGGTGCCGGCGCCTTCTTCATGCTCAAGGGCGGCGGCGAAGGCGAGGAAGGCGACGAGCACGCCGCCGAAGCCAGCAGCAAGAAAGGCGCCAAGCCCGAGTACATGCCGCTGGAAAGCGTGGTCGTGAACCTGGCCGACCAGGAAAACACCCGCTTTGCCCAGATCGGCATCAGCCTGCAGCTGCTCGACACCGCCACCGCCGAGGCGGTCAAGGTGGTCATGCCCACCATCCGCAACGGCATCCTGCTGCTGGTGTCGCGCCACACCGCCGAGGAGCTCATGAGCAGCGAAGGCAAGGAGCAGCTGGCGCAGGAAATTCTGGACCTGGTGCGCGAGCAGGCCAACTTCCCGCTCAATGAAGGGCGCAAGAACCCCGTGCAGGCGGTGCTGTTCTCCAGCTTCATCGTGCAATAACCCCCGTTACCACCCTTTACCCCAGCCACAGCCTGACGCCATGAGTGATGCTTTTCTGTCCCAGGACGAAATCGACGCCTTGCTCGAAGGCGTCACCGGCGAGAGCCAGAAACTTGCCAAGGAAGAAATCCAGCAAGGCGGGATCCGCAACTACGACCTGACCAGCCAGGAGCGGATCGTGCGTGGGCGCATGCCCACGATGGAAGTGATCAACGAACGCTTTGCGCGCAACTTCCGCGTCGGGCTGTTCAACTTCATCCGGCGCAGCCCTGAAATCTCGGTCGGCACGGTGCAGGTGCAGAAGTACAGCATGTTCCTGCGCGAGCTGGTGGTGCCCACCAACTTCAACATCATGGCGGTGCGCCCGCTGCGCGGCAACGGGCTGGTGGTGTGCGAGCCCACCCTGCTGTTTGGCGTCATCGACAGCCTGTTTGGTGGCACCGGCAAGTTCCACACCCGCATCGAGGGGCGGGATTTCTCGCCCACCGAGCACCGCGTCATCAACCGGCTGGTGGAGGTGGTGGCCGAGGAATACAAGAAAGCCTGGCGCGGCGTGTACCCGCTGGAGCTGGTGTACCAGCGCTCCGAGATGCAGCCGCAGTTTGCCACCATCGCCACGCCGAGCGAAATCGTGGTCAGCACCAGCTTCACGCTCGAGATTGGCGACCTGACCGGCTCGCTGCACATCTGCATCCCCTACGCCACGCTCGAGCCCATCCGCGATCTGCTCTACTCCACGGTGCAGGGCGACTCGATCGAGGTGGACCGGCGCTGGGTCAAGCTGCTGAGCCAGGAGATCCAGGCCGCCGACGTGGAAGTGGTGGCCGAGCTGGCCCGCACCGAAGCCACCATCGAGCAGCTGCTCGCGCTCAAGGTGGGCGACTTCATCGAACTCGACCGCGAACGCTACATCAAGGCCTCGGTGGACGGGGTACCGATCTTCGACTGCGAATACGGCACCCACAAGGACAAGTACGCGCTCAAGGTGAGCAACATCATACGCAGCAACGAACAAACCTGGCACGGAGATAACAGCAATGGCAAGTGACGACAACAACTCTTCCGCCGATGCCGACTGGGCACAGGCACTGCAGGAGCAGACCGGCGGCGGCATGAGCGGCGACTTTGCCGCCGCGGCCCCGCGCTTCGAGAACGCCACCGCACACAACCCCAACGCGGCGCACAACGACATCAGCATGGTGCTCGACATTCCGGTGCAGCTGTCGGTGGAGCTGGGCCGCACCAAGGTGCCCATCAAGTACATCCTGCAACTGGCGCAGGGCTCGATCGTGGAGCTCGACGCCCAAGCTGGCGAGCCGATGGACGTGCTGGTCAACGGCTACCTCATCGCGCAGGGCGAGGTGGTGGTGGTGAACGAGAAGTTCGGCATCCGCCTGACCGACATCGTCACGCCGTCCGAGCGCCTGCGCCGCGTCAGCAAGCACTGATGCGCCACACGCCATGAACGATACGGCATGGTCACTGGCCCCGGCACTGGGGCTGCTGCTGTTACTCGCCGGGCTGGCCTGGGGCGCGCACTGGCTCAAGCGGCGCCTGGAGCCCACCGGCAGCGGCCAGGGCGCCGGGGTGCGGCTGGTGTCGCAACTGGCGCTGGGGCCGCAGCAGCGCGTGGTGGTGGTGGAAGTGCAAGGCAGCCACGGCACGGTGCAGCTCACGCTGGGCGTGACGCCGCAGCACGTGCGCACGCTGCACACCCAGCACCTGCACGCCAGCGCCGCAGCGGCCAGCCCATCCGGCGCGGCCGATGCCAGCAGCGACACCGCCCCCACACCCGCCCCCGGGCGCCTGCCCAAGCCCGCCACGCCGCTGCACCAGACGGTGGCGCAGGCGCTCAAGAACGTGACCGGACGGGGCAACCTGCCATGACGACGCGCCCCCCCTCCTTGTTCCCGCGCTGGCTGGGCGGCGCGCTGCTGGCCGTGCTGGCGCTGTGCGGCCCGCAGTGGGCCTGGGCGCAGGCCGCCGCCACGGGCGGCGCCATCGGCAACGAACTGCCGCTGCTGATTGGCCAGGGCGGCGGCAGCCGCTACTCGGTGCCCATCCAGACGCTGCTGTTCTTCACCACGCTGTCGTTCCTGCCCGCCATGCTGCTGATGATGACGGGCTTTACCCGCATCGTCATCGTGCTGGGGCTGCTGCGCCAGGCGCTGGGCACGCAGTCGTCGCCGCCCACGCAAGTGATCGTCGGCCTGTCGCTGTTTTTGACGCTGTTCGTGATGGGCCCCACGCTGGACCGCGTCTACAACGAAGCCTACAAGCCCTTCACGCAAAACCAGCTCACCTTCGAGCAGGCGGTGGAGCGCGGCCAGGCGCCGCTGCGCCAGTTCATGACCAAGCAGACGCGCCAGTCCGACTTCCAGCTCTTTGTGCGCCTGGCCAGGCTGCCCGCCAGCACCAGCGCCGACAACGCACCGCTGCGCGTGCTGGTGCCCGCCTTCGTCATCAGCGAGCTCAAGACCGCGTTCCAGATCGGCTTCATGATCTTCATCCCGTTCCTGGTGATCGACATGGTGGTGGCCAGCGTGCTCATGTCGCTGGGCATGATGATGCTCTCGCCGGTGCTGGTGGCGCTGCCCATCAAGCTGATGCTGTTTGTGCTGGCCGACGGCTGGAACCTGCTGATCGGCTCGCTGGCGGCCAGTTTTGTGTTGTAACGCCCAAAGAACGAGGTTTGCCATGAACGCCCAAGACGCCCTGACCATAGGCCAGCAAGGCCTGCAGATGCTGCTGATGGTGGCCGCCCCGGTGCTGGGGGCCATGCTGCTGGTCGGGCTGCTCATCAGCCTGTTCCAGGCCCTGACCCAGCTCAACGAGGCCACCCTGACCTTTGTGCCCAAGCTGCTGGCCGCCATTGCCGTGTTTGGCGCCGCCGGGCCGTGGATGCTGATCACGCTGGTCGAGTACATCCAGCGCACGCTGCAGGCCATACCGCAGTACGCGCAGTAGGCCCGCACCGGCATGGAAGCGCCGCCCATCGCCTTCAGCGAAGCCCAGATCATGGCGTGGGTCTCGCCCATCTTCTGGCCATTTTTGCGCGTGCTGGCGGTGTTCACCAGCGCGCCGGTGTTCTCGGCCAAGGCGGTGCCGGTGCGCACCAAGGTCGGGCTGGCCTTTGTGGTGGCGCTGTGCCTGCAGCCGCTGCTGGCCAACCAGCCGCTGGTGCCGCTCAACAGCTCGGCGGCGCTGGGCGCGGTGCTGCAGCAGGTGCTGGTGGGGCTGGCCATCGGGCTGGCGGTGCGCATCGTGTTCTCGGCCATCGAGGTCGCGGGCGAAGTGGTGGGCCTGCAGATGGGCCTGAACTTTGCCGGCTTCTTCGACCCCACCACCAACTCGCAGACCAGCCCCATCGGGCGCTTCTTTGGCAACATGTCGATGCTGCTGTTCGTGGTGCTCAACGGCCACCTGCTGCTGATCCAGGCCGTGGCGGCCAGCTTTGACGCCTTTCCGCTGGGCGCCTACCCGCTGGACGCCATCCGCAGCATGCGGCTGCACGAGCTCGGCGCCCTGGTGTTCCGCTACGGGCTGTGGATTGCGCTGCCCATGATCGGCATGCTGATGTTCCTCAACCTGGTGATGGGCATCATCTCGCGCATTGCACCGCAGATGAGCATCTTCTCCATCGGCTTTCCGATGATGCTGTCGGTGGGGCTGATCGGCATCACCGCCACGCTGCCGCTCATGGACCGCCCGGTCATGGCGCTGCTGCAGATCGTGTCCGACATGTTCATCGGCGGCGGCTGAAGCTGCCGGATCCGCACAGGCCGCGGCCCAAAAAAAGCCGCCTGGCCCGGCGGCGCGTCAGACCAGCTGGTTGCGGATCGCGTACACCGTGAGTTCGGCGTTGTTGGTCAGGCCCAGCTTTTCCAGCACGCGCGCGCGGTACACGCTCACGGTCTTGGGGCTGAGCATCAGCTCCTCGGCAATCTGGGCCAGCTTCTTGCCCGAGGCGATGCGCTTGAGCGTCTGCAGCTCGCGCTCCGACAGCGCCGCGTGCAGCTCGGTGGCGGCCGGGGCGTTGAGGTGGTTGGCCAGCAGCTCGGCAATCTGGGGCGTGATGTACTTGCGTCCCTCGGCGGCGGTGCGCACCGCCGTCAGCAGCGCCGACGGGTCGCCGCCCTTGTTGAGGTAGCCCACCGCCCCGGCCTTGAGGCAGCGCAGCGCGTACTGGTCCTCGGGGTACATCGACACCATCACCACCTTGGGCGCAGTGTCCTCCTTTTGCAGCACCGCCAGGATTTCCAGCCCGCTGCGATCGGGCAAGTCCACATCCAGCAGCAGCACATCGGGCGCCTCCTGGCGCAGCACCTCGCGCAGGCTGGCGTAGCCGTCGGCCTCGGCCACCACGCGGATGTCGGTCGCCTCCATCAGGGTATCCCGTATGCCGCGCCGCACCACGGCGTGGTCGTCGCACAACACCACCTTGATCATGCACATGTCTCCATTTGATGTCCTTGTTGCTCAGGTCTCGCTGTCGTCGCCCTGGTGGGCCACGGTTCCATCCAGCGGCACCGACACGATCAGGGTCATGCCCTGGCCAGGGGCGGTCACCACATCGAGCCAGCCGCCCACGGTCTGCGCGCGCTCGCGCAGGCCCAACAGGCCAAAGGACTGCAGCTTGGCCAGATCCTGCGGCGTGGCACCGCGCCCATTGTCGGCAATTTCCAGCGTCAACACGCCCTCCAGGTCACTGACGTCGATACGCACCTCGCTCGCCTGCGCGTGCTTGAGGATGTTGGTCATGGCCTCCTGCGCGGTGCGGTAGGCCACGGTTTCGACCGCCGGCGGCAGCACCGTGCCCGCGCCCAGGCTGCCATGCACCCGCACCGCCAGCCCAGTGCGCTCGGCAAAGGTTTGCGCCAGCCACTGCACCGCCGCCACCAGGCCCTGGTCCAGCACCGCCGGGCGCAGGTTGCGCATGATGCGCTGGCTCGCGCCCAGGGCGTGCTCGGCCATGGCCAGCGCGGCCTGCACGTGGCTGCGGGTGTCGTCGTCGGTCACGCGCCGCGCAATCCAAGCCAAGTCCAGTTTAACCGCCGCCAGCGAGCCGCCGATGTCGTCGTGGATTTCGCGCGCAATGTCGGCCCGTTCGCGCTCGATGCTGGCCTGCAGGTGCTCGGTCAGGTCGGCCAGGCGGCGGCGCGATTCGGCCAGCGCCTCGGCGGCCTGGGCCTGCGCGCGCTTGGCGGCGCAGAACTCCAGCGTGCGCTGCAGCACGGCGGGCAGGCGGGTCAGGCGGTTCTTGTCCACGTAGTCGCTCACGCCGCGCACCATGGCGTCGGCCACGGTGGCCTCGCCAATGGCGCCCGAGACCAGCACGAACGGCAGTTCGCGCCCGCTGGCCTGCACCAGCGCCCAGGCGTCCATGCCCGAAAAACCGGCCAAGTGATAATCGGCCAGAATCGCGTCCACGGGCTGCTCGCGCAGCACGCGCTCGAACTCCTCCAGCGTATCGACCCAGGTCAGCTCCACGTCCAGGTCGCTGCGGCGCAGCACGTGGGCCACCAGCACGTGGTCGGCCTCATTGTCTTCCAGGTGCAGTATGCTTAAAACCGCCAAAATCAGTCCTCCAAGTGGTGCCAACCCGCACGGTGGGGCCCACATGCACAAAAAATGTCCTTTATTCTGAGCCAAGTCAAGGCCAGGGAGCCTGGCCCGATCGCTGAGGGCGTTATATTTCGCCTGCAGCTTTTGCTTACGCCCACACCCTTTTGACCATGGAACCCAACGCTAACCCGCACAACAACCGCCGCCGCTGGCCCCGGGAGGAAGTGACCGTCGTGGAACCATTGCCCGACCACCACGGCGAGCCGTCGGTCGAGATGGGGGTGTCCGTGCTGGCCGACCTGCAGGACTCGCTGCTGGTGGCCATCAACGACCTCAAGCGGCTCGAGGGCCTGCTCGATCATGCCACCAGCAACCTGCTCGACCGCTTCAACACCGCCATGGAAGTGGCCGAGGCCCTGCCCTCCAGCGAGGCCAACACCACGCTGGTGCAGGCGCTGGGCCAGGCGGTCACGGAGCTGCAGTTTCACGACATGGCCTCGCAGCTGCTGGTACACACCGGCAAGGTGCTGCAGGGCTGCGCCTACAACCTGGCCGAACAGGCCATGGAACCCGATGAAGATGAGGTGGGCACGGTGGTGACGCACATGCCCCAGCGGCCCAACCCGGTCACGCAAGGCGAAATGGACGCCGGCTCCATCGAGCTGTTCTGAGCCCCTACCCCTCGTTGCCCCACCGTTTTCAACCGTTACACACACAGGTATTCACATGCATTCGATTCTCGCCGTAGACGATTCGGCTTCCATGCGCAAAATGGTGTCGTTCACGCTGGTGGGCGCCGGCTTCAAGGTGGTCGAGGCCGTTGACGGCATCGACGCCTTTGAAAAAGCACAGAAGCAGCAGTTCGACCTGGTGCTGACCGACCAGAACATGCCGCGCCTGGACGGCATCGGGCTGACGCGCAAGCTGCGCGAGCACCCCAACTTCAAGAACACCCCGATCCTGATCCTGACCACCGAATCGAGCGACCAGATGAAGCAGGCCGGGCGCAGCGCCGGGGCCACCGGCTGGCTGGTCAAGCCGTTCGACCCCACACGTTTGATTGAAGTCATCCACAAAGTGATCCGATAAAACGCTGAACCCATCCCTTTGGCCCGGCAGCCGCGCGCGCCCCGGCCGCCCCCTTAGGCATTTTTGAAGAGCACCGCCCATGGCAGACGATAAAAACGACGGCTTTGACTTGACCCAGTTCTACCAGATCTTCTTTGAAGAGGCGGGAGAAAACCTGGAGTCGATGGAGCAACAACTGCTCAACCTCGACCTGGAGACGGTGGACGACGAAGAGCTCAACGCCATCTTCCGTTGCGCCCACTCCATCAAGGGCGGTGCCGCCACCTTCGGCTTCGAGGACGTGGCCGAGCTGACGCACCAGATGGAGTCGCTGCTGGACAAGCTGCGCCGCCACGAGCTCGTGCCCACCCTGCCGATGGTGGACGTGCTGCTGGAGGCCTCCGACGCACTCAAGGCGCTGCTGGCGCGCCACCAGGGCATAGACGGCGAAGTGCCCGAGACCTCGGGCCTGGTGGGCCGCATCCGCACCCTGGCCACCGGCGGCAGCGTGGCACCGGCACCCGCCCCAGCTCCGGCCGCCCCCACCCCAGCGCCCGTCCCCGTGCCCGCCCCGGCCCCCGCTGGGGGTGGCATGCCTGCGCCCAGCGCACCGGGCCAGCTGCGCACGCTGCAAGCCGTGCTGGGGCCGCTGGAGCGCCAGGAACAGGCCGACCCGATCAAGGACCTGTTCCGCGACATCGAGGGCCTGGGCACCATCCTGTCCGAGCGCCAGGACAACAGCTACAAGATCTACGACATCCAGACCAGCAGCAGCAACGACGACTTGCTCGACCTGTTCTCGTTCCACGTCTCCAAGGACAAGATCGGGCTGTACGACGCCAGCGCGCCCGCCACCGCCCCATCCGCCGACACAGCAGTGCCGGCCACTGCCGACGAGCCCGAGTTCAGCATGGAAGAAGGCTTTGGCCTGTTTGCCGGTGCGCCGGGCAGCCCCATCGCCTCCACCGTGCTCACGGCCAGCGGCGCCCAGGTGCCCAACGCCGACCTGGTGCAGGGCTACGGCCTGTTCCCCGGCGCGCCGGGCAACCCGCACAGCGCACCCGGCCAATCGGCCAGCGCGTCCACCAGCGCGCCTGCGGCCAGCGCCAAGGCCAGCAGCCCCGCCAAGGCCGGCGCCAAGCCTGGCAACAGCGCCGCGCAGCTCGAGACCAGCACCCTGCGCGTGTCGGTGAGCAAAATCGACCAGCTCATCAACCAGGTGGGCGAGCTCGTCATCACCCAGGCCATGCTGGCGCAAAACAGCCGCGCGCTGGACGCCACGCTCAACCAGCAGCTGCTGTCGGGCCTGGCCGACCTGGAGCGCAACACGCGCGACCTGCAGGAATCGGTGATGTCGATCCGCATGATCCCGATGTCGGTGGTGTTCAGCCGCTTCCCGCGCATGCTGCGCGACCTGGCGGGCAAGCTGGGCAAGAAGGTGGAGCTCGTCACGCACGGTGAGGCCACCGAGCTCGACAAGGGCCTGATCGAGAAGATCACCGACCCGCTGACCCACCTGATCCGCAACAGCTGCGACCACGGCGTGGAAATGCCCGATGTGCGCCTAGCCGCAGGCAAGCCCGAAACCGGCACCATCACGCTGTCGGCGGCGCACCAAGGCGGCTCGATCCTGATCGAGGTGCGCGACGACGGCAAGGGCCTGTCGCGCCAGAAGCTGATCGAGAAGGCCATCTCCAAGGGCATTGACGCCTCCGAGGACATGGCCGACCAGGACGTGTGGCAGCTCATCTTCGCGCCGGGCTTTTCCACCGCCGAGGTCGTCACCGACGTCTCAGGCCGGGGCGTGGGCATGGACGTGGTCAAGAAGAACATCTCCTCGCTGGGCGGCACGGTGGAAATTGACTCCTCCGAAGGCTTTGGCATGAGCGTCAAGGTGCGCCTGCCGCTGACGCTGGCCATCATGGACGGCATGACGGTGCGCGTGGCCGACGAGGTCTACATCCTGCCGCTGTCGTCGGTGGTGGAATCGTTCCAGGCCAAGACGACCGAGATCAACACCGTGGCGCAGGACGCCCGCCTGGTCAAGGTGCGCGACGAGTACATGCCGGTGTTCGAGATCGACCGCGTGTTCGACGTGCCGCGCGCCACGGTGGACGAGAGCGCCAACAGCATCATGGTGGTGATCGAGTCCGACGGCTCGCGCGTGGCGCTGATGGTGGACGAACTGCTGGGCCAGCAACAGGTGGTGATCAAGAACCTGGAGTCCAACTACAAGAAGGTGCCCAACGTCTCGGGCGCCACCATCCTGGGCGACGGCAGCGTGTCGCTGATCCTGGACACGTCGGCGCTGGTGCGCCGCATGCGGCAGTAAGGGGGCACGTGCATGATGCAGGTCGAGGCCGACAGCATTCCCGAGGGGCGCGAGTTCGTCTGGTCCAACGCCGACTTTGCCCGCATCAAGGCGCTGATCTACCAGCACGCGGGCATCAGCCTGCACGAGGGCAAGCATGCCATGGTGTACAGCCGCATCTCGCGCCGCCTGCGCGAGACCGGCCACACCAGCTTCAAGGCCTACCTGGACTGGCTGGAGAGCAAGGCGCAGCCCGAGGAGTGGCAGGAGTTCGTCAACGCCCTGACCACCAACCTGACCTCGTTCTTCCGCGAGAACCACCACTTCGTGGAGCTGGACAGGCTGGTGCGCGCCGGCCCGCCCGGTCACGAGTGGAAGGTCTGGTGCAGTGCGTCCTCCACCGGCGAGGAGCCGTACTCGATTGCCATGACCCTGGCCGACGCGCTGGGCGTCAACGGCAAGTTCCGCATCTGGGCCAGCGACATCGACACCAAGGTGCTGGAGACGGCCGCGCGTGGCGTCTACAAGCTCGACGCGCTCAAGAACGTGGACCAGGCGCAAAAGCAGAAGTACTTCATGAAAGGCACCGGCGCCAACAGCGGCCTGGCGCGCGTCAAGCCCGAGCTGCAGCGGCACCTGCAGTTCATGACGCTCAACCTGATCGAGGACAACTGGGCGCTCAAGGAAACCTTCGACGTGGTGTTCTGCCGCAACGTGATGATCTACTTCGACAACGCCACCCAGCGCCAGGTGCTGGCCCGCATCCACCGGCTCATCAAGCCGCAAGGCACGCTGTTTGTGGGCCACGCCGAGAACTTCAGCGACGCCCGCAGCCTGTTCACGCTGCGCGGCAAAACCGTTTACGAAAAAGTGTGACCGCCATGCACAACAGTGCCGCCCACCTGCAGACGCTCAAGACCCGGCCCCGCAAGCCGGGCGAGGCCTCGTTTTTCTTCCACGACCAGCACTTCCGCTACAACGCGGTCAAGGTGCTGCCAGGTGAATACTTTGTCACGCACGAGGACATTGTGGTGATGACGGTGCTGGGCTCGTGCATTGCGGCCTGCATCTGGGACTCGCAGCTGCGCGTGGGCGGCATGAACCACTTCATGCTGCCCGAAGGCGGCGGCGACGTGTCGGGCCGCTACGGCTCCTACGCCATGGAGCTGCTCATCAACGAGCTGGTCAAGCTGGGCTCGACGCGCCAGAACATGCAGGCCAAGGTGTTTGGCGGCGGCGCCGTCATCTCGGGCTTCACCACCATGAACGTGGGCGAGCGCAACACCAAGTTCGTGCTGGACTACCTGGCCACGGAGCGCATTCCGGTGGTGTCCAAGGACGTGATGGACATCTACCCGCGCAAGGTGGTGTTCTTCCCGGTCACGGGCAAGGCCATGGTCAAGCGCCTGGCGCACGCCCACCCCGACACGCTGGAAACCCAGGAACGCCTGGGCAACGCGGCCAAGGTGGCGCGCTCGACCGCCGGTGGCTCGGTGGATCTGTTTTGATTTTGAGTGACTGACGGCGGCATGAACAAGATACGCGTGGTGGTGGTGGACGATTCGGCGCTGGTGCGCAGTCTGCTGGCCGAAATCATCAACCAGCAACCCGACATGGAGTGCATCGGCGCGGCCAACGACCCGCTGGCCGCGCGCGAGATGATCCGCGAGCTCAACCCCGACGTGATCACGCTGGACGTGGAAATGCCCAAGATGGACGGGCTGGAGTTCCTGTCGCGCCTGATGCGGCTGCGCCCGATGCCGGTGGTGATGGTCTCGACCCTGACCGAGCGTGGCGCCGAAGTCACCCTGCGTGCGCTGGAGATGGGCGCGATCGACTTCGTGGCCAAGCCGCGCCTGGGCGTGGCCTCGGGGCTGCGCCAGCTGGGCGACGAGATTGTGGAGAAGATCCGCATTGCCAGCCAGGCGCGCGTGGCGCGGCTGGTACCCGCCGTGCCCGCACCCAGCGCCAGCGCCCCGGTGCGCGGCGCCGCCACCATGGCCACCGCGCTGGCCAACGCGGCGGCGGGCCTGCCCAGCGGCACACGCAGCAGCGCCACACCGCCGCCAACGGCCAGCAGCGTGGCCTCGCGCCCGCTGGCGCGCCTGTCCACCACCGAGAAGGTGATCTGCATTGGTGCCTCCACCGGCGGCACCGAGGCCGTCCGCGAGGTGCTGCTGGGCCTGCCCGCCGACTGCCCCGCCATCGCCATCACCCAGCACATGCCGCCGGGCTTTACCGCCAGCTTTGCCGCGCGCTTGAACAGCCTGTGCCCGATGGCGGTGAGCGAGGCGCGCCACGGCGAGCGCATCCTGCCCGGCCACGCCTACATTGCCCCCGGCGGCAAGCAGTTCCGGCTGGAGCGCAGCGGCGCCAACTACATGGCGGTGGTGGAGGACGCCGAACCCGTCAACCGGCACCGCCCGTCGGTGGAGGTGCTGTTCAAGTCCGCGGCGCAGGTGCTGGGCCCCAACGCCTACGGGGTGATGCTGACCGGCATGGGCGGCGACGGCGCCACCGCCATGAAGGAAATGCGCGATGCGGGCAGCTACAACATCGCGCAGGACGAGGCCAGCTGCGTGGTGTTTGGCATGCCACGCATGGCCATCCAGGCCGGCGCCGCGCACGAGGTGCTGCCACTGGGCAAGATTGCGCGCGCGCTGATGAACCGCATCCAGAGCAGCGGCGGCGGGGTGCGCTACCGCATCTGAGGCCCGCTGCACGGCCCGCACCCGAGCCCGCTCAAATGGCGGCGTTCAGCGTCGTGCCCGGTGGCGGTGGCTCGGTGTCGGGCCAGCGCTGGGTCTTGGTGTAGGACTCGGTGGCGCTGCGGATGACGGCATCGCGCGCGGCCGCGCCCAGGTCGGCCAGCGGGGCGGGCTTGTCGCTGGCGCCGGCCAGCATGGCGGGCAGCGCGGCCTTGCGGTCGGTGACCAAAGTGCGGCCCGTGGCGGCGGCACCCGCCTGCTGCGCGTCGGTGGTGCCGGTGGTGTCGGCGACCTCGCCGCTGTCGGCACCGTCCTCGCTGCGGCGGATGGCGCTGGCCTGCTCGGTGGCGGCCTGCGCAGCCACCGATGCCACGCTCTGCCAGGTGTCCACCACGGTGCGGCTGGCCTGCCACAGGTTGGACAGGAAGTTGTCGATGCGCTCCTGCTCGGCCTTCTCCTGCGGCGTCTGGCGGGGCTTGGGCAACTGGCCGGGATAGGCGGGCTGCTGTCCGTTGGCCTCGGCGATGGCGTCCGGGGTGGCAGCATCTTGCGGCTGGCCACGTGGCGGTTGCGCCAACGCCTCGGCGGGCAGCAAGCCGTTGCGCTCAGGCGCGGCAGCGTTGCGGTACATGTCCGCTTGCTCGGACTGCTGGGCCGGATCCACCGGCGGCAGGGTGCTGAGCGACACCGGACGGGCCAGCAGCGCACCTTCCAGCGCGGGCTCAGCACTGGCACCGGCGGCCTGGGCACTGCCGACGTCCAGCGTGGCGCTGGGCTTGATGGCCGACACCACCGGCGGCCTGGTCACGGGCAGGGGCTGCTGCGGCCACGCCCCACCGCGTACAGAGACAACACTCAACATAGCACGCTCCTTGCACTGTTTCTTGTAGGAATAAGCTGGGAAATTGGGGGTTTATTTTCAGGCCTTCGCAGCGGGCAGAACACAGACTACGGATTTAGGTAGGTAACATTGGACTCCCTAGTCCGCTTGAACCCTGCGCCGTGACCGTCCCCACCCTGCCCCCCTCCCCACCGCCGCCCGCCGCCCCACCCCACCGCCTGATCGGGCTGGCGGCGCTGATGCGCCAGAACGTTGCGGGCCAGGTGATGGCACCGCTGGCGCAGGCGCTGATCGAACAGGCCAGCGCCGACCCCACCAACGCCTGCGCGCTGCTGGACGCCAGCGTGATCCTGCAGTTCTACGGCAACCAACCGCTGGCGCGCCAGCTGCAGGACGAGGCCCTGAAAATCCAGCGCCATTATCGGCAACCCAGCAGCCAGCACGCACGGTTGCGCCTGCTGGTGCTGATGGCCCCCGGCAGCCTGGAAGTGAACGTGCCGCTGGAATGCGTGCTGGAGCACAGCGACATCGCGCTGCACCAGTACTACCTGACCCACCCCGACGACGACCTGGCCCTGCTACCCGAGCACGATGTGCTGTTCGTCGCCATCTGCGAAACCGAGGCCAACCGCCCGCTGCTGCAGAAGCTGGCCACAACGTTGGCCAACTGGCCGCGCCCCGTGCTCAATCGCCCGCAACACATCCCGCGCGTGGCACGCAACACGGCATCGGCCTTGCTGGCTACCTTGCCGGGTGTCTGCATGCCCCCCAACCTGCGCCTACCACGTGCCCAAGTGCAAACGCTGGCCCAGGCCGATGGCGCCACACAGGCGCAGGCGCTGGGGCTGGCCTTTCCGCTGCTGGTGCGCCCACTCGACACCCATGCAGGCAACGGCCTGCACAAGGTCGATACCCCCGCTGCGCTGGCCGAAGTGCTGGACACCCTGCCCGACGCTGAACTGTTCGTGGCCCCGTTTGTGGATTACCGCAGCGCCGATGGCCAGTTTCGCAAGTACCGGGTGATGCTCATCGGTGGCCAGCCCTATGTGGCACACGGGGCTATCTCCAGCCACTGGATGATCCACTACGTCAACGCGGGCATGGACGACAACGCAGCCAAGCGCGCCGAAGAAGCCGACTTCATGGCCAGCTTCGACACTGGCTTTGCCCAACGCCACGCCGCCGCCTTTGCCGCCATGCAGCAGGCGCTGGAGCTGGACTACTGGGGGATGGACTGCGCCGAAATGCCCGACGGGCGCTTGCTGGTGTTCGAGGTCGATACCGCGATGGTCGTCCACGCCATGGATCCGGTGGAACGCTACCCCTACAAGCAGGCCATCATGCAGCGGCTGTTTCAAGCCTTCCGGGCTTTTGTGTTCCAGCAGGCGGGCATTGCCACCGAGGCCACCCCATGAACAACGAATGGAACTTCTCGGGCGGCCCTGGCGTGTTGCCCACCAGCGTGCTGCAACAGGCCCAGCAGGCGATTGCCGAGGTGCCCGAGGTCGGGCTGTCCATCCTCGGCATCAGCCACCGCTCCGACTGGTTTGCCGCGGTGGTGGCCGAGGCCGAAGCCAACATTCGCCAGCTGCTGGGCCTGCCCGAGGGCTACGCGGTGCTGTTCCTGCAAGGCGGGGCCACGCTGCAATGGAGCATGATCCCCATGCTGCTGCTGCGCGGCAGCGGCAAAAGCGCGGACTACCTGCGCACCGGCTACTGGAGCGCCAAAGCCCTGCCCGAAGCCGCGCTGGAAGGCCCGGTGCGCCTGGCCTGGGACGGCAGCGCCAGCCACTACCACCGCCTGCCGCACGGTGAGGAAGCCGTGTACGACCCCCACGCCGCCTACCTGCACTACGTTAGCAACGAGACCGTGGAAGGCATCCAGTTCCACCGCGTGCCGGGCTGCACCGGGGTGCCGCTGGTGTGCGACATGTCGTCGGACTTTCTCTCGCGCCCCATTGAGGTGGAACGCTACGACATCATTTACGCCCACGCGCAAAAAAACCTCGACCCCGCTGGCGTGACGGTGGCCATTGTGCGCGAGGCCTTGCTCGAACATGTGCCCAGCGGCATCCCCGCCCTGCTGGACTACCGCACCCACCTCAAGGCCAAATCGATCTACAACACGCCGCCGGTGTTTGCCATCTACGTGGTGCTGTTGGTCACGCGCTGGCTGCGCGACCACGTGGGCGGGCTGGCCGCCATGGACAGCATCAACCAGCGCAAGGCGCAGCGGCTGTACGATGTGCTCGACACCCACCCAGAGCTGTACGCGGGCTGGGCCGACCGGCGCGACCGCTCGCTGATGAACGTGGTGTTCAAGCTGCCCACGGCGGCGCTGGAGCAAGCCTTTCTGCAACAGGCCGAGGCCGCTGGCTTTAGCGGCCTGCACGGCCACCGCTCGCTGGGCGGCGTGCGCGCCTCCATCTACAACGCCATGCCCGAAGCGTCGGTGCAGGCGCTGTGCGACTTTATGCGCGGTTTTGCGCACGCCCACGCGGCGTAACACAGCCCGGGGCGGCTCAGGGCGCCGCCCTGCCACAGCCGGGTGCAAGACCGTAGAATGGCGGGTTGCACAGTTACTCTCCCGCTCACCCCCACCGCCGGGGGTTTGTTGTTACGTTTAAAGGTACACAAGATGTCCGTGATTCCCTCGATGGCCGACCGCGACGGCAAAATTTGGATGGATGGCCAACTGGTCGACTGGCGCGATGCCAAGATCCACGTCCTGACCCACACCATGCACTACGGCTGCGGCGTGTTCGAGGGCGTGCGTGCCTACAACACCGTCAACGGCCCGGCCATCTTCCGCCTCGAAGAGCACACCGACCGCCTGTTCAACAGCGCCAAGATCCTGCGCATGAAGGTGCCCTTCAGCAAAGAAGAGATCAACGAAGCGCACAAGGCCGCCATCTGCGAAAACAACCTCGACAGCGGCTACATTCGCCCGCTGATTTGGATTGGCGACAAAAAACTGGGTGTCAGCCCCAAGGGCAACACCATCCACGCCATGGTGGCCGCTTGGGCCTGGGGCGCGTACCTGGGCGAAGAGGGCATGAAGCGCGGCATCCGCGTTAAAACCTCCAGCTACACCCGCCACCACGTCAACATCACCATGACGCAGGCCAAGGCGGTGAGCAACTACACCAACTCCATCCTGGCCAACACCGAAGCCACCGACGAAGGCTACGACGAGGCCCTGCTGCTGGATGCCTCCGGCTTTGTGAGCGAAGGCGCGGGCGAGAACATCTTTGTCATCAAGAACGGCGTGATCTACACCCCCGACCTGTCGGCCGGTGCGTTGAACGGCATCACCCGCAACACGGTGTTCCACATCGCCAAGGACTTGGGGCTGGAGATCGTGCAAAAGCGCATCACCCGCGACGAGGTCTACATTGCCGACGAGGCCTTCTTCACCGGCACCGCCGCCGAAGTGACCCCGATCCGCGAACTCGACCGTTTGGAAATTGGCGCGGGCAGCCGTAGCCCCATCACCGAGAAAATCCAGACCGCGTTCTTTGACATCGTCAATGGCCGCAACCCGAAGTACGCCCACTGGCTGACCAAAGTCTGAACCGGAGCCCCGCACCATGAGCCAAGCTGTAATTGAACTGTCGGCCAAAGACCTCAACGGCCACGGTGGCGTGTTCTGCCCGAACCCGCTGGCCGACATGAAGCTGTGGAACAGCCACCCCAAGGTGTACCTGGACGTGGCCAAGACGGGCGAGGCGCGTTGCCCCTACTGCGGCACGGTGTACAAGCTCAAGGACGGTGAAGTGGTCGGCCACGGCCATTGATACCGCCGACCCCACCCGCAACGGTCGCCACTGGCAGTCAGGGCGACCGTTTTTTTACGCTCAAGCGGCGCGGATCATGGTGCCGTTGGCGGTGTTGCTCAGCACCTCCAGCAGCATGGCGTGCGGCACACGGCCATCAATGATGTGAACGGCCTTCACGCCGCTCTTGGCCGCGTCCAGCGCCCCCACAATTTTGGGGATCATGCCGCCCGAAATGGTGCCATCGGCCACCAGTTCGTCGATGCGCTGTGGTGTCAGGCTGGTCAGAAGCTGGCCTTGCTTGTCCAGCACGCCCGAGATGTTGGTCAACATCAGCAGCTTTTCGGCCTGCAGCGCCTTGGCCAGGCTGGCGGCCACCACGTCGGCGTTGATGTTGTAGCTCTCGTTGTGCTCGCCAAACCCGATCGGGCTGACCACCGGGATGAAGTCGGCGGCTTGCAGCGAGCGCAACACCTCGGGCTGGATGGAGACGATATCGCCCACCTGGCCCACGTCGTGGAACACACTGGGGTCGTTCTGGTCGGCCAGCTGGAGCTTCTTGGCGCGGATCAAACCACCGTCGCGCCCCGTCAGGCCCACGGCGCGGCCACCGGCCTGCTGGATGCGGCCCACCACATCTTGCTGCACCTCGCCGCCCAGCACCCACTGCACCACTTCCATGGTTTCGGGGTCGGTCACGCGCATGCCCTGGATGAACTGGCCCTGCTTGCCCAGGCGCTTGAGCAAGCCTTCAATTTGCGGGCCGCCCCCATGCACCACCACCGGGTGGATGCCCACCAGCTTGAGCAGCGCCACGTCTTCGGCAAAGGCCTGTTGCAGGGCGGGGTCGGTCATGGCGTTGCCGCCGTACTTGATGACCATGGTTTTACCGTGGTAGCGGCGCAGGTGCGGCAAGGCCTGGGCCAGCAAGGCGGCGTGGTCGCGCGGCGCAACCGCGCCCAGATCGGAGGCAGAGTGTGTCATGTCAGCAAAAAAAAGAAGGGACGCGGCAAATTGTGCCGGAAATCCGTGACAGCCCGGCGTTGTCACGGGTGCGTCATCCACAACCCCAATGGCTGTGCGACACTGTTGCCATGACGAAAAACGCTTTGCCTTCTTCGACCGCCGCTGAAATTGAACTCAAGCTGCTGCTGCCCGGTGCGCAGCCGGGCAAGATCGAGGCCCTGCTGGCGCGCCAGCCGCTGCTGGCAGCCCAGACAGCGCAACGGCGCTGGTTGTGGAACCGCTACTTCGACACCCCGGAGCTGGACTTGCAGCGCCAGCGCGTGGCTTTGCGCGTACGCCGCAGCAGCACGCAGGCCAAGAGCAGCGGCAGCGACACCTGGGTGCAAACGCTCAAGACCGCTGGCCAGTCGCAAGGCGGCCTGAGCCAGCGCGGCGAATGGGAAACCACGGTGGCCGATGGCGAGCTCAGCACAGCCGCCCTGGCCGAACTGCCCGCCTGGGCCGAGCTCGACCCCGACAGCGCCTGGCTGGCGCGCCTGCAACCCTGCTTCGAGACCCGCTGCCGCCGCAGCACCTGGCGCGTGACGCACCACGACGGCAGCGTGGTGGAAGTGGCCCTGGACGTGGGCGAGATTGCGGCCGCGGGCCAGAGCCTGCCGCTGCTGGAGCTGGAGCTGGAACTGCTCAGCGGCCAGCCCGGTGCGCTGTTCGAGATGGCGCAGACGCTGGCGCAAGCGGTGGCGGTGCTGCCTTGTGATGTCAGCAAGGCCGAACGCGGCTACGCGCTGGCCGAAGGCAGCGTACACGCCCCGGTGCGCGCACGCGCGCTGCCCCTGGGCAAAAAGTGGGGGCCGCAACGCGCGGCCACACTGGTGCTGGGCGAGGTGCTGGAACAGTTCACGCGCAACCTGGCCGCACTGTGCCACGCCGACCACCCCGAGCTGGTACACCAGGCGCGCGTGGCGTGGCGGCGCTGGCGCAGCGTCGAGCGCCTGCTGCGCCCGTGGCTGCCGCACACGCTGGACCGCACCCCGCTGCGCCCACTGCTCGATGCGCTGGGCGCCCTGCGCGACCTGGATGTGGCCCACACCGACACCCTGCCGCTGTGGGCCGATGCCTTCACCGCCCACAACGCCAGCAACGCCAACGTGCTGCAACAGGCGCTGGACGCACTGGAACAGGCCAGCGTGCAACAGCGCACCGCCGCGCGCCAGCTGCTGGCCACCCCGGCCACCGGGCTGGCCCTGCTGGCCTTGGCGCAATGGCTGCACGGCATGAGCGCCACCCCGGCCCAGCCCCCCGCGCCGCGCGACTGGGCACACGCCCGC
>NZ_NWBQ01000052.1 GCF_002837135.1 Macromonas bipunctata | reverse complement strand
AACCTCGGGCTGAACCCCGAGGCTTGCCGCTCAATCTGGGTCAAACACATTCGCCGCACAACCGGCGCCAGCGCGCGCGCCATGAGCCGACAATCACGCCATGGCACGCACACCCTCCCGCACATCATCGCCGCTTTCCGGCACGCCCGATACCCCAATCCTCCACGACACCAGCGAACCCGACACCCCCCTGCGCGGCCCACGCGGCATCCAGAGCGTGGAAGTCGGCGGCCAGCTGCTCAAGGCCTTGGCCCACCACGGCCGCCCAATGGCATTGAAAGACCTGGCCCGCGCCGCCGACATGACCCCCGCCAAGGCGCACCCCTACCTGGTCAGCTTCGGCAAGATCGGGCTGGTGGCGCAGGACGACGCCAGCGGCCATTACGGCCTGGGGCCACTGGCCATGCAACTGGGCCTCATCAGCCTGCAACAGCAAGACCCGATCCGGCTGGCCATTGCCCAGCTGCCGCTGCTCGCCTTGCACGCCAACGCCACGGTGGCCATCTCGGTCTGGGGCACGCGCGGCCCTACCATTGTGCGGGTGGAGGACGGCCCCACCGACGTGCACGTGGCCATGCGCCACGGCACCAACGCCTCGGTGCGCCACACCGCCTCGGGCAAGGTGTTTGCAGCCTTCATGCCCACGCTGCAAGTGCAGCCCATGCTGGCCGCCGAAGGTCACCCCCACGCGCTGGACGACCCCACCCTGCAGGCCGAACTTGCCGCCATCCGGCGCGATCACTTCAGCGTGGTCGAAGGCGGGCTGGTGCCCGGCATCAGCGCGATTGCGGTGCCGGTGTTCGACGGCTTTGGCCGCCTGGTGCTCAGCCTGTCGGCCATCGGCCCCAGCGCCGCCATGGACACCCGCCCCCACGGCACCGCAGGCACCGCCCTGCGCCAATGCGCCCAGACCCTGGCTGGGCAACTGGGCGCCACGCCAACCAGCGGCTTTCAGCCACCCGAAAAATAACGCAATACCCCCTGCCCCGCTACGCGTCCACTGGCCAGGCACGCCGTGAGCAAATAGCCGCCCGTGGGGGCTTCCCAGTCCAGCATCTCGCCGGCACAGAACACACCGGGCAAGGTGTGCAGCATCAGGTCGTTGGTCAGGACTTCCAGCGCCACGCCACCGGCACTGCTGATGGCCTCGTCCAGCGGGCGCGCTGCCGCCAGCGTGATGGGCAAGGCCTGGATGGACTGCGCCAGCCGCAGCGGGTCGTGCAGCGCGTCCTTGTCCAGCAATTCGTGCAACAGGCCCACCTGCACCGGCGTCAGGCCGACCCGACCCTTGAGCACGCTGGACAAGCTGCGACCAGCGCGTGGGCGCTGCAACTCGGCCAGCAGGCGCTCGGCGCTCCAGTCCGGCTTCAGGTTGAGCTGCAGGGTGGCACTGCCGCTGCGCTCAATCTCATCGCGCAGCAGCGCCGACACCGCGTACACCACGCTGCCTTCCAGCCCGGTGGCGGTCAGCACACACTCGCCCTTGCGCTCGAACACCGTGCCATCGGGGCCAGCGCAGCGCAACACCACGCCCTTGAGCGGCTGCCCGGCGCAGCGGCTGGCCAGATGCTCGCTCCAGCCACGGCGGCCCTGCACCTGCACCTCAAAACCGCAGTTGGCGGGCCGCAGCGCACGCACCGCCACCCCTTGCTGCTGCAACCACGGCTGCCACGCACCATCCGACCCCAACTTGGCCCAGCTGCCGCCGCCCAGCGCCAGCACCACCGCCTGCGCCTGCACCACTTGCGGGCCGTATGGGGTATCAAACGTCAGGGTATGCACCACCGCGCCTGACGGGATCGCCACGTTCGTATCGGTAGCAACTTGCCAGCACCCGTTCCAGCGGTGCCGCATGTGGAACATCACCGGCACCGCCCCGGCCTGCACCGGGTGGCGCAAACGCTGCAGCCAGGCACGCAACAGCGGCGCGGCCTTCATGTCGGTCGGGAACACCCGCTGCGAGCTGCCCACAAACGTCTCCACCCCCAGGCCAGCGGCCCAGTCGCGCACCGCCTGCGGCCCCATCGCCTGCAGCCAACGCTCGCACTCGGTGGCGCGTTCGGCGTAGCGCGTCACAAACCGCTCGGGCGCTTCGGCGTGGGTCAGGTTCAGGCCACCAATGCCCGCCAGCAAGAACTTGCGCCCCGCCGTGGGCATGGCATCGAACACATGCACCGCCACCCCGGCGGCGCTCAACACCTCCGCCGCCATCAGACCCGCCGGGCCTGCGCCCACCACGGCCACCGGACACACCAGCGGCGCGTTGCCGTTTTCAGATTCCAAGGCTGGCTGCATGGCCACGCTTCCTGTTCAAACCCATGAAAAAAGCCATGCAGACAACTGCATGGCTTTTGGAACATTCAAACAACAGCGGTCAAACGACCGCAGTCATTAGAAAGTGTGCTTCACGCCCACGGCGAAACGGCTTTCCGGCACGTTAGCACGGTTGGCAACAGCTTTCTTGTCAGCGTCAAAGTAACCGCCGTACACGGTGGTGCGCTTGGACAGCAGGTAAGCGGCGCCAAAGGAGAAGGCGTCGGAAGAATCGGTCTCGTAGTCGGCTTCAGAAGAAGCGTAACCGGCCGACAGGATCAGGTTCGGGGCCAGGGTGTAATCCACGCCGATGTGGTACTCGTCCACGTCGTTGTTCTTGACACCCGAGTTCACGTTGCCATAACCGGCCTTCAGCTTGAAGGCGCCAAAGGTGTAGGCACCGTTCAGGCGGGTGTACTTGACATCGGCGGCATCACCTTCGTCTTGGAAGGCCAGGTCGGCGTAGAACGGACCACCTTCGTACACCACGTTGAACGCGGTCACGTTGTCGCTCACGCCTTTTTGCTCGTCAAAATTGGTGGTGACGGCAGCACGGAAACCAGCGAAGGACGGGGTGGTGTAGCCAATGCTGTTGTTCGGGCGGGCGGTGTGGTTGCCGCTTTCGAACACCAGGGTCGGGGACAGCACGGAGTCAAACACAGCGTAGGTGTTGCCAGAGATCTGCTCGTAGGCGCTCTCGAAGCGGCCCAGCTTGACGGCACCGAAGCCACCCGAGAAACCCACGCTGGTTTCGCGGCTGAAAGCGGCAGAAGTATCGTTACCATTGCTGTCCTTGATTTGACCGGCAGCGCCAGTGTCAATCTCCAGACCTTGTTCCAGCACGAAGTGGGCCTTCAGACCACCGCCCAGATCTTCGGTACCCTTGAAGCCGATGCGGCTGGAGTCCACGGCGCCATCGATCATGGCGGCGTCAGCGTTTTTGTCTTTGTGGATAGCAGCGTCAACGATACCGTAGATGCTAACGCTGGATTGGGCCATAGCGGCACCCGAGGCAGCCAGCACGGCCAGAGCAATCAGAGTCTTTTTCATGACATACATCCTTGAAAAAAGTGGCCGCACAGATTGCGCAACCACGGTGTTAAACCAGAACAGGTTTAATCCTAGCGCCGATTGGGGCCAAACTCTAGGGATAACCCGCAAATAGCGCGCTCAGGCCGGGCAGGTGTCGGATTCATACAACAACCGCAAAACGACACAGCCACCGGCAAAGCGGTGGCTGTGGGGGGCGGGCCAACCGGTGCGCACCGGCTGGCCTCAGCGTACGGTGAACACCGATCAGAACATGTGCTTCACGCCAAATTCGTAACCGGTCTTGTCGGCATCGCCAGCGGTCTTCTTGCTGTCGCGGGCAAAGCTGGTGTACAGGTCGGTACGCTTGCTCAGAGCGTAGCGGGCACCCAAGCCCAGTTGGGAAATGGTGGTGGTCTTGCCACCCACAACCACCTTGGCAGCGTTGATGCGCTCTTGCTTCAACTGTGCGTACGACGCTTTGAAAGTCCATGGCCCCATAGGTGCCGTCAGGCCCAACACGGTGGCACTGGAGTCGCGGCCATTGGCGTCCACCTCACTCGTGGAAACTGCCAAATTGGCACGCAAGAAGCCAAAGTTGTAGGCAAAATCGGCAATGGCAAAAGAGTCATCCGCTTGGGTTCTCAAGCCAGCCACGCTGACACTGAACGGACCCGTGGTGTAGTTCAACTGCGCGGAGACCGGCGCCTTGGCACCAGCAGCACCACTTTCTTCGGCAGAAACCGACACGCGAGCCGAGAAACCGCTCCAGTTCGGGCTGGTGTAGAAAATACCGTTTTCAAAGCGACCCACGCCAAAGTGATTCGGATCGGTGGCCTTAGCGCCTGTGGCATTGCTGGGCAACACGGCATTGGCGCTGCTCGAAGTGCCAATGCTCAAACCTGCGGTGGTGGTCAGGTGGTTGCTGGCAATGCCATCATAGGAAAACACGTCGGCGCCGCCAGCGGTGTAGTAGGCCGCCGGGAAAGCGCGACCGAACTCGACCGTACCCAATGCTGCACTGCTCAGACCCACGGTGCTGTTGCCGTGCCAGAAGGCGGTCGGGTGAGATTGGGCGCCAGTGTCGGGCTTGAAGCGGTGCTCCAGACGGAAGACAGCCTTGAGGCCACCGCCCAAGTCTTCGGTGCCACGGAAACCAAGGCGGCTGGCAGCGGCTTCGTTGATACCAGTCTGTGCATCGGTAGCACCACCGATGGCGTTGGAAATACCGGCATCCACAATGCCGTAAATGGCCACGGAAGACTGGGCGAAAGCACCGGTGGTGGCGGCCACGGCGGCCAAGGCAATCAAGGTTTTTTTCATAGGGTTATCTCCTGGGGTCTGGACAATTTCTTGGCAACCAGCACACGCTGGCTGAGTTCCTTGACGGAAGCTGACGCTATTGCAACAGAGCGCCACAGGGGCGTAAAGTTTTTCCGTGTCCGGACTGCGTTTTCAGGGCCTTTTTGTTGTTGTCATACAACGCACTTTTAGGATTATTGGGGTAAACCCTTATCAGTTTGAAAAAAGTGTGACGGGCAAAATTTGCACGTGGCCGCCCCTTGAAAACCCCACCCCCCGCCCTTATGATTAGCACTCGACGGGGTTGAGTGCCAACAGCGCCGCCCCCCGCTTCCCCTTTTTTTGTGTTGTTCCTTTCCTTTTTTCAGGAGTGCTCCTCATGAACCTTCGTCCCCTCGCCGATCGCGTGATCGTCAAGCGTCTGGAAAATGAAACCAAAACCGCTTCGGGCATCGTGATCCCCGACAACGCCGCCGAAAAGCCTGATCAAGGTGAAGTGCTGGCCGTCGGCCCGGGCAAGACGAACGACAAGGGCGAAACCAAGGCCCTGAGCGTGCAAGTGGGCGACCGCGTGCTGTTTGGCAAGTACAGCGGCCAGACCGTCAAGGTCGATGGCAACGAACTGCTGGTGATGAAAGAAGACGACCTGTTTGCGGTCATCGTCAAGTAATCCGGCCCGGCCCCCTCTTTTTACTGAACTGAATCTGGAGTTAATCACATGGCAGCAAAAGACGTAGTGTTTGGCGGCGAAGCGCGCGCCCGCATGGTGGAAGGCGTGAACATCCTGGCCAACGCGGTCAAGGTGACCCTGGGCCCCAAGGGCCGCAACGTGGTGCTGGAGCGCTCCTTCGGCGCCCCGACCGTGACCAAGGACGGTGTGTCCGTGGCCAAGGAAATCGAACTCAAGGACAAGCTGCAGAACATGGGTGCGCAGATGGTCAAGGAAGTGGCTTCCAAGACCTCCGACAACGCTGGCGACGGCACCACCACCGCCACCGTGCTGGCCCAGGCCATCGTGCGCGAAGGCATGAAGTACGTGGCCGCCGGCATGAACCCGATGGACCTCAAGCGCGGTATCGACAAGGCCGTCGAAGCCCTGATCGCCGAGCTGAAGAAGGCCTCCAAGCCGACCACCACCAGCAAGGAAATCGCCCAAGTGGGTTCGATTTCCGCCAACTCCGACTCCAGCATTGGCGAAATCATCGCCACTGCGATGGACAAAGTCGGCAAAGAAGGCGTGATCACCGTGGAAGACGGCAAGAGCCTGCAAAACGAACTGGATGTCGTGGAAGGCATGCAGTTTGACCGTGGCTACCTGTCGCCCTACTTCATCAACAACCCGGAAAAGCAAGCCGCGATCCTGGACAACCCGTTCGTGCTGCTGTTCGACAAGAAGATCAGCAACATCCGCGACCTGCTGCCCACGCTGGAAGCCGTGGCCAAGGCCGGCCGTCCGCTGCTGATCATTGCCGAGGACGTGGAAGGCGAAGCCCTGGCCACCCTGGTGGTCAACACCATCCGTGGCATCCTGAAGGTGGTGGCCGTCAAGGCCCCGGGCTTTGGCGACCGCCGCAAGGCCATGCTGGAAGACATCGCCATCCTGACCGGTGGCAAGGTCATCGCCGAGGAAGTGGGCCTGGCACTGGACAAGGTGACGCTGGCCGACCTGGGCCAGGCCAAGCGCATCGAGATCGGCAAGGAAAACACCACCATCATCGACGGTGCCGGTGCCGAAGCCGACATTGAAGCCCGCGTCAAGCAAATCCGCATCCAGATCGAGGAAGCCACCAGCGACTACGACCGCGAGAAGCTGCAAGAGCGCGTGGCCAAGCTGGCCGGCGGCGTGGCCGTCATCAAGGTGGGGGCTGCCACCGAAGTCGAGATGAAGGAAAAGAAAGCCCGCGTGGAAGATGCCCTGCACGCCACCCGCGCTGCGGTGGAAGAAGGCATTGTGGCCGGTGGTGGCGTGGCGCTGCTGCGTGCGCGTCAGGCCGCTGGCACCATCAAGGGCGACAACCCCGACCAAGACCACGGCATTGCGCTGGTGCTCAAGGCGATTGAAGCCCCGCTGCGCGAGATCGTGTCCAACGCCGGTGGCGAGCCGAGCGTGGTGGTCAACGCCATCCTGGCGGGCAACGGCAACTTCGGTTTCAACGCCGCCAACGACACCTACGGCGACATGATCGAGATGGGCATCCTGGATCCGACCAAGGTGACCCGCACCGCGCTGCAAAACGCCGCCTCCGTGGCCAGCCTGATGCTGACCACCGAGTGCATGGTGGCCGACAGCCCGAAGTCTGAATCCGCCCCGGCCATGCCCGATATGGGCGGCATGGGTGGTATGGGCGGCATGGGCATGTAATACGCCCACGCGGCTGACTCCACAGCCCGTACAAGGCAAAAGCCCGCTGGCACTGCGCCCGCGGGCTTTTTTGTTTTGGCATCACAATACGTCTGTTTTTTCACCATTTTCACGTTCAGCCTGCGATGCACAATCCCCAATCCGACCGTATTCTGGCCATGCTGGCATGGACGCTGCTGGGGTTGGGGTGTCTGCTGGTGCTGCGCCCGTTCCTGACGGCGCTGGTGTGGGCCGCGATCCTGGTCTCGACCAGTTGGCCTGCGTTTGTGCGGCTGGACCGGCTGGTGCAGCGGCGGCGGCTGGTATCGGCCAGCTTGATGACATTGCTGGTCACGTTGGTGCTGATTGGCCCGATTGTGGCGGTGGCGCTGATGCTGGCCGAGGACGTGGCCGCCCTGGGCGCAGCGACGCAGAACCTGTTCCGCCACGGGTTGCCCGATGCGCCCGCCTGGTTGGGCAACGTGCCGCTGATCGGGCAATGGCTGCTGGACTACTGGCAACGCTTCACGCACAACGGCCAGAACCTGCTGCTGGAGCTGCAACGGCTGGCCGAACCGGCGCAGGCCTTGGCCCTGACGTGGGGCCGGGTGCTGGGCCAGGGCGCGGTGGACATGGCGGTGGCGGTGTTCCTGGCGTTCTTCTTTTTTGCCAATGGCGAGGTGCTGGCGCTGCGCCTGCGCGTGGGGCTGGAGCGGCTGGCTGGCGAGCGCGGCATCTTTTTGCTGACGGTGGCGCAGAGCACGGTCAGCGGCGTGATCTACGGCATTCTCGGCACTGCGCTGGCGCAGGGCATTCTGGCCGCCATCGGCTTTGGCATTGCGGGGGTGCCGGGTGCGGTGCTGCTGGGCATGGTGACGTTCTTTTTCTCGGTGATTCCGGTGGGGCCGCCGCTGATCTGGGGTGGCGCCGCGCTGTGGCTGTTCCAGCAGGGCGAGGCGGGATGGGCCGTCTTCGTGGCGGCATGGGGCTTCTTCCTCGTCAGCACGGTGGACAACGTGATCAAGCCCTTCATCATCAGCCGGGGCGCCAGTTTGCCGTTCGTGGTGGTGTTCCTGGCCGTGCTGGGCGGCGTGCTGGCGTTTGGCGTGATTGGCGCCTTTCTGGGCCCGACGCTGCTGGCGGTGGGCTACCGGCTGCTGGGGGAATGGACGCACCCCTACGTGCGCCGCTGACGGACAGCCAGGAGGCCCGTGATGCCCCACCACCCCGCCCCACCCCACCCACAGGCCAGCGCCACGCCGCTGCGGTGGCTGTTTGTGGCCGTGGTCGCGCTGCACGCCGTGTACGCGCTGCTGGCACAACGGCTGCAATGGCCCACCGCTCTGGTGTGGCTGGTGCCGCTGCTGCTGCAACTGGGCCACGCTGCGGCAAGCGGTGGGTTGTACCGCGACGCGGGCATGGTTGTGCTCGGGCGCACGGGCGCGCAGCTGGGCGTGGTGCTGGCCTTGAGCACACTGGCGGCCAGCGCACTCACTGGTGCTGGCGCGGCGGCAGAGGTAACGCCCCACCCGGTGCCTGCCTGGGGGCTGGCCGCCCTGCAAGCGGCGCTGGGCGTGGCCACACAGGCGCTGTGGGCCGGTTTTGAGGCCGACACCACTTCTTCCTTGCCTATGGCAGCATCTGGCCCCGATGCCCATGCCGACACGCCCCCCATTGCAGCGGCGGCACAAGCCCTGACACAGGCCCTGCAGAGCTGGGCCACGCAGCCCCCGGTCTGGCTGAATGACGCCAGCGCCGCCGTGCAGCCGCTACAACGCGAACTCCAGACCCTGACGCGCGCCCTGGCCGCGCACAACGCCGCCACCGCTACAGCCAGCGACGTCAGCCCCAACGCTCACGCGGCATCGCACTGGCAAGCCACCGCCGCCCCGCTGACCGAAGCCCTGCAACGCCTGCACGACCAGGCACGCAGCCACACCCACGGGCTGGAGGCACTGCCGCAACTGGCGCAACACCAGCAAGCCCTGCTGCACCTGGCCCAGCAGCAGCTCAAAACCCTGGACGCCCTGGGCGGTACGCTGGCGCGGCTGGATGCCACATTGCAACGCCCCTCCGCCGGTGACACGCCGCAGCGCCCCGTTACCGAACTGCCACCCGAACTGCAAGCCCTGCTGGCCGACAGGGCACAGACCCGCATGCAGCTGGACATCGCCCTGACCGATCTGGCACACAAACTGGAGGCCAACACCCTGGCCACGCGCGTGGCCGCCACCACGCTGGGCCACAAGCTCGACGCCAGCGCGCAAAGCACCGCCCACATCAGCCAGAAACTGCACGACGCGGCCACCGCCAGCGCGCTGGTGGCCCACAAGCTCAACGCGGTGGCGCTGGCCGATATTGAGGCCGCCAGCACGCTGCACGCGCTGGGCCAGCACGCCAGCGACGGCCTGGGCAAGCTCGACCACACGCTGGATCTGATGCAGGTGGTGGTGCAGCAGCTCACCGGGCTGGACCGCGCCCTGCGCGCACAAAGCGCCCAGCTGACGCAAGTGGCGCAGCGCATCCAGGATGTGAAAGTGGTGGTGGAATCGCCCAGCGCCACACCGCCCGTGACGCGCATCCACCACCTGCACGACGAGCCGGTGCTGGCAGCGGCAGCGGCAGCCGCGATCCACCCGGCCCCGCCCGCAGCGCCCCACGGCCAGGCGCACGCGACCACGGACGCCGTGCCGACACGGGTCTGGACGGTGCCGACCACCTCACTGTCCACGGCGGCGGTGCGCCAGCCGCCCACGGAGGCACCCGCACCCGACGCTACGGCTTGACCCACAACAAGATGCCCGGTGAACAGCAGGGCTTCCTGCGCAAACTGGGACACGCGTGTGCCACTGCCTCGCGGTAGCTGCACCCGGCAAACAGACAACAAAAAAGCACTTAGGCCTACGCGCTAAGTGCTTGGTATTTTTGGTGGCCTGGGGCGGAATCGAACCACCGACACGCGGATTTTCAATCCGCTGCTCTACCGACTGAGCTACCAGGCCAACAGGATGAATTGTAGCAGAGAAACCGTCGATTATGGCCCATGACGCTTGCTGCGCGACAAATCCACCCCCAGCTGCTTGAGCTTGCGGTAGAGGTGGGTGCGCTCGAGGCCGGTTTTTTCGGCCACGCGGGTCATGGAGCCGTTTTCCTGCGCCAGGTGGAACTCGAAGTAGGCTTTCTCGAACGCATCGCGCGCCTCGCGCAGCGGCACGTCGAGCATGAACACGCGCTGGGCGGGCGGCAGGTCGTGGCCAGGGGGCAGCGGCTCGGCCATGGCCAGCGCAGCACCAGAGGCCGACGCAGCGCCTACCGGCGACAACATTGCGCCATCCACCGCCTGCAACGACGGCATCGGTGTGACAGCGGCGGTATCGCGCGGGCTGCTGCGGGCCGTGTCGGGCGGCATGGCCATGGCGCGGGCCAGGCCCTTGTCCACCGCCTGCAGCAGTTTTTGCAGGGTGATGGGTTTTTCCAGGAACGCCATCGCGCCGATGCGGGTGGCCTCGACTGCGGTGTCGATGGTGGCGTGGCCGCTCATCATGATGACGGGCATGGTCAGCAGCCCGTTGGCCGACCATTCCTTGAGCAGGGTCACGCCGTCGGTGTCGGGCATCCAGATGTCAAGCAGCACCAGGTCGGGCCGGTAGCTGGCGCGCAGGGCGCGGGCCCGGGCGGCGTTTTCGGCCAGTTCGACCGCGTGGCCTTCGTCGTTCAGGATTTCGGACAACAGGTCGCGGATGCCCAGTTCGTCGTCAACCACCAGTATGTTTGCCATGGTGTGGTGCCAAAACTTTCACTGCTCGGAGTTGTTGTGTTGCGAATTTGCAACCCTGAATGATAGCGAGACTTGCGCGCCCAGCACGCGCTCGTCCTCGCGGCGGTGCGTGATTTCGATGCGGCCGCCGTGCTCGTCCATGATTTTCTTGACCACGGCCAGCCCCAGGCCGGTGCCTTTGGCCTTGGTGGTGACGTAGGGCTCGAAGGCGCGCTTGAGGATGTGCTCGGCAAAGCCGGGGCCGCAGTCTTGCACCAGCAGGCGCACGCGCTGGCCGTCGTCGCTGGTGCGGCTTTGCAGCAGCACGGGGCCGGCACCCGCGGGGGTGGCGTCCTGGGCGTTCTGCACGAGGTTGTGGACGACCTGGCGGATTTGCTGTGCGTCGGCCTGCACCGGCGGGCATGCGGGGTCGAGCTCCAGCCGCACAGGCACGGTGGAGGCGTCGTACAGGGGCACGATGTCCTTGAGCAGGGCGTTGAGATCCAGCGGCGCCAGCTGGGCGGCGGGCAGGCGGGCGTAGTCGCGGAATTCGTTGACCAGGCGCTTCATGGCATCGACCTGGTCGACGATGGTCTTGACGGACTTGTGCAGCAGCGCCTGTTCGGTCGGCTGGAGCTTGTCGTCGAGCTTCATGGCCAGGCGTTCGGCGGAAAGCTGGATGGGGGTGAGCGGGTTCTTGATTTCGTGCGCCAGACGGCGCGCCACTTCGCCCCAGGCCTGGGCGCGCTGGGCCGAGATCATGTCGGACACGTCGTCGAGCACCAGCAGGCGTTCGTGGTCGGGCAGCAGGGCGCCGCGCACCATGAGGGTGACGGCGCGCGCTTCGGCCCCGTGGCCGCTGGCGGCGCCAGGCACCTCGTGCCATTCGAACGCCTGTTGCCAGTGGTCGTCGTCGTGGTGCTGCTGGTCGACCAGGAAGGCGTCGAACTGCCGCTGCACCCAGCGCGCCAGTTCGGCCGCACCCGGCACGGTGTGCAGCGGGTGGCCCAGGTGCGCATCCAGCGGCGAGCGCAACACGCGCGCAGCACCGGGGTTGGCACTGAGCAGGCGCATCTGGCCATCCAGCGCCACCACGCCGGCGGTGAGGTTGTCGAGGATGGTTTGCAGGTTGGCGCGCGCGCCATCGACCTGGGCCATGCTGTGCTGCACCGCCTGGCGCGCGTCGGCCAGCTCCTGCGTCATGTGGGCGAAGGTGCGGGTCAGGCCAGCCAGTTCGTCCTTGGCGGGCAGGGCGAGCTTGGGCGTGAGGTCGCCGCGGGCCACGTCGCGCATGCCTTCGGCCAGCACCAGCAGCGGCTGCATGAGCTGGTTGCCCAGCAGCACGGCCAGCAGCACAGCGCCAAACACGGCCAGGAACAGGGTCAGCGTCAGGGTGCCGATGTACATGCGGCGCAGGCCTTCGCGGCCCAGCGCGCGTTCCTGGTATTCGCGGTAGGCCTGCTGCACCGCCAGCGCATCGGCCACCAGCGCGGCGGGCAGCGGCGCCGTCACCTGCAAGTAGCGCGACTCACCACCGAACTGGAAGTGGGTGGCAGTGACCAGCGCCAGCACGCGGATGCGCGGTGCAGCGGTGGCTACCACGGCGCTGCTGGCCGCCGGGGCGGGACGGGCGGTGGTGCCGCCCTCTTCTTCCAGCCCTTCGATGGTGGTGAGCACCTGGCCGTTGCGCGCCTGGCGCAGCTGGGCCGCGCTGGGGCGCTCGGGCGTGAGGTTGAAGCGCGATTCGCCCGCGCTGGCCAGCGCCTGGCCCTGTTCGTTCCACAGCACCACGTCGCTGGCCACCAGCTGGTCGCGCAGGCGCTCCACCGCCAGCCCGGCCCCGGCCTGGCTCGTGGCGGACAGGCTGTTGGCGGCGGCGCGGGTCTTGGCCGCCAGGTCGGCGCTGAGGGCATCGAGCGTGGTGCGGCCCAGGTTGAGCCCGGCGCTGAGGGCGGATTCGACCCGCACGTCGAACCAGGTCTCGATGGAGCGCGACACGAACTGGTACGACACGGTGTAGATCAGCACCCCCGGCAGCAGGCCCACCAGCGCAAAGATGGCCGCCAGCTTGACCAGCAGGCGGCTACCAAACCGCTGGCGGCGCCAGCGCGACACCAGGCGCCACAGCAGCAGGCCGATCAGCAGCAGCAGCACCAGCGCCACCGCACCGTTGATGAGCACCAAGCGCTGGAAGTGGCTGTCGTCGAAATAGCTGTGGCGGGTGGACAGGGTCAACAACAGCAGCAGCACGACCGTGACGCCCGAGACAAACACCGCACCCAGCCCCAGCGCCCAGGGCCGGGAGATGCGCAGGCGCAGGGGCCGCATGTGGGGCGGCCACCAGGGGTGGGGGTCGTGGTTCATGGGGCGCTGCGCCCGGTGGGGGCCGGATTGGAGGTGGTGTCGGCGTTGAGGGTCTGGACGGTGGCGTCGCGCGCGGGCTGGCCCAGCTCGCTGGTGCCGCCCAGCGGCGGCAGCAACAGGGTCTGGCTCAGGGCCAGGCCCCAGTCCTGGGTCGGCAGCAGGCCGATTTGCAGTGGGCCGGGCAAGGCCGCCACCTCGAGCCGGAAGCCCACCTGCACCCGGTAGTCGTCGTCCGGCGCGAGCCGGGCCGCATCGGCCAGCTTCCAACCCGCCACACGGCTCACGCTGGGCCAGGCGTGGGCCAGGCTGTCAAAATTCTGGTGCAACGCGCTGGCGGCAGCGCCGTTGGGCAGGCCGTCGGTCACGCTCACGCGCCAGCGGCGGGTCAGGGGCTGGTAGGCCAGGCGCACCGTGCGGGCGGCGCGCAGGACGACCTTGTCGCGCCAGTACCAGCGGCGGCGCAGCAACGTGCTGTCCCACACAAAATGCAGCGGCACGCCCTTGTGCAGGGCTTCTTCCAGCGCCGGGGTCAGGGTGAACGGGGCGCGGGCCGACAGCAACACCCCGTCGGCGGAGTGCTGCACCGTCACGGGCCAGGCGGGAGGCGCGGCCTCGGCGGCGTACAACCGGCCACTGGTGGCACCGAGCAGCAGGGTTGCCCACAGCAGCGCCCAGCCCCCGCACAGGCGGCACACAGCCCACAGGCCCGGCCAATCGTCCGGGCGCAGGCACACAACCCACTCAAGCCAGCGGGGCTTTTTGCAGCAAAGCGTAGAAGAATCCATCCAGTCCCCCTGCCGCATTGTCGTTGATGCCATCTAGCGGCACCGCCCCGCCCGGCAGCAAATGCCCTGGCGCTGGCAGCACCTTGGCCTCGGCGGCGTGGCGCGCCACAAAGGCTGCGACTTGCTGCTCGCCTTCGGCCTTGAACACGGAGCAGGTGCAGTACAGCAAGCGGCCACCGGGCTTGAGCAGCGGCCACAGGGCTTGGAGCAAACGTGCCTGCTGTGCCGCCAGTTGGGCGATGTCGTCGGGGCGGCGCAGCCAGCGCACGTCCGGGTGGCGCCGCACAATGCCCGAGGCGGTACACGGCGCGTCCAGCAAGATGGCGTCAAACGCGCGCCCGTCCCACCACTGCGCGGGCAGGGCGGCGTCGGCGGCACGCACCTGGGCCTGCAGGCCCAGGCGCTGCAGGTTGTCGTGGATGCGGGTGCAGCGCACCGGGTCCACGTCCAGCGCCAGCACGTCCAGGTCGGCGTATTCCAGCAGGTGCGCGGTCTTGCCGCCGGGAGCGGCGCAGGCGTCCAGCACGCGGGCGCGGGCGGGTAACGCGGCGCCTTGCAACAGCAGCGGGGCCGCCAGTTGCGCGGCAGCGTCCTGCACCGAGGCATGGCCCTGCGCCCAACCGGGCAGGCGCTCCACCGGCACGGCGCGCGCCAGCACCACGCCGTCCTCGCCCACCGGAGTGGCGGTGTAGCCTTCGGCCTGCAGCTGCGCCAGGTAGGCGTCGCGCGCCACGTGGCGCCGGTTTACGCGCAGCGTCATGGGTGCGGCCTGGTTGTTGGCCGCCAGCACCGCTTGCCAGTGCTGCGGGTGGTCGCGCCGCACACGCTGCACCCACCAGAACGGGTGGTTCCAGCGCGCCACGGCGTCCTGGGCCGCCTGCGCCTCCAGCTCAGGCCGCTCGCGCAAGAAACGGCGCAAACAGCCGTTGACAAACCCGGCTTGCGCGCGTGGCACTTTCAACGCCGCCAGCGCGGCCACGGCCTGGTCTACCACGGTGTGCGGGGCGTAGTCGGGCTGCGCACCGGGGGTGGCAGGCGTACACAGCAGCGTCAGCGCCACGCCCAGCAAGGCGCGCACCAGCAGCGGCGGCGCACGCTGCGCCAGCAGCTGGAGCACCACCGTGGCCTGGCCCCAGTGGCGCAGGGCGTGGAAGGTGAGCGCCTGCACACCCGGACGCAGCGCGGCGGGCACCGTGGGCAGGGCATCGGCCAGCGAACGGCCCTGCTCCACCGCGTGCAGCATGCGCGCCGTCCAGGCCAGTTGTTGCGACAGGGCCACCGTGTTCTTGGCGGGGGTAGAAGTCATGAGAGCGGGCAACCTTTCAACAAAAAACCCCAGCCAACTTGCGCCGGCTGGGGTGGATCGGGCACAGGCCCTAACGGGCCTGTGGGCGCTGGCGTGTGCTTATTCGGCGGCCACGTCGGCGCTGGCGCTGGCTTCGGCCTGGTCGGCGGCCAGGGCCACCGCATCGGCTTCGGCGATGGCGCGACGCTCTTCGTCGTCCATATCTTCCTTGGCGCGGCGGGCGTCGTGGAAGGCCATGCCGGTACCGGCCGGAATCAGGCGGCCCACGATCACGTTTTCCTTCAGGCCACGCAGCTCGTCGCGCTTGCCCATGATGGCCGCTTCGGTCAGCACGCGGGTGGTTTCCTGGAAGGAAGCCGCCGAGATGAACGAGTCGGTGGACAGCGAGGCCTTGGTGATGCCCAGCAGGATGTTGCTGTAGGTGGCCGGGATCTTGCCTTCGGCGCGCAGCGCGTCGTTGGTGTTGAGGATCTCGGAACGCTCGATCTGCTCGCCGTTGATGTAGGTCGAATCGCCCGCGTTCTCCACCACCACGCGGCGCAGCATCTGGCGCACGATCACTTCAATGTGCTTGTCGTTGATCTTCACGCCCTGGAGTCGGTACACGTCCTGCACCTCGTCCACGATGTAGCGTGCCAGCTCTTCCATGCCCAGCAGGCGCAGGATGTCTTGCGGGTCGGCCGGGCCGTCCACAATGCTCTCGCCCTTGTTGACCACCTGGCCTTCGTGCACCAGGATGTTCTTTTCCTTGGGGATGAGCTCGTCCCACACCTTGCCGTCCGGGTCGGTGATTTGCAAGCGCACTTTGCCTTTGGTTTCCTTGCCAAACGACACTGTACCGGTCATCTCGGCCAGCATGCCCTTGTCCTTGGGGCTGCGGGCCTCAAACAGCTCGGCCACACGCGGCAGACCGCCGGTAATGTCGCGCGTCTTCTGACCTTCGACCGGGATACGGGCCAGCACCTCGCCGGGGCCCACGTCCTGGCCGTCGCGCACCTGGATCAGCGCGCCGACCTGGAAGCCAATCGTCACCGAATGGTCGGTGCCGGGAATCTTGACTTCTTGGCCATTGGCGTCGATCAGCTTGACCTGCGGACGCACCACCTTGGCAGCGCCACGGCGTTTCGGGTCGATCACCACCAGCGTGCTCAAGCCGGTCACATCATCGACCTGCTTGGCCACGGTCAGACCTTCTTCCACGTTCTCGAACTTGGCCACACCGGCAAATTCGGTGATGATGGGACGGGTCAGCGGATCCCAGTTGGCCAGAATGGTGCCAGCCTTGATGGTCTGGTCGGGCTTGATCGACAAGATCGCACCGTACGGCACCTTGTGACGCTCACGCTCACGGCCCAGGTCGTCCTGGATGATGATTTCGCCGGAACGGGAAATCACCACCAGCTCGCCCTTGGTGTTGGTCACGTAACGCATGGTGGCGTTGAACGCAATGTTGCCGCTGGACTTGGCTTCCACGCTGGAAGCCACCGCCGCACGCGACGCCGCACCCCCGATGTGGAAGGTACGCATGGTCAGCTGGGTACCCGGCTCACCGATCGACTGCGCTGCAATCACGCCCACCGCTTCGCCCACGTTCACCAAACCGCCACGGCCCAGATCACGCCCGTAGCACTTGGCGCACAGGCCAAAACGGGTTTCGCAGGTCAGCGCGGTGCGCACCTTGACTTCATCGACGCCAGCGGCCTCGATTTCGTCAATCGCGTCCTCGTCCAGCATCTTGCCGGCCGGGAAGATCAGCTGCTGGTTCTCGGGGTTGAGCACCTCGTCGGCGGTGGTGCGGCCCAGAATGCGCTCGCGCAGCGACTCGATCACTTCACCGCCTTCGACGATGGCGCGCATCAGCGTGCCGTTGTCGGTGCCGCAATCGTCCTCGGTCACCACCAGGTCCTGCGTCACGTCCACCAGACGGCGGGTCAGGTAGCCCGAGTTGGCGGTCTTCAACGCCGTGTCGGCCAGGCCCTTACGCGCACCGTGGGTGGAGATGAAGTACTGCAACACGTTCAGCCCTTCACGGAAGTTCGCCGTGATGGGGGTCTCAATGATGGAGCCGTCCGGCTTGGCCATCAGGCCGCGCATGCCCGAGAGCTGGCGGATCTGGGCCGCGGAACCCCGCGCGCCCGAGTCGGCCATCATGTAGATCGAGTTGAACGATTCCTGGTCAACTTCGTTGCCCGCGCGGTCGATGGTCTTTTCCTTCTTCAGGTTGTCCATCATGACGCGCGAGATGTCGTCACCGGCCTTGCCCCAGATGTCCACCACCTTGTTGTAGCGTTCACCAGCGGTCACCAGGCCCGAGGAATACTGCTGGGCAATTTCCTTCACCTCGGCTTCGGCGCGCTCGATGATGGTCTGCTTTTCCTTGGGCACCAGCATGTCGTCCACCGCAATGGAGATGCCGGCGCGCGTGGCCAGACGGAAGCCGTTTTGCAGCAGCTTGTCGGCAAACACCACGGTGTCTTTCAGGCCACACTTGCGGAAGGAGGTGTTGATCAGCTTGCTGATTTCCTTCTTCTTGAGCGCCTTGTTGATGTTCTCGAACGCCAGGCCCTTGGGCAGGATTTCGCTCAGCAACGCACGGCCCACGGTGGTTTCCACACGCTTGGTCACCTGGGTGAACTCGCCGCTGTCCTTGTCCTTGACGTACTCGGTCAGGCGCACGCTGATCTTCGCGGTCAGCTCCACCACACCGGCGTCCAGCGCGCGCTGCACTTCGGCCACATCGGCAAAGTACATGCCTTCGCCCTTGCCGTTGGTGCGCTCGCGGGTGGTGTAGTACAGGCCCAGCACCACGTCTTGCGACGGCACGATCGACGGCTCGCCCGAGGCCGGGAACAGCACGTTGTTGGAGGCCAGCATCAGCGTGCGGGCTTCCATCTGCGCTTCCACCGACAACGGCACGTGCACGGCCATCTGGTCGCCGTCAAAGTCGGCGTTGAAGGCGGAACACACCAGCGGGTGCAGCTGGATCGCCTTGCCTTCGATCAGGATGGGTTCGAACGCCTGGATGCCCAGGCGGTGCAGCGTAGGGGCGCGGTTGAGCAGCACCGGGTGTTCGCGGATCACCTCTTCCAGGATGTCCCACACCACGGGCGTACCGGCTTCCACTTCCTTCTTGGCCGCCTTGATGGTGGTGGCAATGCCCATTTGCTCCAAACGGGCAAAGATGAAGGGCTTGAACAGCTCCAGCGCCATCAGCTTGGGCAGGCCGCACTGGTGCAGCTTGAGGGTCGGGCCCACGGTGATCACGGAACGGCCCGAGTAGTCCACGCGCTTGCCCAGCAAGTTCTGGCGGAAGCGGCCGCTCTTGCCCTTGATCATGTCGGCCAGCGACTTGAGCGCGCGCTTGTTGGCGCCGGTCATGGCCTTGCCACGGCGGCCGTTGTCCAGCAGGCTGTCCACGGCTTCCTGCAGCATGCGCTTCTCATTGCGCGCAATAATTTCCGGGGCCTTGAGCTCCAGCAAACGGCGCAGACGGCTGTTGCGGTTGATGACGCGGCGGTACAGGTCGTTCAGATCGGACGTGGCGAAGCGGCCACCGTCCAGCGGCACCAGCGGGCGCAAGTCCGGCGGCAGCACCGGCAGCACCTCCAGCACCATCCACTCGGGCTTGATGCCGGATTTCTTGAACGCTTCCAGCACCTTGAGGCGCTTGGCGTTCTTCTTGACCTTGAGCTCGGAGCCGGTCAGGTCGCCGCGCAGGCGCTCGATCTCGGACTCGATGTCGATCGACTCCAGCAGATCCTTGATGCCCTCGGCGCCCATCTTGGCGATGAACTCGTCGCCGTACTCGGTGAGCTTGGCTTCGTAGTCGTCCTCGGTCATGATGCTGAACTTCTTCAGCGGGGTCATGCCCGGGTCCACCACCACGTAGGCTTCAAAGTACAGCACGCGTTCGATGTCGCGCAGCGTCATGTCCAGCACCATGCCCAGGCGCGACGGCAAGGACTTGAGGAACCAGATGTGGGCGCACGGCGCGGCCAGATCGATGTGGCCCATGCGCTCGCGGCGCACCTTGGTCTGGGTCACTTCCACGCCGCACTTTTCGCAAATCACGCCACGGTGCTTGAGGCGCTTGTACTTGCCGCACAGGCACTCGTAGTCCTTGATCGGGCCAAAGATCTTGGCGCAGAACAGGCCGTCGCGCTCGGGCTTGAAGGTGCGGTAGTTGATGGTCTCGGGCTTCTTGACCTCACCGAACGACCAGGAACGGATCTTCTCGGGCGACGCCAGGCCGATGCGGATGGCATCGAAGTGTTCGTCGGGCGTGAACTGCTTGAACAGGTCGAGCAAAGATTTCATGTGACTCTTTCCTTTTCAACGAATTAAGAGCGTTCCAGTTCGATATCGATACCGAGCGAACGGATTTCCTTGACCAGCACGTTGAACGATTCTGGCATGCCGGCGTTGATGGCGTGTTCGCCCTTGACGATGGACTCGTAGACCTTGGTGCGGCCCTGCACGTCGTCGGACTTGACGGTGAGCATTTCCTGCAGGATGTAGGAAGCGCCGTAGGCTTCGAGCGCCCATACTTCCATCTCCCCGAAACGCTGGCCACCGAACTGCGCCTTGCCGCCCAGCGGCTGCTGCGTCACCAGCGAGTACGGGCCGGTGGAGCGCGCGTGCATCTTGTCGTCCACCAAGTGGTGCAGCTTGAGGTAGTGCATGTAGCCCACGGTGGTCATGCGCTCGAACGGGTCGCCCGTGCGGCCATCGTGCAGCTGCGCCTGGGTGCGGGTCGCGCTCAGGCCCTTGGCCTGGGCCACGTCGTCCGGGTAGGCCAGCTTGAGCATGTCCATGATTTCCTGCTCGGAGGCACCATCGAACACCGGCGAGGCAAACGGCACGCCCTTGGTCAGCTCCTGCGCCATGGCGCGGATTTCGCCGTCGTTCAACTGCGACAGGTCTTCCTTGCGGCCCGCGCGGTTGTAGATCTGGTCCAGGAACTCGCGCAGCTCGGCGGTGGCGGCTTCGCGCTGCAGCATGTCGCCAATGCGCTGGCCCAGGCCCTTGCCGGCCCAGCCCAGGTGGACTTCCAGCACCTGCCCGATGTTCATGCGCGACGGCACGCCCAGCGGGTTGAGCACGATGTCCACCGGCGTACCGTCGGCCAGGTAGGGCATGTCTTCCACCGGGGTGATCTTGGAGACCACACCCTTGTTGCCGTGGCGGCCGGCCATCTTGTCGCCCGGTTGCAGGCGGCGCTTGACGGCCAGGTACACCTTGACCATCTTGAGCACGCCCGCCGGCAGCTCATCGCCTTGCGTGAGCTTCTTGCGCTTTTCCTCGAAGGCCAGGTCGAAGCTGTGGCGGGTCTGCTCCATCGCGTTTTTCATCGATTCGAGCTGGGCGGCCACGTTCTCGTCCGCCGGGCGGATGTCGAACCAGTGGAACTTCTCGACCTCGGCCAGGTAGGCCTCGTCGATGGTGGTGCCCTTGGCCAGCTTCTTGGGGCCGCCGTTGGCGGCCTTGCCGACCAGCAGCTTCTTGATGCGGTCGAAGGCGTCGGATTCCACCAGACGCAGCTGGTCGTTCAAGTCCAGACGGAAACGCTTCAATTCATCGTCGATGATCTGCTGCGCACGCTTGTCGCGCTGGATGCCTTCGCGGGTGAACACCTGGACGTCGATCACGGTGCCGCTCGAGCCCTGGTCCACGCGCAGCGAGGTGTCCTTCACGTCGGACGCCTTCTCGCCAAAGATGGCGCGCAGCAGCTTCTCTTCCGGCGTCAGCGTGGTCTCGCCCTTGGGCGTGACCTTGCCCACCAGCACATCGCCCGGCAGCACTTCGGCGCCGACGTAGATGATGCCGGACTCGTCCAGGCGGTTGAGCTGCTGCTCGGCCAGATTCGGGATGTCGCGGGTGATTTCCTCGGCACCGAGCTTGGTGTCGCGCGCCATCACCACCAGCTCCTCGATGTGGATCGAGGTGTAGCGGTCTTCCGACACCACGCGCTCGCTGATCAGGATCGAATCCTCGAAGTTGTAGCCGTTCCACGGCATGAACGCGATCAGCATGTTCTGGCCGATCGAGATCTCGCCCAAATCGGTCGAGGCGCCGTCGGCCAACACCTCACCCTTGGCCAACTGGTCGCCCTTCTTGACGATGGGGCGCTGGTGGATGTTGGTGTTCTGGTTGGAACGCTGGTACTTGATCAGGTTGTAGATGTCCACACCCACTTCACCGGCCACGGCTTCCTCGTCATTGACGCGGATCACGATGCGGGTCGCGTCCACGTAATCGACCACGCCGCCACGGCGCGCCGTCACCACGGTACCGGAGTCCACCGCCGCCACACGCTCGATGCCCGTGCCGACCATCGGCTTCTCGGGGCGCAGCACCGGCACCGCCTGACGCGACATGTTGGCACCCATCAACGCGCGGTTCGCGTCATCGTGTTCCAAGAATGGCACCAGCGAGGCCGCCACCGACACGATCTGCGCCGGCGACACGTCCATGTACTGCACCGTTTCGGGCGGGGTCAGGATGGATTCGCCCTTTTCACGCGCCGACACCAGCTCGCCCGTCAGGCGGCCTTCGGCATCCAGCATGGCGTTGGCCTGCGCAATGACGTACTTGCCTTCCTCGATCGCCGACAGGTAGTCGATCTCGCTCGTGACCTTGCCATCCACCACGCGGCGGTACGGGGTCTCGATGAAGCCGTACTCGTTCAGGCGCGCGTACAGGGCCAGCGAGTTGATCAGGCCGATGTTCGGGCCTTCCGGCGTCTCGATCGGGCACACGCGGCCATAGTGGGTCACGTGCACGTCGCGCACTTCGAAGCCAGCGCGCTCGCGGGTCAAACCGCCCGGGCCCAGGGCCGACACGCGGCGCTTGTGGGTGATCTCGGCCAGTGGGTTGGTCTGGTCCATGAACTGCGACAACTGCGACGCACCAAAAAACTCCTTCAGCGCCGCAGAAATCGGCTTGGAGTTGATCAGGTCGTGCGGCATCAGCGGCTCTTGTTCAGCTTGGCCCAGACGCTCCTTCACGGCCTTCTCGATCCGCGCCAGACCGGTGCGGTACTGGTTTTCGGCCAGCTCGCCCACGCAACGCACACGGCGGTTGCCCAGGTGGTCGATGTCGTCCACCTCGCCCTTGCCGTTGCGCAGATCCACCAGGATCTTGACCACAGCCAGAATGTCTTCGTTCGACAACACCATCGGGCCGGTCGATTCGTCGCGGCCCACGCGGGCGTTGAACTTCATGCGGCCCACGCGCGACATGTCGTAGGTGTCGGGGTTGTAGAACAGGCGGTGGAACAGCGCCTGCACCGCGTCCTCGGTCGGCGGCTCGCCGGGGCGCATCATGCGGTAGATGGCCACGCGCGCGGCAAACTCGTCGGCGGTCTCGTCGGTGCGCAGCGTCTGGCTGATGTAGGCGCCCTGGTCGAGCTCGTTGGTGTACAGGCAGGCCAGATCCTGGATGCCCGCGCTGCGCAGCTTCTTGAGCAGCGTCTCGGTCAGTTCCTCGTTGGCCTTGGCGATGATCTCGCCGGTGTCCGGGTCGATGATGTTCTTGGCCACCACGCGGCCCAGCAGGAAGTCTTCCGGCACGCTGATGTGCGTGGTGCCCGAGTGCTCCAGCTCGCGGGTGTGGCGCGCGGTGATGCGCTTGTCTTTCTCCACCACCACCTTGCCCGACTTGTCGGTGATGTCAAAGCGGGCCACCTCACCACGCAGGCGCTCCGACACGTAGGCCATCTGCGCGCCGCTGTCCATCAGGCGGAAGTGGTCGTTGACAAAGAAGTTGGCCAGGATGGTTTCCGGCGTCAGGCCAATGGCCTTGAGCAGGATCGTGACCGGCATCTTGCGGCGGCGGTCGACACGGAAATACAGCAGATCCTTGGGGTCGAACTCGAAGTCCAGCCACGAGCCGCGGTACGGGATGATGCGGGCGCTGAACAGCAGCTTGCCCGAGCTGTGCGTCTTGCCCTTGTCGTGCTCGAAGAACACGCCCGGCGAGCGGTGCAGCTGCGACACGATCACGCGCTCGGTGCCGTTGATGATGAAGGAGCCCTTGTCCGTCATCAGGGGCACTTCGCCCATGTAGACTTCCTGCTCCTTGACTTCCTTGATGACCTTGGACTGCGAGGTCGAGGACTCGCGGTCGTAGATGATGAGCTGCACGCGCGCGCGCACCGCCGAGGAGAACGTCAGGCCCCGGGTCTGGCACTCGCGGACGTCGAAGGCGGGCTTGGCGAGGTTGTACTCGACAAACTTCATCTCGACGAAGCCGTTGTGCGACACAATCGGGAAGGCCGACTCGAACGCCGCTTGCAAGCCCTCGGGTGCGCGTTTTTTGGGGGGCACATCGGCTTGCAGAAACGCTGTGTAAGCGTCCTTTTGCATCTGCAGCAGGTAAGGAATTTCCAGCACGTTTTCGCGGCTGCCAAAACTCTTGCGGATGCGCTTGCGTTCGGTGAATGAATATTGAGCCATGAGATCTCCGGGCTTGAGGTCTGCGGCGACTGTCGTGTGCAATGTCCACGCAGGTTGTGCGTGCCATTTCAATCTTGGTGACTGGCCTCTACCAGTCTGTGGCGGACGGCGGGTGTGCAACACAACCCACCCGAACCAAGTGGTTTTCTGCAGTCGGGGTCAGAAAACGCGGCAAAGCAAACTGGCGCCAGTTTGCTTTGCGGCATTGTCTCAAGAAAACGCCAAAAGGCTGGTCTTGCAACCAGCCTTGGAGCGTAATTCTGCGGGGGCTTGGCACCCCCGGCACGAATTACTTGATTTCAGCCTTGGCGCCAGCTTCAACCAGCTTCTTGACAGCGGCTTCAGCGTCAGCCTTCGGCAGGGCTTCCTTGACGGTCTTGGGAGCGCCGTCGACCAGGTCCTTGGCTTCCTTCAGGCCCAGACCGGTGATTTCACGCACAGCCTTGATGACGCCAACCTTCTGGGCGCCAGCGTCGAGCAGCACGACGTTGAATTCAGTCTTCTCTTCAGCGGCAGCGGCGGCACCACCACCAGCAGCAGCCGGAGCGGCCATGGCGGCAGCGGACACGCCGAACTTCTCTTCGATGGCCTTGACCAGGTCGTTGAGTTCCATGACAGACATGCTGTCCAGGGCGGTCAGGAATGCGTCTTTATCGAATGCCATTTTGATTTCCTAAAACTTGGGGTTGGTTTCCAGCACGCCTCAGGCGGGCTGCGCCTCGGCGGCCTCGGCCTCTGCGGGCTGAGCGCCACCGCGCTGCTCGGCCAGAGCGGCCAGCACACGGGCGGTGCGAGAGATCGGGGATTGCATCAAGCCCAGCAATTGGGCCAGCAGCACTTCCTTGGTGGGGATGCTGGCCAGTTGCTTCACGCCGTTCGCGTCCAGGGCCTTGCCGGCATAGACACCACCGCGAATCACCATCTTGTCGTTGGTTTTCGCGAAGTCGGCCACCACCTTGGCGGCAGCGACGGCGTCTTCCGAGAAGCCGTAGATCAGCGGACCGGTCATCTGGTCAACTGCCGCCTCGAAGCCGGTACCGGCCACAGCACGGCGGGCCAGGGTGTTCTTCAGAACACTCAGGCTCACACCTTGACTGCGGGCGGCAACGCGCAACTGGGTCAGGGCAGCGACCGTGATGCCGCGGTATTCCGCCATCACGAGCGTTTGAGCTTTAGCTGCGAGTGCCGACACCTCATCGATGACGACTTGCTTCTCACTGCGATTCAGACTCAAGGTCTACTCCTTAAAAAGCACGGTTGGCGGATTGCCGTCCATGCACCTGTTTGCAGCGATCAACCGTTTCAGGAAACAACCTGTTGCGGTGGGATCGCCATCTGCGCTGGCGAAAACGCTTTAAGTGCATTGCGTCGGACGCAAGCCACACCAGCGGTCTTGGATGGCCCCGGGCAGCGCATGCCGCCTGGGCCCACCACTTTCAGGCACCGGGGTGCCCAAAGATTCTTGTGACTGCGGTATCAGACCGCGATCGACTGCACGTCCACGCGCACGCCCACACCCATGGTGGACGACACGGCGACCTTGCGCAGGTACTGGCCCTTGGACGAAGCCGGCTTGGCCTTGTTCAGGGCGTCCAGCAGTGCGGACAAGTTGCCTTGCAGCTTGTCGCTGTCGAACGAGCGGCGACCGATGGTGCCGTGCACGATACCGGCCTTGTCAACGCGGAACTGGACCTGGCCAGCCTTGGCGTTCTTGACAGCGGTGGCGACGTCCGGGGTCACGGTACCGACCTTGGGGTTGGGCATCAGGCCGCGCGGGCCCAGCACCTGACCCAGGGTACCGACGATGCGCATCGCGTCCGGCGAAGCAATCACGACGTCGAAGTCCATCTTGCCAGCCTTGATATCGGCGGCCAGGTCGTCGAAACCAACGATGTCGGCGCCAGCGGCCTTGGCTTCCTCAGCCTTGGCACCCTGGGCGAACACGGCCACGCGCTTGGTCTTGCCGGTGCCGTTGGGCAGCACCACGGCGCCACGCACCACCTGGTCCGACTTCTTGGCGTCCACGCCCAGCTGCACGGCCACGTCGATGGATTCATCGAACTTGGCATTGGCGAATTCCTTCACCAGGGTCAGCGCGTCGGCGATGGGGTACAGCTTGGTCGATTCGATCTTGCCTTGCTGCGCTTTTTGTTTCTTGGTCAATTTGGCCATGTCACACGCCCTCCACAATCACGCCCATGGAACGGGCAGAGCCAGCCAGGGTCTTGATCGCGCCTTCGATGTCGGCGGCGTTCATGTCCTTGAGCTTGGTCTTGGCGATTTCTTCCAGCTGGGCGCGGGTGATCTTGCCCACCTTTTGCTTGTTCGGCACCGAAGAGCCCTTGTCCAGCTTGATCGCTTTCTTGATCAGCGTGGTGGCCGGGGGGGTCTTGATGATGAAGGTGAAGCTCTTGTCCGCGTAGGCGGTGATGACCACCGGCAGCGGCAGGCCCGGCTCAACGCCTTGGGTCTGGGCGTTGAACGCCTTGCAGAATTCCATGATGTTCAGACCGCGCTGACCCAGCGCCGGACCGATCGGGGGAGAGGGGTTGGCCTTGCCAGCTGGGACTTGCAGCTTGACGAAGCCGACGATTTTTTTCGCCATATTGATGCTCCTGCGAGTTGTAGCGGCGGCCGCAGCTGCCTCCTCGCGGTTGATGACCCAAAATGTACACAGACATCGGCACAGGGTCTGACACTGCCGACGTCAACAACACAAAAGCGCCGACGGCATCGGCGCTCAAGGCAAGTCTTTGATTCTAACTTTTGTGCAGCGGAAATGCAAGCCTCAGGTCTTCTCGACCTGATTGAATTCCAGCTCCACCGGCGTGGCGCGACCAAAGATGGTGACGGAGACGCGCAGCTTGCTCTTCTCGTAGTTGACCTCTTCCACCGTGCCATTGAAGTCGGTGAAGGGGCCTTCCTTGACGCGCACATACTCGCCAGTAACAAACTCGACCTTGTGGCGCGGCTTGTCGAAGCCTTCCTGCATCTGGCTGACGATTTTCTGCACCTCGGCCTCGGAGATGGGGGCCGGGCGGTTCTTGGCGCCGCCCACAAAACCGGTGACCTTGCTGGTGTTCTTCACCAGGTGCCAGGTCTCGTCGTCCATCGCCATTTCCACGAACACGTAGCCCGGGAAGAACTTGCGCTCGGTGGTGCGCTTCTGGCCGTTCTTGATCTCCACCACCTCTTCGGTGGGCACCAGCACGCGGCCAAACTTGTGCTGCATGCCAGCGCGCTGCACGCGCTCGGCGATGTTGCGCTCGGCGGCTTTTTCCATGCCCGAGTAGGCGTGCACCACATACCAGCGCATACCTTCGGCAGGCGCGGCGCTCATGGCCACTGCGGCCTCAACGTGTTCGGTCATTTTTATCTCCAACCCAGCAAGACACCGTACAACAGCCACTCCAGGGTTTTGTCGGTGAGCCACAAAAAGAGCGCCATCAGCACCACGAACGCAAAGACGTAGCCTGTCATCTGCGTGGCTTCACGCCGAGATGGCCAGACCACTCTCTGGACTTCCTTCCAGGAATCGCGGCCATAGGCCTGCAGTTGCCGCCCGGTATCGGACAGCGCAAACAGCACCACCGCACCCACCACCGCCAGCAGCAACACCGCCCACTGCACCCACGGCCCTTGGGCCGCCAACGTGTAGAACGCGACAAAACCCGCCAGCACCAGCGCACTGGCCATGGCCAGCTTGGCTTTGTTGGCACCTGTGCCTACGGTCTCGATTTCGGATGTTGCCATGGGATCGCTTGGGCTCGTTCAACACGCTTACAAGAAACATAAACCCACCGAAAGCCTTGCGACTTTGGCGGGTCTATCAAACCACTTAGTATTTAAGTGGCAGGGGCAGTAGGAATCGAACCTACAACCTTCGGTTTTGGAGACCGACGCTCTGCCAATTGAGCTATACCCCTACACGAACTGATCAGTCCAGAATCTTGGCCACCACGCCGGCGCCGACGGTACGGCCGCCTTCACGGATGGCGAAACGCAGACCTTCTTCCATGGCGATCGGGGCGATCAGCTTGACGGTGATCGACACGTTGTCGCCCGGCATGACCATTTCCTTGCCTTCGGGCAGCTCGATGGAGCCGGTCACGTCGGTGGTGCGGAAGTAGAACTGCGGACGGTAGTTGTTGAAGAACGGGGTGTGACGGCCGCCTTCGTCCTTGGACAGCACGTACACTTCGCCGGTGAAGTGGGTGTGCGGCTTGATGGAGCCGGGCTTGCACAGCACCTGGCCGCGCTGCACGTCTTCGCGCTTGGTGCCGCGCAGCAGGATGCCGACGTTGTCGCCAGCTTGGCCTTGGTCCAGCAGCTTGCGGAACATTTCCACGCCGGTGCAGGTGGTCTTCTGGGTGTTGGAGATACCGACGATTTCGATTTCTTCACCGACCTTGACGATACCGCGCTCGATACGGCCCGTCACTACGGTACCACGACCGGAGATGGAGAACACGTCTTCCACGGGCATCAGGAAGGCACCGTCCACGGCGCGCTCAGGGGTGGGGATGTAGCTGTCCAGCGCGTCGGCCAGGGCCATGATGGCTTGCTCGCCCAGCGGGCCGGTGTCGCCGTCCAGGGCCAGACGTGCCGAGCCCTTGATGATGGGGGTGTCGTCGCCCGGGAAGTCGTACTTGGACAGCAGCTCGCGCACTTCCATTTCGACCAGTTCCAGCAACTCTTCGTCGTCCACCAGGTCGGCCTTGTTCAGGAACACGATGATGTAGGGCACGCCCACCTGACGCGACAGCAGGATGTGTTCGCGGGTTTGGGGCATCGGGCCGTCGGCGGCGGAACACACCAGGATCGCGCCGTCCATCTGGGCGGCACCGGTGATCATGTTCTTGACGTAGTCGGCGTGGCCGGGGCAGTCCACGTGGGCGTAGTGGCGGTTGGCCGTTTCGTATTCCACGTGGGCGGTGTTGATGGTGATGCCGCGGGCTTTTTCTTCCGGAGCGGCGTCGATCTGGTCGTAGGCCTTGGCTTCGCCGCCGAATTTCTTGGACAGCACGGTCGCGATCGCAGCGGTCAGGGTGGTCTTGCCGTGGTCGACGTGACCGATGGTGCCGACGTTGACGTGCGGCTTGGTCCGCTCGAATTTCTCTTTTGCCATTATTCAGCTCCGGTTCGAAAAAATATGCCGAAATACCAACAAGGAAATTGGTGCCCATGGGCAGGATCGAACTGCCGACCTCCCCCTTACCAAGGGGGTGCTCTACCACTGAGCCACATGGGCAATAACAACCTGACGGCTGCTATTGAAATTGCGCGCAACCAAAAACCGGTGCTGGAGCGGGAGACGGGAATCGAACCCGCGTCATCAGCTTGGAAGGCTGGGGTTCTACCATTGAACTACTCCCGCGCTTAGCCCTGCAGGACAAGGCCAGATGCAGATCAACCGCTGCTCAACATGCAATTTTTGGTGGAGAGGGCTGGATTCGAACCAGCGTAGGCGTAAGCCAACAGATTTACAGTCTGCCCCCTTTAGCCACTCGGGCACCTCTCCGTCTAAGCCTTGAATTATGCCATCAGTTTTTGGGCTTTTGCAACCACGCGATGGTTTTTTGGTTTTTTTTCTGCAGCCAGGCGTTGGCGGCCCGGAAGTGGCCGCAGCCGATGAACGGCGCGGGCGGGCGCAGGGCCGACAGCGGCGACGGGTGGTTGGCCGTCAGCACCAGGTGGCGCTGGGCGTCGAGCAGCGGCGCCTTGGCCTGCGCGTGCGCGCCCCACAGCAGGAACACCTTGGGCGCGGGGTCGGCGTTGCAGGCGCTCAGGAGGTGGTCGGTCAACACCTCCCAGCCGCAACGGGCGTGGCTGGCAGGGGCGCCCTGCTCCACCGTCAGCACGGTGTTGAGCAGCAGCACGCCTTGGCGCGCCCAGCCTTGCAGACTGGCGCTGGCCGGGGCCGTGCCACCGTATTCGCGCACCAGCTCCTTGAAGATGTTGCGCAGCGAGGGCGGCACCTTGCCGCCCGGCGGCACCGAGAACGCCAGCCCTTCGGCCTGGCCGGGGCCATGGTAGGGGTCTTGCCCCAGGACGACAACGCGCACATCGGCCAGCGGTGTCAGCTCCAGGGCACGCAGGGGCGTGGCGGGGTAGATGGTGGCGCCGGCGGCCAGGCGCTGCTGCAGGTGCTGCGCCAGCCGCCGCCCCGCCAGGCTGTGCCAGAACGGCTGCAGCACGGGTTCCCAGTCCGGGGCCACGGGCCAGCGCTCGGGCGCCCAGGCCATCAGGCTGGGGGCAGCCGCTGACGGCATCGGCACGGCGATGGGGTCAAAGGGCAACGGCAAGGAGGCAGCAGGCGGCATCGGCAGGGGACACCCGCACCTTAGGCGGGCAACTCGAACAGTTCGGCCAGCGCGAGGCCAGGCTCCGGGGCGCGCATGAAGGCTTCGCCGACCAGGAAGGCGTTGACACCGGCGGCGCGCAAGGTGCGCACGTCGTCGCGGGTCAGGATGCCGCTTTCGGTGATGAGCAGTTTGTCGGCGGGCACGTCGGCCAGCATGCCCAGCGTGGTGTCGAGCGTGACTTCGAAGGTGCGCAGGTTGCGGTTGTTGATGCCCAGCAACGGGGTCTTGAGCTGGAGCGCGCGTTGCAGTTCGTCGCGGTCGTGGACTTCGACCAGCACGGCCATGTTCAGGCCCAGCGCGATGGCTTCGAGTTCGGCCAGCTGGGCGTCGTCCAGGCAGGCGGCGATCAGCAGGATGCAGTCGGCGCCCATCGCGCGGGCTTCGTAGACTTGGTAGGGGTCAACGATGAAGTCTTTGCGCAACACCGACAGGTGGCACGAGGCGCGGGCTTGCTTGAGGTAATCGGGGCTGCCCTGGAAATATTGGCGGTCGGTCAGCACCGAGAGGCAGGCGGCGCCGAACTGAGCGTAGCTTTGCGCGATGTCGGCGGGGATGAAGTCGGGCCGGATCACGCCCTTGGAAGGGCTGGCCTTCTTGACTTCGGCGATGACAGCGGGCAGGCCCGCCGTGATTTTGCTGCGCAGGGCGCCCACGAAGTCGCGCGTCAAGACGCGGGATTCGGCATCGGCGCGCATATGGGCCAGCGGGGTCTTGGTCAGGGCTTGCGCGATTTCCTCGCGCTTGGTGGCCACTATTTTTTGCAGGATGTCACTCATGGGGGCGGTCTTGAAGGGGGTCTTGGGGTGGAGCGGGCGGGGGCGCACCGTTCTTGAGGATACGGATGAAAACACGGTGCATGGCCCAGCCCGCCACCAGAAACAGCACCGAGATGCCAATGGCGATCCAGGTACCGGGGTCTTGCCACAGCGGGTGCATCAGGCGGCTGCGCTGGCGAGGGCGTGGGCCACGGTAACGAGTTGGTCGAGCTTGGCCTTAGCGGCGCCGCTGGCCAGCGCCGCGCGGGCACGATCGATGCCGGTGGCAATGTCGTCCACCACGTTGGCGGCGTACAGGGCCACACCGGCGTTGAGCAGCACGATGTCGCGCGCGGGACCGGGCTGGTTGTCCAGCACGCCCAGCAGCATGGCGCGCGATTGTTCGGGCGTCTCGACCTGGAGGGCACGGTGGCTGGTCATGGTGAAGCCGAAGTCTTCGGGGTGGAGTTCGTATTCGGTGACAACACCATTGCGCAGTTCGCCCACCAGGGTGGCGGCACCGAGGCTGACTTCGTCCATGCCGTCCTTGCCGTGTACCACCAGCGCGTGCTGTGCGCCCAGACGTTGCAGCGCGCGCACCATGATGCCGACCAGATCGGGATGGAACACGCCCAACACGATGTTGGGCGCGCCCGCCGGGTTGGTCAGTGGCCCCAGAATGTTGAACAGGGTGCGTACGCCCAGCTCCTTGCGCACGGGGGCTACGTTTTTCATGGCTGGGTGGTGGTTGGGCGCAAACATGAAGCCGATGCCGGTCTGTGCGATGCAGGTGGCGATCTGGGCCGGGGTCAGGTTGAGGCTGATCCCGAGGCTTTCCACCACGTCGGCGCTGCCGGATTTGCTGCTGACGCTGCGCCCGCCGTGCTTGCTGACCTTGCCGCCCGCCGCCGCCACCACAAACATGGTGCAAGTGGAGATGTTGAAGGTGTGCGAGCCGTCACCGCCGGTGCCGACGATGTCCACCATGTGGGTGGTGTCGGCCACATCGACCTTGACGGAAAAGTCGCGCATGACCTGGGCGGCGGCGGTGATTTCGCCAATGGTTTCCTTCTTGGTGCGCAATCCGGCAATGAGCGCGGCGGTCATGACGGGCGACATCTCGCCACGCATGATGAGGCGCATGAGGTGCAGCATCTCGTCGTGGAAGATTTCGCGGTGCTCGATGACCCGTTGCAGCGCCTCGGGCGGGGTGATGAGGTGGGGTTGTGGCGTGGTCATGGCATCAGGCCTGGTCGAGGAAGTTTTTCAGCATGGCGTGGCCGTGCTCGGTCAGGATGGATTCGGGGTGGAACTGCACGCCCTGGATGGGCAGTTCGGTGTGGCGCACGCCCATGATCTCGCCGTCGTCCGTCCAGGCGGTGACTTTGAGCACCGCCGGGCAAGTGGCACGCGCGATGGCCAGCGAGTGGTAGCGGTTGACGGTGAACTGTGCGGGCAGCCCGGCAAACACGCCTTCTTGCGTGGTGGTGATGACGCTGGTCTTGCCGTGCATCAGTTCCTGAGCACGCACGATCTCGCCGCCAAAGGCGGCCCCGATGCTCTGGTGGCCCAGGCACACGCCCAGAATGGGCAACTTGCCCGCAAAGTGCTGGATGGCGGCCACCGAGATACCGGCCTCGGCGGGCGAACACGGGCCGGGCGAGATGACCAATCGGTCAGGCTGGCGGGCGGCAATGCCTTCGAGGGTGATGTCGTCGTTGCGGAACACCTCGACCTCGGCCCCCAGCTCGCCAAAATACTGGACGATGTTGTAGGTGAACGAATCGTAGTTGTCCACCATCAGCAGTTTGATGCGGCTCATTGCAGACCCTCCTCGACCAGTTCGCTGGCACGCAGCACGGCGCGGGCCTTGTGTTCGGTTTCTTTCCATTCCAGCTCCGGCACCGAATCCGCCACCACGCCAGCGCCAGCGGCCACGTGCAGCAGGCCGTTCTTGAGCACGCCGGTGCGGATGGCGATGGCCACGTCCATGTCGCCCGCGTAGCTGAGGTAGCCGCACGCGCCGCCGTACACGCCGCGCTTGGTGGGTTCGAGTTGGTCGATCAGCTCCATGGCGTGGACTTTGGGTGCGCCGCTTAAGGTACCCGCCGGGAAGCTGGCCTTGAGCACGTCCATGCTGCTCAGGCCCGGCTTGAGCAGGCCTTCGACGTTGCTGACGATGTGCATGACGTGGCTGTAACGTTCGATGGCAAAGGCTTCGGTGACTTTGACGCTACCGGTCTGGGCGATGCGGCCAATGTCGTTGCGGGCCAAGTCGATGAGCATGACGTGTTCAGCGCGTTCCTTGGCATCGGCCAGCAGGTCTTTTTCAGCGGCTTGGTCCAGCTCGGCGGTGGCACCGCGCGGGCGGGTACCGGCCAGCGGGCGGATGGTGACCTTGGTGCCCGCAGCGACTTGTTCTTGCCGCACCAGAATTTCGGGCGAGGAGCCCACCACTTGGGCATCGTCCAAATGGTAGTAGTACATATAGGGGCTGGGGTTGAGGCTGCGCAAGGCGCGGTACAGGCTCAACGGGCTTTGCGTGTAGGGCTTGCTGATGCGCTGGCCCATGACGATTTGCATGAAATCACCGGCGCGGATCAGGGCTTTGGCGCGCTCCACCGCCGCCACAAAGTCTGCTTGCGTGCGGTTGTGGGTCTGGAGCGCGTGTGGGCCGGGGTGGACTTCGGGCACTTGCACCGGCACCAACAGGCGGGCCTTGAGTTCGTCCAGCCGCGCCTGAGCGCGTTCGTAGGCCTCGGGTTCTGCCGGATCGGCGTAGACCATGAGGTGCAGTTTGCCGGAGAGGTTGTCGATGACGGCCAGCTCCTCGCAGTGCAGCAAGTGGATGTCGGGCATGCCGATGTCGTCGGGCGGGCAACTGTGCGCGAGTTTTTTCTCGATATGGCGCACGGTGTCGTAGCCGAAGTACCCCGCCAAACCACCACAAAAGCGCGGCATGCCGGGGCGCAGCGCGACCTTGAAGCGTTGCTGGTAGGCCTCGATGAAGTCCAGTGGGTTACCGGGCACGGTTTCCACCACCACGCCATCGCGCACGATGTCGGTCTTGGCCTGATCGCCAAAGCCACTGGCCTTGAGCGCCACCCGCGCGGGCAGGCCAATGAAGCTGTAACGGCCAAAACGCTCGCCACCGACCACGGATTCGAGCAGGAAGCTGTTGCGGCCACCGTCTTGCACGTGGGCCAACTTGAGGTAGAGCGAGAGTGGGGTTTCAAGGTCCGCAAAGGCCTCGGCGGTGAGGGGAATGCGGTTGTAGCCCTGGCGGGCCAAGTCCTGGAATTCGGTTTCGGTGATCAAGGGGAGCCTCCTGCAGCTCAAGGCCCGCGCGGCGCGGGACGTTCATCCAAGCATTGCTCCAGGCTGGAGCACGAAGGCGCGGGATCGACAGCACACGACCACACGCCAGAAAAAACAAGCGCGGTTTATGGCTTGCGCCAAGGCCAAGCCCCCTGACCCCATTGCAGGGTCAGACACGGACGGCAAGCGTGACATGGGATGAACATGCGGCAAGTGTAGCAAACCGGGCCGGGCGGGTCGGGGCGTCCGTATGATGGCGGCATGTCCACAGAAACCGGCCGCTATTTGCACGACGCCCTGCACGCCCCCGCCCTGCTGCGGGTGCGCGGTGCCCGCACGCACAACCTGAAGAACATCGACCTGGACATTCCCAAGCAGGCGCTGGTGGTGATCACTGGGCTGTCGGGGTCGGGCAAGTCAAGTCTGGCGTTCGACACACTGTACGCCGAGGGCCAGCGGCGCTACGTGGAAAGCCTGAGCACCTACGCGCGGCAATTTTTGCAGGTGATGGACAAGCCCGATGTGGACAGCATCGACGGCCTGAGCCCGGCGATAGCGATCGAGCAGAAGGCCACCAGCCACAACCCGCGCTCCACCGTGGGCACGGTGACGGAAATCCACGACCATTTGCGGCTGCTGTTTGCGCGCGCCGGCACGCCGCACTGCCCCGAGCACGGGCTGGCGTTGCAGGCGCACAGCGTGGGCCAGATGGTGGACCAGCTGCTGGCGCTGCCCGCCGACACGCGACTGATGGTGCTGGCCCCGCTGGCGGCCGACGGCCAGGGCGCTTTTGCCCAGACGCTGACCACGCTGCAAACGCAGGGCTATGTACGGGTGCGGCTCAACGGCCAGGTGCTGGACTTACACGATCTGCCCGAAATCTCCGCCGATGAAAAATACACACTGGAAGTGGTGGTGGACCGCCTGAAAGTGCGCCCGGACGCGCGCCAGCGCCTGGCCGAAAGCCTGGAGACTGCGCTCGGGCTGGCGCAGGGCCGCGTGTTGGCGCTGGACATGGACAGCGGCACCGCGCACCGCTTCAGCGCCCACTTTGCGTGTCCGCTGTGCCGCTACACATTGGGGGAGCTGGAGCCACGGCTGTTCTCGTTCAACTCGCCACAAGGGGCCTGCCCCACCTGCGACGGCCTAGGGTACACCGAGGTGATGGACCCGGCCCGCGTGGTGGCGCAGCCTGCGGTCAGCCTGGCCGACGGGGCCATTCCCGGCTGGGGCCAGCGCCATGCGCTCTACTTTGCGCTGGTGCAGAACCTGGCCGCGCATTACGGCTTTGACCCCCACGCACCGTGGCAGACGCTGCCCGCCAACGTGCAGCAGGTGCTGCTGTACGGCTCGGGCGATGAGGCGATCGCGTTCGATTACGCACTCGACCGCAAGGGCGGCCGCGCAGGCAAGAGCGTGCGCAGCCACCACCCGTTCGAAGGTATCCTGCGCAACATGGAGCGCCGCTACCGCGAGACCGACAGCGCCACCGTGCGCGAGGAACTGGCGCGCTACCGCACCACCCAGACCTGCCCCGGTTGCCACGGAGCACGGCTGCGCACCGAGGCACGGCACGTGTTCATCGGCACCGGCGCGGCGCAACGTTCCTTGTTCGAGATTGGCCGCCTGACGCTGGCCGAGGCGCAGGCGTATTTCCAGCAGCTGCAACTGCAAGGCGCCAAGGCCGAGATCGCCGACAAGGTGGTGCGCGAGATAGCGGCGCGGCTGCAGTTTCTCAACGACGTGGGCCTGCACTACCTGTGCCTGGACCGCAGCGCCAGCACACTCAGCGGTGGCGAGGCCCAGCGCATCCGGCTGGCCTCCCAAATCGGCTCGGGCCTGAGCGGGGTGATGTATGTGCTGGACGAACCCAGCATCGGGCTGCACCAGCGCGACAACGACCGCCTGATGGCCACGCTGCAACGCTTGCGCGACCTGGGCAACAGCGTGCTGGTGGTGGAGCACGACGAGGACATGATCCGCAGCGCCGACCATGTGATCGACCTGGGGCCGGGCGCGGGCGTGCATGGCGGCCAGGTGATGGCTCAGGGTACCCCGGCGCAGGTGATGGCCAATCCGGCCTCGCTGACAGGGCAGTACCTCTCGGGCCAGCGCCAGATTGCGGTGCCGAAGCAGCGCACGCGCTGGCAACCGGGCACAGAATCATCGCCCACGCTGCGTGTGGTGGGCGCGTGCGGGCACAACCTGCAGCGCGTAACGGTAGACATTCCGGTTGGACTGTTCACCTGCGTGACCGGGGTCAGTGGCTCGGGCAAGTCCACGCTGGTGAACGACACGCTGTACCGCGCGGTGGCGCGCCAACTGCACCGCAGCCACGACGAGCCGGAACCGCACACCACCGTTGAAGGCATTGCGCACTTTGACAAGGTCATCAACGTGGACCAAAGCCCCATCGGACGCACGCCGCGCAGCAACCCCGCCACCTACACCGGGCTGCTGACCGGCATCCGCGAGCTGCTGGCCGAGGTGCCCACCGCGCGCGAACGCGGCTACGGGCCGGGGCGCTTCAGCTTCAACGTGGCCGGGGGCCGCTGCGAGGCCTGCCAGGGCGACGGCGTGCTGAAGGTGGAGATGCACTTTCTGCCCGATGTGTACGTGGCCTGCGACGTGTGCCACGGCCAGCGTTACAACCGCGAGACGCTGGAGGTGCGCTACAAGGGCCTGCACATTGCCGAGATCCTGGCCCTGACGGTGGAGCGGGCGCACGCCTTCTTCAGCGCCGTGCCCGCTCTGCAGCGCAAGCTGCAGACGTTGCTGGATGTGGGGCTGGGCTACCTGCAGCTGGGCCAGAACGCCACCACCTTGTCGGGCGGCGAGGCGCAGCGCGTCAAGCTGGCGCTGGAACTGAGCAAGCGCGACACCGGGCGCACGCTCTACATTCTGGACGAGCCCACCACCGGCCTGCACTTTGCCGACATCGAGTTGCTGCTGCACGTGCTGCACCGGCTGCGCGATGCGGGCAACACCATCGTGGTGATCGAGCACAACCTGGACGTGATCAAGACCGCCGACTGGCTCATCGACATGGGGCCCGAAGGCGGTGCGGGGGGTGGCACCGTGGTGGCCACCGGCACGCCGGAGCAGGTGGCGGCACACCCGGCCAGCCACACCGGGCACTACCTGCAGCGGCTGCTGGCAGGCTGATCAGCGACCGCTGCGGTACGCAATGCCCGCGCTGGCGCCGTAGCTGGTGCGGTCGCTCACCAGCGGGCTGCGCGCGGCCCGGCCTTGCAGCTGCGACGCGCTCAGGCCCGCAAAGGCGACCCAGTTGCGGTTGACCACGCGGGTGATCGTCCAGCCCAGCGACACGCTTTCCCAGCCGCTGTCGGGCACGTAGGCGGCGCGCCCGGTGCGGGCCGCATCGGCGGGGGCAATGCCGAAATGGGTCTGTAAATAGGTGTGGTTGCCCGCCGAGGCGCCCAGACCGGCCTCCCAGTAGGTGCGCTGCGACACCGGGTGCCGGTAGCGCAGGCGGGCGTTGACTTGCATGCCCACCTGGCGCCCCAGCAAGTCCTGCGTGGCGCTGCCCCCACCGACCAGCGCGGGTGCAGCACGTAGTTGACCGACAGGCGGCCCACCACGGTGTCGGGCACATCGGGCAAGCCCTGCAGCAGCGGGTCGTCGCCCGAGGAGCGGCCACGGCGCAGCCGCAACGCGGTGCTGATCGACCAGCGGTCGTCCTGCAGCAACGCCGCGCTGAGGCCAGGATCGACCGGACGCCGCCCCAAGCTGAGCAAACCGCTGGCACCGCCAGTGGACACGCGCACCTGCCCGAGCTGGAACGCCAGCATGGGCCGCAGCTTGAGGCTGGGGCTGCCGTCGAGCGAGGTGCTGGCCGTCACGCCGATGAGGTAGTCGCGGCTGGCCTCCAGCGTCACCGGCTCGGCCTTGGGCTGGGCGGTGGAAGACGCGGCGGCCAACAGCGTGGTGTCGGCGTTGGCAGCACCCAAGCGATCCGCTGGCGCGGGGGACAACAGCAAGGGCGACGCCGCTACCAACGGGCTGTCGCCCAGGGCCAGTACAGGCCAGGGCCAACCGGCCAACAGCGCCAGCGGCAGGCAACACCGGGCGGCGTACGGGGGCAAAGAGGCAACCTTGATCATGGGGGCATGATAACGGCCAGCCCCGTGGCCTGGGCCGAATGGCCGCACAATGGCCGCATCAACCCATTCTGGAGGAAACAGACAACCATGCGGCAATTTGATTTTGATTTTCTGGTGATCGGCGGTGGCAGCGGCGGCGTGCGGGCGGCGCGCATGGCGGCCCAGCGCGGCGTGCGGGTGGCGCTGGCCGAGGCGCAAGGCGTGGACGGGCTGGGTGGCACCTGCGTCAACGTGGGCTGCATCCCCAAAAAGCTGTACAGCTACGCGGCGCACTACGGCGAAGGGTTTGCCGAGGCGCACGGCTACGGCTGGGAAGGCGAAGCCCCGCGCCTGAACTGGGCCACCCTCAAGGCCAACCGCGCGCGCGAGATCACCCGCCTCAACGGCGTGTACGCCAACTTGCTGCGCGGCAGCGGCGTGACGCTGCTCAACGGCTTTGCCCAGTTGCAGGATGCTCACACCGTGCGCCTGGCCACCCTGAACGCCGACGGCAGCCCCGGCCACACGCAGTACCGCGCCGAACGCATCCTGATCGCCACCGGTGGCACGCCCTATGTGCCGCACTTTCAGGGCAGCGAACACGTCATCACCTCCGACGACATCTTCGACCTCGACACCTTCCCGCAGCGCCTGCTGGTGGTGGGCGGCGGCTACATCGCCAGCGAATTCGCGTCCATCTTCAACGGCCTGGGCGCGCACGTGACGCAGCTGTACCGGGGCGAGCAGATCTTGCGCGGCTTTGACGACGAAATCCGCCACTTTGCCGCCGCCGAGCTGCAAAAAGCCGGGGTGGACTTGCGCCTGAACGCGGGCGTGCTGTCGATTGAACGTCAGACCGACGGCCTGCACGTGCAACTGGAGGACGGCAACCTGCTGGTGGTGGATGCGGTGCTGTACGCCACGGGCCGAGTGCCCAATGTCCACGGCCTGGGGCTGGACACGGTGGGCGTGGCACAGGGCGAGCAAGGCGCGGTGGTAGTCGATGCCGACTACCGCACCAACGTGCCCAGCATCTACGCCCTGGGCGACGTGACGCACCGGGTGCAACTGACCCCGGTGGCACTGGGCGAAGCCATGCAACTGGTGGATCACCTGTTTGGCCCGGCGGCGGGCAAGGCACCGCGCCAGATGCGCTACGAGCTGATTCCGACCGCCGTGTTCACCCACCCCAACATCGGCACCGTGGGCCTGACCGAAGCGCAAGCGCGTGAACGCTACGGCAACATCACCGTGTTCCGCTCCGAATTCCGCGCCCTCAAGCACACCCTGAGCGGCAACCCCGAGCGCACGCTGATGAAGCTGGTGGTGGACAGCGCCAGCGACCGCGTGGTCGGGCTGCACATGGTCGGCGCGGAAGCGGGCGAGATTGTGCAAGGCTTTGCCGTGGCCATGCAAGCCGGTGCCACCAAGGCCGTATTCGATGCCACCTTAGGCATCCACCCCACCGCCGCCGAGGAGTTCGTGACCATGCGCGAACCCGTGCGGGGCGGTTGAAGGTTGAGGATCAGCCGCGCGCGGCGTGCAGCAAGTCGCGTGTCTTGAGGGCCTCTTGCCGTGCGACCTGGGCGAAGTCCGGGCCTGCACTGGCGTACAGGATGGCGCGCGAGGAGTTGACCACCACCGAGCCAGTGGTTTCGCCGTTGTGGCCGCGCCAGCCCGCTTGCACGGTGGCGTGGGCATCACCTCCTTGAGCGCCCACACCCGGAATCAACAGCGGCACGGTGGGGGCCAGTTCACGCACCCGCGCAATTTCTGCCGGATAGGTCGCGCCCACCACCAGGCCCAGTTGACCGTTCAGGTTCCACGGCCCTTGCGTTAACGAAGCGATGTGTTCGTACAAACGCGGCTGGCCCTCCACATTGGTCAAATGCTGGGGCTGGAAATCGTCGCCCCCCGGATTGCTGGTGCGGCACAGCAAGAATGCACCCTTGCCGGGGTAGCGCAAATAGGGCTGTACCGAGTCAAAACCCATAAACGGTGACAGCGTGACCGCATCGGCACCGTAACGCTCGAACGCTTCCTTGGCGTACTGTTCGGCGGTGCTGCCAATGTCGCCGCGCTTGGCGTCCAGAATGATGGGCACCTGCGGTGCGGCCACGCGCATGTGCGCCATCAGGCGCTCCAGCTGGTCTTCGGCGCGGTGGGCGGCAAAATAGGCAATTTGCGGCTTGAAGGCAATCACCAGGTCGGCGGTGGCATCGACAATGGCGGCACAGAAATCGTAAATCTTGGACGGATCGTTGCGCCAGTGGTGCGGAAACTTGGCCGGTTCCGGGTCCAGCCCCACACACAGCATCGATTGGTTTTGGCGCTCGGCCGCGCGCAGCATGTCAAGAAAGTTCATGCGCGGATTGTAGGGACACGCCCGTTTTTTTGGTACCGTAGCGGCACGCGCCTGCGTGCTTCGTTCCTCTTCTACCCCACCCCGCCACCATGTGCCAACTGCTCGGCCTCAACTGCGCCACCCCCACCGATGCCACCTTCAGCTTCACGGGCTTTAGCCAACGCGGCGGTGGCACCGACAACCACGCCGACGGCTGGGGCATCGCGTTCTTTGAGGGCAAGGGGCTGCGGCTGTTTGTCGATCACCAAAGCGCCGCTCAGTCGCCCATGGCCGACTTTTTGAAACACTACCCCATCAAGAGCACCAACACCATTGCCCATGTGCGCAAGGCCACGGTGGGGCAAGTGTGTCTGGAAAACGCCCACCCTTTTACGCGCGAACTGTGGGGCCGGCACTGGGTGTTTGCCCACAATGGCGATCTGAAAGACTACCACCCTCGGCTGCACAGCCACTTTCACCCAGTGGGCAGCACCGACAGCGAACGCGCTTTTTGCTGGTTGATGCAAGAACTGGCCAAATCGCACGCCGGGGTGCCCAGCGTGCCAGAGCTGACCCTGACCTTGCAAGAATTGGTGCCCCAAGTGCGGCGCTTTGGCACCTTCAACTTTTTGCTGAGCAACGGCGAGGCACTGTGGGCGCATTGCAGCACCAAGCTACATTATGTGGTGCGGCAACACCCCTTCAGCCAAGCCACGCTGATGGACGAAGACTGGACGGTGAACTTTGCCGAGATCAACCAACCCAGCGACCGCGCCGCCGTCATCGTCACCGCCCCGTTGACACGCAACGAACAGTGGACCGCATTTGCCCCCAACGAGCTCAAAGTGTTCGTCGATGGCCTACCGCTGGCACTGTGAGCGCCCACACACCACTTGCAACAAACGCCACACCGTGTAGGCTGCGGCCACGCCCACAGCATCGGCCACCCAGTCCAGCACATCGCCGTAACGCCAGCCGGTGGCAGCCTGTGCTAACTCAATGCCCACCCCCAGCGCCAGCATGGCGGCCAGCAGCATCATGGCCCGTTGTGGGTAGGCCCACAGCCCCAGCAGCGTCAGCACCGCAAAACCGCCCGCGTGCTGGGCCTTGTCCCACAGGCTGAGGACTTGCGGCGGCAACTGCTGCACCGGCGTGAGCGACAGTGCCACCACCGCCAACAAGCAGGCCCAGAACGCCAACCGGGCCACCACGACAGCGCGCGGCAACATCACGCCAACGCCGCCTCCAGTGCGTCCACAAACATGGCAGGCACGTCAAAACCGGTTTGCTGCTGGATTTCCTGGAAACACGTCGGGCTGGTCACGTTGATCTCGGTCACCTTGTCGCCAATCACGTCCAGCCCCACCAGCAACAAGCCACGCGCGGCCAGCCGGGGCGCGATGGCGCGGGCAATCGCCCAATCGCTCTCGCTCAACGGTTGTGCCACGCCTTTGCCGCCAGCGGCCAGGTTACCGCGCACCTCGGTGCCCTGCGGAATGCGCGCCAGGCAGTAGGGCGCAGGCTCGCCGCCAATCAACAAAATGCGCTTGTCGCCCTGCGCGATGGCGGGCTGGTAACGCTGTACCATCACACTGTTGCTGCCATCTTGGTTGAGCGTTTCAATGATGCTGCCCAGGTTCAGGCCATCCTCGCGCACACGGTAGATGCCCATGCCACCCATGCCGTCCAAGGGCTTGAGGATGATGTCGCCGTGTTCGGCGTGGAAGGCGCGGATGTCGTCGGCGCAGCGCGTCACCAGTGTCGGTGGCGCAAACTCGGCAAATTCCAGCAGCGCCAGCTTTTCGGGGTGGTCGCGCAAGGCCTGCGGGCTGTTGAACACGCGCGCGCCTTCGCGTTCGGCCTGACTGAGCCAGTGCGTGGCGTAGAAAAATTCGCTGTCGAACGGTGGATCTTTGCGCATGAGCACAGCGTCAAAATCCTTCAGCGCCACGTTGCGCTGGCCGGTCACTTCAAACCACGGCTCATGCGCTCCCGTCAGCCGAATGTCCTGCACACGGGCGCTGACATGGCCACCGCTGCGCCAGCTTACGTCACTCGGCTCGCACGCCGCCACAGTGTGACCACGGCGCTGCAATTCGCGCATCATGGCGAAAGTGGTGTCCTTGTGGATTTTGAACGATGCCAGCGGATCGGCGACAAACAGCACGTGCATAAGGGTGGGCTTTCCGGTTCAGATTTCGATCTTGCTGCCCAGCTCCACCACCGCGTTGTTGGGCAGGTTGAGGAATTCGGCAGCGGCACTGGCATTGTGGTGCATTTGCGCAAACAGTTTCTCGCGCCACTGCGCCATGCCGCCGTGCGTGGTCGGAATCACGATGTCGCGCGACAGGAAGTAGCTCGTGTTCATCGGATCGAGCACCACGCCCTGCCCCTGCAGGCGTGCCAGCGCCAGCGGCAGGTTCGGATTGTCCTTGAAGCCGTAGTTGACGATCACCTGCCACGCACCGTGGCCCAGCGGCGCCATCTCCAGCTGCTGCTCGGGCGCCATCCACGGCACCTCGTGGCTGCGCACGGTCACGAACAGGTTGTGCTGGTGCAGCACCTTGTTGTGCTTGAGGTTGTGCAACAAGGCGTTGGGCACTGTGCCGGGCTGTGCGGTCAAGAACACCGCCGTGCCCTCCACGCGCGCCGGTGGGCACAGAAACACCGAATCCAGAAACTCGCGCAGCACCAGCGCATCCGCGCGCAGCGACACATTGAGCAGCTCGCGCCCGTCCTTCCACGTCACCATCAGCACAAACACCGCCGCGCCGATCAGCAGCGGAAACCAGCCGCCATCGGCCAGCTTGAGCAAGTTGGAGCTGAAGAACGCCAGATCCACGACAAAAAAGAATCCGGTGGCGCCCAGACACAGCGCCAGCGGGTAGTTCCAGCCATAGCGGATGACGAAGAACGTCAGCACGGTGGTGATGAGCATGTCCAGCGTCACCGCAATGCCGTAGGCGGCGGCCAGGTTGGTGGAGGACTTGAACAGCATCACCGCCAGCACAATGGCCGCAAACAGGCCCCAGTTGACAAACGGCATGTAGATCTGGCCAGTGTCCTTGACGCTGGTGTGCAGCACCTGCAGACGCGGCAGATACCCCAGCTGGATCACCTGCTTGGTGACGCTGAAGGCGCCCGAGATCAGCGCCTGTGACGCAATCACCGTGGCCGCCGTGGCCAGGCCCACCAGCGGCAGCAAGGCCCATTCCGGCGCCATGTTGAAGAACGGGTTCTTCACCGCCTCGGGTTCGGCCAGCAGCAGCGCACCCTGGCCAAAGTAGTTCAGCGTCAGCGCGGGCATCACCACCGAGAACCACGCCAGCCGGATCGGCTGCTTGCCAAAGTGGCCCATGTCGGCGTACAGCGCCTCGCCGCCCGTCACGCACAGTACCACCGCGCCCAGGATGATGAAGGTCGTGCCCGGGTTCTGCAGAATGAAGACCAGCGCGTGATGCGGGCTCAGGGCCCACAGAATCTCGGGGTGGGTCACAATCTGCGCCACGCCCAGCGCCGCAATGGTGGCAAACCACAGCAGCGTCAACGGGCCAAAGAACTTGCCTATGCCCGCCGTGCCGTGCTTTTGCACCGCAAACAGCCCGAACAGGATCACCAGCGTGAGCGGAATCACCGCCTTCTTGAAGTTGGGCGACACCACCTCCAGCCCCTCCACCGCCGACAGCACCGAGATGGCGGGCGTGATCACGCCATCGCCGTAGAACAGGCAGGTGCCAAAGATGCCGATCAGCAGCATCCACTTGCGCAGCACGGGCCGGTCTTTCACCGACTGCGACGCCAGCGCCAACATGGCCACCAAGCCGCCCTCGCCGTGGTTGTCGGCGCGCAGCACCAGCACCACGTACTTGAGCGAGACGATGACGGTCAGCGTCCAGAACAGGATGGAGAGCACGCCGTAGATGTTGCCGGGCGTGAACTCCACGTGCCCCGAGTGGAACACCTCCTTGAGCGCGTACAGCACACTGGTGCCAATGTCGCCGTACACCACGCCAATGGCGCCCAGCGTGAGCGCACCGAGAGAAGATTTTGAGGCCGACACGTGACTTACAGGGCGGCCTGGGGCCGTCCCGGGTTGATGCAAAGGCCGCTATTGTGCGCCCGATTTGTGTCGGCAATGCACGCACTTTTCGGGTGCGCGCAACCTGCACCAACAGGGTGCAAAAACCCTGCCCCTGGCGGGCTTAATCGTAGCTTTCGGCGTTGGGGTCGGTGGCTTCGAGCTCGTAGCTGGCGGCCAGCATGGCCAGGCGGCCAATCACGCCGTACATGTAGAAGCGGTTGGGTACGCTCGCCCCCGGCTTCTGGCCCGGTTGCGGCTGCTGCGCGCTCTTCTCGAACGCCAGCGGCACAAAGCTCGCACCCGGCGCGTTGAGGTTCTCGTCCACACCGCGCTCGGCGTGCACGCGGTAGAAGCCGCCCACCACGTAGCGGTCCATCATGTACACCACCGGCTCGGCCACCGCGTCGTTGATCTGCTCGTGCGTGAGCACGCCTTCCTGGATGATGACGTCGGAGACCTGCTGGCCGTCCTTGATGACGTTCATCTTGTTCTTGGTCTTGCGGTTGAGGCTGTCGAGCTCCTTGGCGTCGCGCACCGTCATGATGCCCATGCCGTAGGTGCCGTTGTCGGCCTTGACCACCACGAACGGCTTTTCGGTGATGCCGTACTCCTTGTACTTCTTGCGGATCTTGCCCAGCAGCGCATCCACATTGGTCTGCAGGCACTCCATACCGGTGCCTTCGGCAAAGTTGACCTGGCCGCAGCTGTTGAACATCGGATTGATCAACCACGGGTCCATGCCCAGCAGCTTGCCAAAGCGCTTGGCCACTTCCTCATAGGCCTTGAAGTGCAGGCTCTTCTTGCGCACGTGCCAGCCCGCGTGCAGCGGCGGCAGCAAAAACTGCTCGTGCAAGTCCTCCAGCATGCCGGGCACACCGGCGCTCAAGTCGTTGTTGAGCAAAATGGTACACGGGTCAAAATGCTTGAGCCCGATGCGGCGCCCGTTGCGGATCAGTGGCTCCAGCGTCACCTGCTCGCCATTGGGCAGGTTGAAGGTGGTGGCCTCCTTGATCTCGGGATTGAGCGAGCCCAGGCGCACGTTGAGCCCGGCCTGGAAGAAGATCTTCTGCAGCTGCGCCACGTTCATCAGGTAGAACATGTTGCGCGTGTGGTTCTCGGGCACCAGCAGCAGGTTCTTGGCCTCGGGACAGATCTTCTCGATCGCAGCCATGGCGGCCTGCACCGCCAGCGGCAGCATTTCGGGCGTGAGGTTGTTCCAGCCGCCGGGGTAGAGGTTGGTATCGACCGGCGCGAGCTTGAAGCCCGCGTTGCGGATGTCCACCGACGAGTAAAACGGCGGCGTGTGCTCCATCCATTCCAGGCGGAACCAGCGCTCGATCACCGGCGTGGATTCCAGAATACGCTGTTCGAGTTCGTTGATGGGGCCGGTCAGGGCCGTGACGAGATGGGGAACCATGGGCAGGTCGCTCTCAAATAAAACGGGCACAGCGCCCGGGAGGTTGCACAAAGGCCAATTGTAGGAACTGGGGCCAATGGCCTGCATTTTCAACCGCCCCACGTACCCCGCCCGGTATGATGACGCCCCATGAACCGCAACCTGTGGCTGCTGGCCGCCCTGCAAGGCCTGTTTCTGACCAACAACGTCGTCTTCATCGCCATCAATGGCCTGGTGGGCCTGAGCCTGGCCCCGCAAGGCTGGATGGCCACCCTGCCCGTGATGGGCTATGTGGTGGGCGGGGCCTTGTCCACCGGGCTGGTGGCGCGCAGCCAGGCACGCTGGGGGCGCAAGGTGTCGTTCCAGCTCGGGCTGGTGGTGGCGGTGCTGTCGGCACTGCTGGGGGCCTGGGCCGTCAACGCCGGGCAGTTCTGGGCGCTGGTGCTGGCCACGCTGATTGCGGGCTACTACAGCGCCAACGGCCAGCTCTACCGCTTTGCCGCTGCCGAACTGGCCGCGCCCGCGTTCCGCGAGAAAGCCGTGTCGCTGGTGCTGGCCGGCGGGCTGCTGGGCGCGGTGCTGGGGCCCAATCTGGCCAACCACACCAAGGATGGCTGGGGCGCGCCGTTCACCGGCGCCTACCTGGCGTTGGTGCTGGTGGCGTTGCTGTCGCTGGGCATCTTGTCGCTGGTGCAATTCCCCACCGAAGCCACCCGCCAGGCCCAGGGCGCCTCGGGCCGCCCCTTGCGCGAGATCGTGCGCCAGCCCGTGTTCCTGGTCGCCACCGTGGGCGCGGCGCTGGGCTATGGCGTCATGAACCTGCTGATGGCGGCCACGCCGCTGGCCATGCAGGTGTGCGGCATGCCGTTTTCCGACGCCGCGCTGGTGCTGGAATGGCACGTGATCGGCATGTTTGCGCCGGGCTTTTTCACCGGGCACCTCATCAAGCGTTTTGGCACCCTGGTGGTGATGGGCGTGGGTGTGGTGCTCAACGCGCTGTGCATTGCGATTGCGCTGTCGGGCCAGGACTTGCACCAGTTCCTGCTGGCGCTGTTTGTGCTGGGCGTGGGCTGGAACTTCCTGTTCACCGGCAGCACCACGCTGGCCATGCAGGCCTACCGCCCCGAGGAAAAGGACAAGGCGCAGGCCGCCATCAACTTTGCGGTGTTTGCCACCATGGCCTTCACCTCGTTTGCCTCCGGTGCGCTGGTCACCACCCAGGGCTGGACGCTGCTGAACTGGGGCTCGCTGCTGCCGGTGGGCCTGACCGGACTGGCGCTGCTGTGGCTGGCCGCGCTGCGCCGCCAGGCGGCCTAGGCCACGTCCACACGCTGACGGCCCGACAACGCCCCCTGGACCCCCTCAACCCTCCCCGATGAACGTACAAGTTCAGGACGACCGCTGGCGCCGCTCCGAGCCGTGGTAGCCGGTGCCACCACTGCGGTGACGGCGCGTGGCCGCAGGCGGCAGCGGCGGGTGCTCGCCCACATCGCTGGCCAGGCGGAACACGGCCACCGTCTCACCCAAGCGCTGCGCCTGCGCGCGCAGGCTCTCCGATGCGGCGGTGCCTGCCTGCACCAGTGCCGCATTCTGCTGCGTCGCCTGATCCAGCTGCCCCACCGCCACATTCACCTCGGTGATGCTGCCCGACTGGGCAGTGGTGGTGGCGGTGATGTCGTCGATCAGCGCCGCCACCTGCTGCGCCTTGTCCACAATGTCGCCTATCGTCAGCCCCGCCTGGTGCACCAGCCCGGCGCCAGATTCGACCTGCGCCACGCTGTGGCCAATCAGGCCCTTGATCTCGCGCGCCGCCTCGGCGCTGCGCTGCGCCAGGCTGCGCACCTCGCCCGCCACCACCGCAAAGCCACGCCCCTGCTCGCCGGCGCGCGCCGCTTCCACCGCCGCATTCAGCGCCAGGATGTTGGTCTGGAACGCGATGCCGTCGATCACGCCAATGATGTCGTGGATCTTGCGGCTGCTCTGGTTGATGGCGTCCATGGTGGCCACCACCTGGCCCACCACCTCGCCGCCACGCTGAGCCACGGCGGCGTTGGCGGCGGCCATGTCGCTGGCCTCGCGCGCCTTGTCCACCGCGCGCTGCACGTTGCCGGTGAGCTGCTGGATGCTGGCCGCCGTGGCCTCCAGGCTGTGGTTGGCCTGCTCGGTGCGCTGGCTCAAGTCCTGGTTGCCGCCGGCCACCTCGGCGCTGGAGCTGCGGATGTGGTCCGACACCTGGCGCACCTCGCCCACAATGCGGGCTATCGAAGCCTGCATGTCAAACAGGCTGCGCATCAGGTCGCTGATTTCGTCGCTGCCCTGCACCGCAACACGCGTGCTCAGGTCGCCGCGCGCAATGGCCACCGCCACCGCCTCGGCTTCCTGCAGCGGGCGGCAGATGCTTTGCATGTTGGCCACCGTGGTCGGCACCACCACCACCACCGCCAGCCCCACCAGCACCGCAAAGAACACCAGCAGCCGCTGCCCGGCCGCTTGGGCCTCCTGCTCGGCCAGCGCCACTTCCTGCGCCAGCGTTTCCTCCAGGCGCAGCATCTGGGCGTCGATCTGCTCGAACGCCTGGTGCGCCGTGGCCAGCAGGGCGTTGGCATCACCCAAAGTGGCGTAGCCGCCACTGGCCAGCTGCTGCGCCACCGGGACCACGGCCTGGGCGTAATGCTGCAACTGGCGCTCCACCTCGGCCACGATGGCGTTGTCGGCATCGGCCGCCCCGGCTTGCACCGCCTGCAGCTGCGCTTGCACGGTGCGCAGCACCGCCTGCCAGCGGCCCTGGGTCGCCTGCACCTGGGCCGGGTCGGTGTGCTGCAGCAGCATGTCGCGCTCGTGGCGGCGTAACGCCCCCAGTCCCGCCAGCAGCCTGGACTGCACCGCCATCTCGGCCACCGAATGCTGCACCAGCTGGCCGTGCAGGCGCTGCATGTGGAACAAGCCCCACAGACCGGCCACGCCCACGCCGCACAGCAGCAGCAGCACCACGCCTATCGCGCCCACCATGCGCAGTCGGATCGAGAACCGGCGCATCAAAAACATCAGATTCATTTCCCAGCCCCGGACACCCACCACCACACCGCTCATCCAACGCTGGCCACCCAGGCGGCGTTGGTGAGCACAGCTTTAGAAATTGCCGTCCAGCAACCCCATGTCCGGGCTGCTCATCAGCGCCTCAATGTCCATCAGGATCAGCATGCGCTCGCCCACGCTGGCAATGCCGGTGATGTAGGCGGTATCGACCTGGCTGTTCATGTCGGGCGCGGGCTTGATGTTCTCGCGCTGCAGCTCCAGCACGTCCGACACCGAATCCACCACCGCCCCCACCACACGCCCCTTGACGTTGAGCACAATCACCACGGTGAAGCTGTTGTACTCCACCAACGCACACCCCAGCTTGATGCGCAAGTCCACCACCGGCACGATCACGCCGCGCAGGTTCACCACCCCCTTGATGAAGGGCAGCGAGTTGGCAATGCGGGTCGGCTCCTCGAACGAGCGGATCTCCTGCACCCGCAAGATATCGATGCCGTACTCCTCGGCACCCAGACGGAACGTCAAAAACTCAGCACTGCCCTGGGCACCGGCACCACTGGCGGACAGCGCATGACCACCGCGCATCGACACATTCATGTAAGCTCCTTTGCTACTTCAGGCTTGGACAGCCAAGTATCGGCCAAAACCCGCCACGGGCTGATGGTGGTGGCCGCGTTTTTTCACAGCAGGGTGAACACCGCCAGACCGTCGGCCTGCAGGCGCTGCACCCCGCCCAGTTGCGGCACGGCCAGAATGGCGGCGGCCTCCGTCACCTGCGCGCCCAGCGCCTGCAACAGGTGCTTGCCCGCCAGCAGGGTGCCGCCAGTGGCAATCACGTCGTCCACCAGCAGCACGCGCTGGCCAGGCCGCACCGCGTCGGTGTGCAGCTCCAGCGTGGCACTGCCGCACTCCAGCTCGTAACTCTGGGTGACCGTATCGTAGGGCAAGCGGCCCTGCTTGCGTATCGGTACAAAACCTACACCCAGCGCATAGGCCAGCGCCGCGCCCAGCACAAAGCCGCGCGCGTCCAGCGCTGCCACCGCCTGCGGGGCGTGCTGCGGCGTGCGGTAACGCTGCGCCAGCGTGTCGATGAGGGCACGGAACGCCGCCGCATCCTGCAGCAGCGGAGTGATGTCGCAAAACTGCACCCCCGGCACCGGCCAGTCGGGCACGGTGCGCAGGTAGGCGCGCAAATCCAGGGTCAGGTCGTTCATGGTGCGATTATGGCGCCGCGCCTCAGCGCCCCGACACCAGCAACGCCTCGGCCTGCCCCAGCACCTCGGGCACGCCCGACAGCATCAGCGTGTCACCGCCCTGCAGCACCAGCCCGTCCTGCAGCGCCACCGCCTTGCCGTTGGCCCGGCGCACGCTCAACACCCGCACCCCCATCGCCTCCAGCGGCAGCTCGGCCAGGCGCTGCCCCACGGTCTGGCTGGCCAGCGGCAGCGTCACCTTGGCCAGGCGACGCTGGTCCAGCTCGTCCTGCGCCTCATCGCCACTGTTGTAAAAATGCCCGCGCAGCAGGCTGTAGCGCGCCTCGCGCTGCTGCTGCACCAGCTTGAAGACGCGGCGCATCGGCACCCCCACCAGCGCCAGCGCGTGCCCGGCCAACATCAGACTGGCCTCGATCGCCTCGGGCACCACCTCGGTGGCACCAGCGGCCTGCAGCTTTTCCAGGTCGTGGTCGTCCAGCGTGCGCACCACCACCGGCACATTGGGCGCGTGCTCGTGCGCGTGGTTGAGCACCTTCATCACGCTGGGCGTGTCCAGGTACGTGATCACCACCGCGCTGGCGCGGCTCAGACCCGCCGCCTTGAGCGCCTGCAGGCGCGCCGCATCGCCAAACACCACCGAGCGGCCCGCTGCCGCCGCGTGGCGCACCCGGTCAGGGTCGAGGTCCAGCGCCATGTACGCAATGCCCTCCTGCTCCAGCATCTTGGCCAGGTTCTGGCCACAGCGGCCATAGCCGCAGATGATGACGTGCTTGTCCGCCACCAGCGCCTTGCTGGCAATCTTGGTCATCTGCACCGACTGCATCAGCCAGTCGCTGCCCGCCAGCTTCATCACCACCCAGTTGCTGGCCATGATGACGAACGGCGCCAGCAGCATCGAAATCACCATCGACGCCAGCACCGGGTTGAACAGCTCCGGCGGCACCAGCTTGTTCTGGTTGGCCAGGCTCAACAGCACAAAGCCAAACTCCCCCGCCTGCGCCAGGTACAGCCCGGTGCGCAGCGCCGTGCCCGCCGTGGCGCCAAACGCCTTGGCCAGCAGCGTGATCAGCCCGAACTTGAACAGCAGCGACAACACCAGCAACAGCAGCACCAGCGGCCAACGCTCCACCACCAGCCACCAGTCCAGCAACATGCCAATCGTGATGAAAAACAGCCCCAGCAGCACATCGTGGAACGGCCGGATATCGGTCTCCACCTGGTGCTTGAACTCGGTCTCGGCAATCAGCATCCCGGCCACAAACGCGCCCAGCGCCAGCGACAGGCCCGCGTGCTCCGTCAGCCACGCCAGCCCCAGCGTGATCAGCAGCAGGTTGAGCATGAACAGCTCGTCGCTCTTGTGCCGCGCCACCAGCGTCAGCCACCAGCGCATCACCTTCTGGCCCCCGGTCAGCAGCACCGCCAGCAGCACCACCGCCTTGAGCAGCGCCAGCCCCAGCTCGGTGAACAACTCCTGCGGCGGCGCGCCCAGCGCCGGAATCAGCACCAGCAGCGGCACCACCGCCAAGTCCTGGAACAGCAAAATGCCCACCACGCGCTTGCCGTGCTCGCTCTCGAGCTCCAGCCGGTCCGACACCAGCTTGACCACGATCGCGGTCGAACTCATCGACATCACCCCGCCCAGCGCCAGCGCGGTGTACCACTCCAGCTTCCACCACTGCGGCAGCAGCCAGTCCAGCGCCAGCGACGCCAGCGTCGTCAGCACCACCGTCAGCACCACCTGCGCCAGCCCCAGCCCGAACACCAGCCGCTTCATGGTCTGCAACTTGGGCAGGCTGAACTCCAGCCCAATCACAAACATCAGGAACACCACCCCGAACTCGGCCAGATAACGCACCCCAGCCGAATCCTGCGCCAGCGCCAGCGCATTGGGCCCGATCAGCACCCCCACCGCCAGATACCCCAGCATCGGCGGCAACTTGAGCGAACGGCGCGCCACCACCCCCACCACGGCGGCCAGCAAATACAACAGGGCAATATCAAGCGAATTCATCAACCTATCTTAACCAGCGCACGGCGGCGATTACCACGCAACAACACCACCTTCGCCGATAATTGCCCCATGAATACCCCCATTGCCGTGGACACCGCCAGCGCCCTGGCCCAGGCGCGCACCGCACTCGACATCGAAGCCCAGGCCATCCAGCGCCTGGCGCAGCGTCTGGACGCCCGCTTTGCCCAGGCCGTGCAGCTCGCCTTGGGCTGCCAGGGCCGCATCGTCGTCACCGGCATGGGCAAGAGCGGCCACATCGGGCGCAAGATCGCCGCCACCCTGGCCTCCACCGGCGCGCCCGCCATGTTCGTCCACCCGGCCGAAGCCAGCCACGGCGACCTGGGCATGATCACGCGCCACGACGTGGTGCTCGCCATCAGCAACAGCGGCGAAAGCGAAGAACTTACCGCCATCCTGCCCCTCATCAAGCGCATGGGCGTGCCGCTGCTGGGCATGACCGGCCAGCCCGACTCCAGCTTGGGCCGCCACGCCGACGTCGTGCTCGACACCAGCGTCGAAAAAGAAGCCTGCCCGCACAACCTCGCCCCCACCGCCAGCACCACCGTGCAACTCGCGCTGGGCGACGCGCTGGCCATCGCGCTGCTCAACGCGCGCGGCTTCCGCCCCGACGACTTCGCGCGCTCCCACCCCGGTGGCGCGTTGGGGCGGCGCTTGCTGACGCTGGTCTCCGACGTCATGCGCAGCGGCGACGCCGTGCCCCGCGTTGGCCCGGAGGCCACCCTGAGCGAACTCATGCGCGAAATCAGCGCCAAGGGCCTGGGCGCCAGCGCCATCGTCAACCCGCAGCAGCAGCCCATCGGCATCTTCACCGACGGCGACCTGCGCCGCCTGATCGAATCCGGCAGCGACCTGCGCAGCGTGCGCGCCGCCGACATCATGCACCCCCAACCCCGCACCATCACCGCCAGCGCCTTGGCCGCCCAGGCCGCCGAACTGATGGAAACCCACCGCATCAACAGCCTGCTGGTCGTCAACAGCGCGGGCGAACTCTGCGGCGCCGTCAACAACCACGACCTCATGCGCGCCAAAGTCATCTGAAGCCTCCCCCACCATGAGCACCCTTCCGCCCCTGCAGCCCACCCTCCACTTCGCACCCGAACTGCTGCTGCAGGCCCAGTCCGTGCGCGTGGTGTTCTTCGATGTCGATGGCGTCCTCACCGACGGTGGCCTCTACTTCACCGAAGCGGGCGAAACCCTCAAACGCTTCAACACCCTGGACGGCCACGGCCTCAAGCTGCTGCAACAGGCGGGCATCACCCCCGCCATCGTCACCGGGCGCGACTCCCCCGCGCTGCGGCTGCGGCTCCAGGCGCTGGGCATCACCCACGCACGCTTCGGCACCGAAGACAAACGCCCCGCCGCCGAAAGCATCCTGCAAGAATTTGGCCTCACCTGGGCTGATGCGGCTGCCATGGGCGACGACTGGCCCGACCTGCCCATGCTGCGCCGCTGCGCGCTGGCCATCGCCCCACCACACGCGCACGCCGAAATCCGGGCCCTGGCCCACCACACCACCCAGGCCGCTGCTGGCCAGGGTGCGGTGCGCGAATGCTGCGACCTGTTCCTCGTCGCCAGCGGCCACTACGCCCACCTGCTGCAAGCCGCTGCGGCATGACGCCCAGTGCCCGCGCCCGCCGCTACGGCTGGAACCGCCTCTCCATCTACCTGCCCGTGCTGCTGATGGGGAGCTTGGCGCTGGGCAGCTACTGGATCGTGCGCCTCAACCCCACTACCGCCACCACACCGGCAACGCCCCAAGCCAGCCAGCACCCCGACTACTTCATGCACGGCTTTGCCGTGCGCACCTTCGGCCCCGACGGTGCCTTGCAACAGGAACTGCGCGGCACACAAGCCCAGCACTTTCCCGGCACTGGGCAACTTGAAGTGCAGCAAGCCCGGGTGCGCAGCCTCAACGCACAAGGGCAAGCCATCACCGCCCAGGCCCGGCAGCTGCACAGCAACGCCGACCACACCGACTACCAGCTCCAGGGCCAAGTCCGCGTCACACGCGGCACAGACGACACCACAGCCCCCACGCTGCAGTTGGAGGGCGAACACCTGCAACTCAACACGCAGACCCAGCAACTGCAATCCAACCAGCCCGTGCACCTGGTGCGCGGCCACAACCACATGTACGGCAACCAGCTGCACTACGACCACCAGCAAGGCATCGCCACCCTGCAAGGTCAAGTGCGCGCCACCCTGCAAAGCCAGTAGATCCGCCCACCATCAGGTGGCAACAAAAAAGCCCCGGCGCTTGCGCACCAGGGCTTTTTTTCAGAACACTGGGCGGCTGGCCAAGGCCAACCGCCACAAATCTGGATCAGTAACCGCCGCGGCTGCCACCGTCACGACGACCACCGCCGCCGTAGGGGCTGCGGAAGCCACCTTCATTGCCGCCACCGAAACCGCCTTCGCGACGGGCACCGCCGCCGAAGCCGCCGGTGCGGGGGGGACGCGCTTCCATCGGACGCGCTTCGTTCACCACCAGGCTACGACCACCCAAGGATTGACCGTTCATGCCTTCGATGGCGCTTTGTGCATCGGCGTCGCTGCCCATTTCCACAAAGCCAAAACCCTTGGAACGGCCGGTGTCGCGCTCCATCATCACCTTGGCGCTGGCAACATCGCCAAAAGCCGAGAAAGCTTGGTTCAGATCTTCATCACGAACGGTGTAAGGCAGGTTGCCGACGTACAGTTTGTTGCCCATGGCGGGACTCCTCAAAAAACAAAAACAAAAGCGATGGGGCCCCGAAAGCACAACAAAACTGCATTGGCCGCTGTGGCACACGAAACTGACCTATCACCTGTCACCGCATGCGAGTGCATGCGTATCGGCATTATGCGCGCTGCACAGGCTGGCGGCACACTTTTTTGTACTTTTTAAAGCCCTCCCAAGCAAGTAGGTACCGGCTGGCTGCCCATTTCGCGCTAAAACCACCACAGTGTTGTGCAAACGCGACGCTCTGGCGACCAAAACGCCGACCGGCTCCCCACCCAGCGCCTGACCGCACACCGCACCCGCGCCAGCCGACACATTTATACTAGGCTCCAGTGCGCCGATTTGCTTCCAGCTTGCGGGCGCGTTACAAATACCGCTAAACAGGAGACACCCGGTTCTGACGCCCCGTCTCTGGTTTGGCGGTACCGGGTTTTTTCTTTGCAGGGGCGCTCGGCCCCAAGGTGAAACAGTTTGATCGTCACGCCCCAAACCTTACGCTTCCATGAGCCGCTACCGCTGCAAAGCGGCGCTGTGTTGCCAAGCTACGAACTGGTGTTTGAGACCTACGGTCAATTGAACGCCGACCGCTCCAACGCCGTGCTCATCTGCCACGCCCTCAACGCCTCGCACCATGTGGCCGGGTTGCACGCCGACGCCAGCGGCCAGCCCATCGCCAAAAGCGAGGGCTGGTGGGACAACATGATCGGCCCCGGCAAGCCCGTCGATACCGACCACTTCTTCGTCATCGGCGTCAATAACCTGGGCTCCTGCTTCGGCTCCACCGGCCCCACCCACACCAACCCGGCCACCGGCCAGGCCTGGGGCGCCGACTTCCCCGTCGTCACCGTGGAAGACTGGGTCAACGCCCAGGCCCGCTTGCTCGACGCACTGGGCATCGAGCAACTCGCTGCCGTCATGGGCGGCAGCCTGGGCGGCATGCAAACCCTGAGCTGGACACTGCAACACCCCGACCGCGTGCGTCACGCCGTCGTCATCGCCAGCGCGCCCAACCTCACCGCCGAGAACATCGCCTTCAACGAAGTCGCACGCCGCGCCATCGTCACCGACCCCGACTTCCACGGCGGCCACTACCTGCGCGCTGGCACCCTACCGCGGCGTGGCTTGCGCATCGCGCGCATGATCGGCCACATCACCTACCTCAGCGACGACGTGATGAATACCAAGTTCGGCCGCCAGCTCACCCAGCCATCTGGGGGCGATACCCGCAACGCCGCCGAACGCGCCTACCAGTACAGCACCCAGGCCATCGAGTTCCAGATCGAAAGCTACCTGCGCTACCAGGGCGACAAGTTCAGCGAATACTTCGACGCCAACACCTACCTGCTCATCACCCGCGCGCTGGACTACTTCGACCCCGCCCGCGCCTGCGGTGGCAACCTCAGTGCCGCCCTGGCACGCGCCCAGGCCAAATTCCTGCTGATCAGCTTCAGCACCGACTGGCGCTTCTCGCCCGTACGCAGCCGCGAAATCGTCAAGGCCCTGCTCGACAACCAGCGCGACGTCAGCTACGCCGAAATCGACGCCCCACACGGCCACGACGCCTTCCTGCTCGACGATCCCCGGTACCACGCCGCCGTGCGCACCTACTTCAACCAGCAAATCACCTCCAGCGTCACACGGAGCCCGGCATGAGCGACCCCGCCCTGCAACACCTCATCGCCCAATGGATCCCGCCCGGGTCGCGCGTGCTCGATCTGGGCTGCGGCAACGGCGACCTGCTGGCCTACCTGCAAACCCAGCGCCAGTGCAGCGGCTACGGGGTCGAGATCGACGACACCAAGGTACAGGCCTGCCTGCAACAAGGCGTCAACGTACTGCAATTCAACCTGAACGACGGGCTGGCCATCTTCGAGGACAACAGCTTCGATGTCGTGCTGCAAATCGACACCCTGCAGCACCTGCGCAACACCGAAACCATGCTGCGCGAGACCGCACGCGTGGGGCGCATGGGCATCATCGCGTTTCCCAACTTTGCGCACTGGCCCAACCGCCTGCGCGTGCTGCAAGGTCACATGCCCGTCACCAAGCGCCTGCCCTACCAGTGGTACAACACGCCCAACATCCGGGTCGGCACCTTCAGCGACTTCGGCCACCTCGCGCGCAACACTGGACTGCAAATTGAAGACAGCCTGGGCTTGCATGAAGGCCACCCCATCCGCTGGCAACCGAACCTGCGCGCCAGCACCGCCATCTTCAAGGTGCGCAAAACATAATGGCAGCGGCCATATCCGACCGCCGCCATCACCAGCTCAACCGCAGACAGACCAAGGCAGCGTCGTCGGCGTCTCAGCCCGGATATTTCACCGTA
>NZ_NWBQ01000051.1 GCF_002837135.1 Macromonas bipunctata | reverse complement strand
CCAGGACACCCGCTACCCCAAGCGCAGCCTGCACAGCCGACGTCAAACCGCCGACCGCAACGCCGACTACCGTGCGGCACTGCTGGGGCTACGGCCTCGGGGGTAAATGCGATTGCCCTGAAGTGTCTGCCGGGTGGGTCAGTTGCGGGGTGATTCTGTGCTCAGGGCAGGGCCAAGGCCAGTGCGATCGGTAGGAAGAGCAGGGCGGCCACGTTGCCGACCAGCACCATCGAAGCCACTTTCTCGGGTTCCTGCTGGTAGCGTTCGGCAAACATGTAGTTGAGCACAGCGGGCGGCAGGGCACCAAACACCAGCAGCAGCGCCTGTTCTTGTGCTGGCAGTTGCATGGCAGTGGCGGTGCCCCAAGCCAGCACCATGCCCACCACGGGCCGCAGCGTGGCGCCCAGCATGCCAATGCCCACCGCCTGGATTTGCGATTGCGCCAGCCGCACGCCCAGCGCAAACAGCATCAGCGGGATCGAGATGTCGCCGACCATTTTGATGGCGGTCAGCAGCGGCGGCCAGATGCTCCAGCCTGCGGCGTTGACCGCCAGCCCGGCCACCGACGCGATCACGGTGGGCGATTTCCAGACCGATGACCAGGCCATCTGCTGGTTCAGGTACCAACTGCCGAACGAGAAGTGCATGATGTTGGACACCACGAACATCACCACGGCGGGGGCCAGCGCTTGCTCGCCAAACGCCAGCACAGCCAGTGGCAGGCCCAGGTTGCCGCAGTTGTTGAACATCAGGGTGGGCACCAGCGTCTTGGGGGCCATGCCCAGCCCGCGCGCAATGGCCCAGCCCACCACGCCCGAGCCCGCAATCACCACAAAGGTGGCGAACAGCAGCGGCCAGTGGGCGTTGACGTGGAAGCCCTGCCGCGTCATGGCCGCAAACACCAGCGCGGGCACGAACACGTCGATGTTGAGCTGGTTGGCGTGCGCCATGTCGGGCTGGCGCTGGTGCCCGATGGCGTAGCCCAAGGCCGCGATGGCAAACAACGGAAACAAAATGGCAACGATGCGCAGCAGCATGGATCATTGAAAATAAAATCAGGTCAGATTACAACACGGACAGGATTTAACAATGCAACGTCACTATTTTGGTACCGATGGCATACGTGGCACGGTGGGACAAGCCCCGATCACGCCCGACTTTGTGCTGCGGCTGGCCCATGCGGTGGGGCGCGTGCTCAAGCGCACCGAGGCGCATCCGACGGTGCTGATCGGCAAGGACACTCGCATTTCGGGCTACATGCTGGAGTCGGCGCTGGAGTCGGGCTTCAACTCGGCGGGGGTGGATGTGGTGCTGCTGGGGCCGGTGCCCACGCCGGCGGTGGCGTACCTCACGCGGGCGCAGCGCGCCAGCCTGGGCGTGGTGATTTCGGCCAGCCACAACCCGTTTGCCGACAACGGCATCAAGTTCTTCAGCGCCCAGGGTAACAAGCTGCCCGACGCCTGGGAGCTGGAGGTGGAAGCGGCCCTGAACGAGCCGCCGGTGTGGGTCGATTCGGCCAGCCTGGGCAAGACCCGCCGGTTGGACGATGCTGCTGGGCGTTACATCGAGTTTTGCAAGAGCACGTTTGGCAACGAGTTAACGCTCAAAGGCATGAAGATTGTGGTGGATGCCGCGCACGGTGCGGCGTACCACATCGCGCCGAAGGTGTTCCACGAGCTGGGCGCAGAAGTCATTGCCATTGGTTGCCAGCCGGACGGGTTGAACATCAACCAGGGTGTGGGCGCTACGCACCCCGAGGCGCTGGTAGCGGCGGTGTTGCAGCACCAGGCCGATGTGGGCATTGCGCTGGACGGCGATGCCGACCGCCTGCAGGTTGTGGACGCCGCAGGCCGCCTCTACAACGGCGACGAGCTGCTGTACGTGCTGGCCAACGAGCGGCTGGGGCGCGACCAGGTGGTGCCCGGCGTGGTGGGCACGCTGATGACCAACATGGCGGTGGAGCTGGCCTTGCGTGCCAAGGGCGTGCAGTTTGTGCGCGCCAAGGTGGGCGACCGCTATGTGCTGGAGGAGCTGCACCGCCACCACTGGACGCTGGGCGGCGAGGGCTCCGGCCATCTGCTGGTGCTCGACAAGCACACCACCGGCGATGGCCTAGTGTCGGCGCTGCAGGTGTTGCAGGCCTGTGTGCGCAGTGGTGTTGCGCTGGCCGATCTGTTGCAAGGCGTGACGCTGTTCCCGCAGACGTTGGTGAACGTGCGCCTGCAGCCGGGGCAGGACTGGAAAGCCAACACTGGGTTGCAGGAAGCCATCGTGCAAGCCGAGCAGCAACTGGGGGCGGAGGGCCGGGTGCTGATCCGCGCCAGCGGTACCGAGCCGCTGTTGCGCATCATGGTGGAAGCGCGTGATGCGGCCCAAGCCCAGGCATTGGCGCAGCAGATGGCGGCCCAGGCCGCAGCCAACACCTGATTGGCGGGCAGCACGAACGCGGCCACCCCCACCGCGTTCTGCTGTCGGGGCGGCGGCGTGGTCAGTGCTGTGCCAAGCGCTTGGCTTCGGTTTCCAGCATCAGCTTGTCCAGCCGCGACAGCGGCAGGCTCATCAGCAGCTCCATGCGCTGGTGCAAGGCGTGCATGGTGTGCTTGAAGGCTTCGAGCTGGTGTTCGTGGCTGCCTTCGACCAGCGAGGGGTCGGGGTAGCTCCAGTGGGCGATGGCAGGCTGGCCGGGCCAGGTGGGGCAGGGCTCGCCTGCTGCGGTGTCGCACACGGTGATGACCAGATCCAGCGCCGGGGCGTCGGCGCCCATGAATTCGTCCCAGTTCTTGCTGCGCAGGCCTGTGGTGTCGATGCCCGCGCTGTGCAGCGCCTCCAGTGCCAGCGGGTGCGGCTGGTGGTCGGGGGTGCAGTGCGTGCCCGCCGACCAGGCGCGGAAGCGCGCACCACCGATGTGGTTGAGCACCGCCTCGGCCAGAATGCTGCGGGCAGCGTTGTGGACACACAAAAACAGGACGTTCAGGGGATGGTTATCGTTCATGACCTTGGCAACCGTTGCAATTTCGTAACGTCCATTGTATGACGCGGGTATGAAAATGCCGACCGTCGGCTTGCAAAAGTGAATCCCCCAAAAGGCATCGGCCTTGCCGTTGCCAGCAAGGCCGATGTGTGTGGTGCCGTGGTGGTGGCCGCCAGGGCCACCGATCCACCAGGTCAGGCCATGATGTGCAGGCCGGCGTCCACGTAGATCACGTCGCCGGTCATGCCCGAGGCGCTGCCGCTGACGAGGAATGCCACCACGCGGCCCACCTCGGCAATGTCCACCAGGCGGCGGCCCGGCGAGCGGGTGGTGGCCATCTCGATCAGCTCGTCAAAGTGGTTGATGCCCGACGAGGCGCGGGTGCGCAGCGGGCCGGGTGACACGGCGAATACGCGCACGTCTTTTTCGCCCAGATCCTTGGCCATGTAGCGCACGGTCGATTCCAGCGCGGCCTTGACCGGGCCCATCATGTTGTAGTGCTCCACCACCTTGTCGGCGCCGTAGTAGCTCATGGTGATGATGGCGCCGCCCGGGTTGAGCATAGGCTCGGCGTGGTGCGCGATCTCGATCAGCGAGTGGCAGGAGATCTGCATGGCTTGCACGAAGCCGTCGCGCGAGCAGTCGGTGATGCGGCCGTGCAAGTCGTCCTTGGGCGCAAAGGCGATGGAGTGGATGATGAAGTCGATCGAGCCCCACTTTTCGCGGATCTGCTCGAACACGGCTTGCACCTGGCCGGGCTGGGTCACATCCAGCGGCAGCAGCAGGTCGGCGTCGATCTGCTTGGCCAGCGGTTCGACGTAGGTCTTGGACTTGTCGTTGAGGTAGGTCAGTGCCACTTCGGCGCCGAAGGCGCGCAGCTTGGCGGCGCAGCCAAAGGCGATGCTGTGGTCGTTGGCCACGCCCACCACCAGACCGCGCTTGCCCTTGAGCATGTCGCCGATGCGGGTGTTCTCGTCCCACACCTTGGGCAGGGGATCGAGGGCGCTGGGGTCAACAAAAGTCGTGTTCATGAAGTGTCCTTGCTTGGATGAATGAAAAGGGAGAAAAAGGGTGTGGCTCAGTGCAGGATGCCCGCCACGCGCGCGGCGTGTTCGGCCAGCATGCGTTCTTCGTCGGTGGCCATGACCAGCACCTTGACCGGCGAGCCGGGGCGGCTGATGACGCCTTGACCGGCGCGGTTGGCTTCGGTGTCGAGTTCAATGCCCAGCCAGCCCATGTCGTGCAGCAGGCTTTCGCGCACGCTGGCGGCGTGTTCGCCAATGCCGCCGGTGAGCACCAGCGCGTCCAGCCCGCCGATGCTGGCGGCCAGGCCACCGATCTCGCGGCGGCCACGGTCGGTGAAGTAGGCCAGCGCGTCGCGCGCGGCCTGGGTGTTGGCGGCTTCGAGTTCGCGCACGTCCTGCGACAGGCCCGACAAGCCCTTGAGGCCGGAGTTCTTGTACAGCAGGTCGGTGATCTGGTCGGCGCTCATGCCGTAGTGCGTCAGCAGGTACAGCAGCACGCCGGGGTCGATTTGGCCGCAGCGCGTGCCCATGGGCATGCCGTCCAGCGCAGTAAAGCCCATGGTGGAGGCGACCGACTTGCCGTCCAGGATGGCGCACATCGAGGCCCCGTTGCCCAGGTGCGCCACGATGACGCGGCCCTTGGCGAGTTCGGGTTCCTGCTGGCGCAGTTGGCGCACGATGAACTCGTACGACAGGCCGTGGAAGCCGTAGCGGCGGATGCCCTGGTCGTAGTAGCTGCGCGGCAGGGCAAAGGTGTCGGCCACGTAGGAGTGGGTGCGGTGGAACGCGGTGTCGAAGCAGGCCACCTGCAGCGCGTCGGGCAACGCGGCCAGGGCGGCGCGCACACCGGCCAGGTTGTGCGGCTGGTGCAGCGGGGCCAATGGCACCAGGCGCTCCAACTGCGCCATGATGTTGTCGTCAATCGCCACGGGCTGCACGAATTCCACGCCGCCGTGCACCACGCGGTGGCCCACGGCCACCACGGGCTGTTCGCTGTAGCGGCTTTGCAGCCAGTCCAGGATGGCGCGGATGGCCACACTGTGGTCGGCGCTGCCGCTGTGGTCTTCAAAGAAGTGCTCGTGGCGTTCGCCAGCGGCGGTCTTGACGGCAAAGTGCGCCTTGGCGCCCAGGCCTTCGACCTGGCCAGCCGCCAGCGGCTCCAGCCCGGCCGGGATTTGGGTGTAGACAGAGAACTTGACCGATGAGGAACCGGCGTTGAGCGTCAGAACAATGGCCATGGGAAGGTCGTTTCGCAGGTATCGGGGGGAGGTCAGTAGATTTCCGGCACGATCATGTCGTCCGGCACGGGGTGGCGGATGTAGTCGGGGTTGCGCACGCGGGTGGGCAACACGACTTCAGGCCGTTCGATCTCGTGGTAGTTGAAGTGTGACAGCAGGTGCTGGATGCAGTTGAGCCGCGCCTTCTTCTTGTCGTCGGCGGGCACCACCCACCACGGGGCTTCCGGGATGTGGGTGCGTTCCAGCATGGTTTCCTTGACCTGGGTGTAGTCCTCCCAGCGGCGGCGGCTTTCCAGGTCCATCGGGCTGAGCTTCCACTGCTTGAGCGGGTCGTGGATGCGGCCCAGGAAGCGCAGGTGCTGCTCGTCGTCGCTGATGGAGAACCAGTACTTGATCAGCGTGATGCCCGAGCGCACCAGCATGCGCTCGAATTCGGGCACCGAGCGGAAGAATTCCTCGTACTCGTCGTCGTTGCAAAAGCCCATGACCTTCTCGACCCCGGCGCGGTTGTACCAGCTGCGGTCGAACAGCACGATCTCGCCCCCGGCGGGCAGGTGCGAGGCGTAACGCTGGAAGTACCACTGCGTGCGTTCGCGGTCGTTGGGGGCGGGCAGGGCCACCACGCGGCACACGCGCGGGTTGAGCCGCTGCGTGATGCGCTTGATGACGCCACCCTTGCCAGCGGCGTCACGGCCCTCGAACAGGATCACGACTTTCTTCTTGTGGTGCGACACCCAGTCCTGCAGCTTGACGAGTTCGCCCTGCAGCTTGAACAGCTCGCGGAAGTAGGCCATGCGCCGGCTCTTGTCGGCGTCGGTGTCGCCCACGCCCAGCGATTCGGCCGGGCCGCTCATGTTGCGGTCTTCGATCTCGAGTTCGAGCTCTTCGTCGTAGCCGTCGATCAGGTCGCGCTCAATGCGTTTGAGCAGGTCGTCGTGGTGTTCGGGGGTGTGCATGCCAAAAAGGAAAAATCGTCAGGACAATGCCCGCAAGGTTAGCCGCGCAAGGTGTCAAACCCGTGAAGAAGGTTTGACACTTGGTGCGTGTTGGCGCACTGGGGCGCGTGTTCAGGCCTGGTTCTGGCGGTTGTGGTGCGCCACCAGCTTGGCCAGCAGGGCCGAGGCCATGCGGGTGGAGGCACCATCGGCGCGGCTGGTCAGGGCGATCGGCACGCGCGCACCCAGCACGATGCCGGAGGTGCTGGCGCCGCCCAGGTATTCGAGCTGCTTGGCCAGCATGTTGCCCGATTCGAGGTCGGGCACCACCAGGATGTCGGCGTCACCGGCCACGTCGGACTCGATGTGCTTGATGCGCGCGGCCACGGCGGAGATGGCGTTGTCGAACGCCAGCGGGCCGTCGAGCGTGCCGCCCTTGATCTGGCCCCGATCGGCCATCTTGCACAGCGCAGCGGCGTCGAGCGTGGACGGGATGTTGGGGTTGACGGTCTCGACCGCCGACAGCAGCGCCACCTTGGGGTTGGGCGTGCCCAGGATGTGGGCAAAGTCGATCGCGTTTTGCACGATGTCGACTTTTTCTTTCAATCCGGGGTTGATGTTGAGTGCGGCATCGGTGATGAGCAGCGGTTTGCTGTACGCGGGTACGTCAAAACGGAACACGTGCGACATGCGGCGGCCCGTGCGCAGCGCCGGGCAGGTGACGACGGCGTGGATCAGTTCGTCGGTGTGCAGGCTGCCTTTCATCAGGGCTTCGAGTTGCTTGGCGGCGGCCATTTTGGCGGCGACTTGGGCCGCTTCGTGGCTGTGTTCGACGTTGATGATTTCCACGCCTTCCAAGCTGATGCCCGCTTCTTTGGCCACGGCGTGCAGTTTGGCTTCGGGGGCAATCAGCACCGGCACAATCAGGTTGTGCTCGGCGGCTTGCATGGCACCGCGCAGCGATTCCACATCGCACGGGTGTACCACGCCACAACGGGCGGGCGGCATGTCGGCCCCCAAGGCCAGCAAATCGTTGAGGCGGGCGTGCGGGTCAAACAGTTGGATGGTGGGGGCTTGGATGCGCGGACGGCGCACTTTTTGTGTCGGGGCCATCACACGGGCCAGACCGTACAGCACACGTACGCCGTTTTGGTTGGTGACTTGGCAGTCCAGTTCGATGGATTTTTTGGCTTCGTCGCGTGTCAATACCGTGACGTTGATGGTCAGGGTGTCGCCCACACGCACCGGGCGGGTGAAGTGCAGGTTTTGTTCCAAGTAGATGGTGCCGGGGCCTGGGAACACGGTGCCCAGCAGTGCCGAGATCAGTGCGCCGCCCCACATGCCGTGGCCAATGATGCCGTGAAACAGGGTGGCATCGGCGTATTCAGCGTCCAAGTGGGCCGGGTTGGTGTCGCCCGAGACGGCGGCAAAGGCTTCGATGTCCTGTTGCGTCAAGGTGCGCACCATGCGGGCGTTTTGGCCGATCTGGATTTCGTCAAAGGTGACGTTTTCGATCATGCTGGTGTCGACGGTGGTATTCATGGGGTAAAACAAACCAAGTTGGAGAAACGGTGGGAGAAATGTGCGGGCACGCGGGGCAGAGATGGCCCTGCAGAGGCCGTGGTGCAAACCATTCTCAGGATGCTTGATGGCAAGCGGATGACAAATATTTTGCAGTTGGGGCGATTTTGTGTGCCCTGAAAGGCTATTGTCTTGAATTTTTCATCAAAAGTTCACTAAAACACCAAAAAATACCGTCTTCTTCACAGTCTTATATAAACTGCACCGGTTATGAGTGCCCTTTCTTCCCACACCAAAGTCCCTTTCCTTGACCGCGACCACAGCATTCTGGCCTTCAATGAGCGGGTGCTGGACTGGGCGCGCCGTTCTGAGGTGCCGTTGCTGGAGCGTTTGCGCTACCTGTGCATTGTGTCGTCCAACCTCGACGAGTTTTTTGAGGTACGTTTTGCGCCGCACTTGACGGCACAGGTCAGCAATGAGCAGCGCGGTGCCGTGACGGCGCGTACTTACGCAGCCCTGTCGGCCAAAGTCCACGAGGTGGTGGCGCAGCAGTACGCCATTTACAACGAACAGTTGTTGCCCGCGTTGGAGAAGCGTGGTATCAAGATGGTGGCACACAGCCAGCGCAACCCGCGCCAGCGCCGCTGGGTCAAGGAATTCTTCCAGCGCGAGGTGCAGCCGCTGCTGCTGCCCATCGGGCTGGATCCGTCGCACCCGTTTCCGCAGGTGGCCAACAAGTCGCTCAACTTCATTGTGCGGCTGGCCGGGCGCGACGCCTTTGGCCGCGAGAATGAGGTGGCCATCGTCAAGGTGCCGCGTGCGCTGCCGCGCTACATCCGCATGCCGGCCATCAGCGGCTCCAAGCAGGTGCATTTCGTGTCGATCTCGAGCGTGATCCGATCGCACCTGGGAGACTTGTTCCCGGGGCGGCAGGTGACGGAGTTCTCGCAGTTCCGCGTCACGCGCCATTCCGACCTGGCGGTGGACGAGGAGGAGGTGAAGAACCTGCGCACCGCGCTGCGCATGGGCCTGCAACAGCGCCACTACGGTCGCGCGCTGCGGCTGGAGGTGTCGGCGGGGTGCTCGGAGTTCCTGTCCGACTTCTTGCTGCAGCAGTTTGCGCTGCCCGCTGCGTCGCTGTACCGCGTGCCGGGGCCGGTGAACCTGGTGCGCCTGACCCAGCTGATCGACCTGGTGGACGCGCCCGCGTTGCGGTTCGAGCGCTACCAGCCGGGCTGGCCGGTGCAGCTCACGCCCGGGCAGTCGTTCTTCGAGCGGCTCAAGCAGGGCGATGTGCTGATCCACCAGCCCTACGAGAGCTTTGATGCGGTGCTGGCCTTCTTGCGCGAGGCGGTGGAAGACCCCAGCGTGCTGGCCATCAAGCAGACCATCTACCGCACCGGCAGCAAGAGCGAGATGACCGACCTGCTGCGCGAGGCGGTGCGCCGGGGCAAGGAAGTGACGGCGGTGGTGGAGCTCAAGGCCCGCTTTGACGAGGAGGCCAACATCAACAACGCGGAGCTGCTGGAGTCGGTGGGCGCGCAGGTGGTGTATGGCGTGGTGGGGCTCAAGACCCACGCCAAGATGCTGCTGGTGACGCGGCGCGAGGACGGCCAGATCCGCCGCTACGCGCACGTGTCCACCGGCAACTACAACCCCGGCACCGCCAAGCTCTACACCGACCTGAGCTACCTGACCGCCGACGAGGCCCTGGCCGCGGATCTGGATCACATCTTTTTGCACCTGGCCAGCCAGAACCGCCTGCCCAGGCTGAACAAGGCCATGATTGCGCCGTTCCACCTGCACAAGGCGATGCTGGACAAGATGGAGGCCGCCGCTGCGGCCGCCAAGCGCGGCGAGCCGGCGCGCATCGTGCTCAAGATGAATGCGCTGACCGACGAGCCGCTGGCGCGCGCGCTGGCGCTGGCGTCGCAGGCGGGCGTGAAGGTGGACGTGATCGTGCGCGGTGCCTGCATCCTGCCCGCCGGCATGCCGGGCGTGACCGACAACGTGCAGGTGCGCTCCATCATCGGGCGCTTGCTGGAGCACTCGCGGGTGTTCTACTTCCGCATGGGCGAGAAGGAAGAGTTGTGGCTGTCCAGCGCCGACTGGATGAACCGCAATATGCTGCGCCGCATCGAGCTGGCCTGGCCCGTGACCGATGCGGCCTTGCGCCAGCGCATCATCCAGGAATGCCTGGAGGTGTACTTGCACGACAACGCCGACGCCTGGTTGCTGCAGCCCGATGGTGTGTATGCCCGTGCCACCCCCCCCAGCAAGGCGCGCAGCCGCAGCGCCGCCACGCACACCGCGCAAGCGCAGCTGATGGCGCGTTACGGCAGCAGCAAGGAGTAAACGTCATGGACCTGATTTTGTGGCGCCACGCCGAGGCCGAAGACCTGGTGGAGCAGGAAGAACTGGGCGAGAGCGCGGGCAACGACCTCTCGCGCCGCCTCACGCCCAAGGGCGACAAGCAGGCCGCGCGCATGGCGGCGTGGCTCAACCGGCACCTGCCCGAAGGGGTGCGCGTCTGGAGCAGCCCGGCGGTGCGCACCGAGCAGACCGTGCTGGCGCTGGGGCGCGAGTACCGCCTGCGCGACGAGCTGCGCCCCGACGCCTCGCCCGACGAGCTGCTGCAACTGGTGCATTGGCCCGAGTCCCGCCACCCCATGCTGGTGGTGGGGCACCAGCCCACGCTGGGCCGGGTGGTGGCGCGCCTGCTGGGGCTGCGCGAGGAAGAATGCGCGGTGCGCAAGGGCTCCATCTGGTGGCTGCGCACCCGAGAGCGCCATGGCGTGCGCCAAACCGTGCTGTGGACGGTGCAGACGCCTGAACTGCTGTAGGTGCGCCTGGGGCGCCGCTGGGGCGCCCCGTGGCAGGATCAGCGCCAGTCGACGCTGAACTTCCAGTCGGTCTTTTGCCAGGCGCTGACCTCTTCTTCCAGCAACCAGGCCGATTGCGGGTACTGCCGCGCCCAGCCCGGCGCGGTGCTCAGGGTGAAGCTGCGCTCGTGGTAGCTCACGTGCAGTGCGTCAATGGCCGGGTCGCGCCGCGCGTGGCACAGCAGCACCGCCAGCCGCAGGCACAGCAGCTGCTTGGCCAGCAGTTCGTCGTCGGCCAGTTCCTGCCCCAGCTTGCGCAGCTTGCCGCGCTGGCCCAGCACCAGCTGGCTCATGCGGTGCAGCTCCGGCATTGAAAAGCCCGGTGCGTCCACATGGTCCAGGATGTAGGCGCCGTGGCGGTGCGCGTCCTCGTGCGAGATGTGGGCGCCAATCTCGTGCAGCTGCGACGCCCAGGCCAGCTTCTGCGAGTAGCGCCCGTTCTTGGGGTCGGGTGCGGCCACCTGGGCAAACAGCGTGGTGCTGACGTAGCCGACACGCTGCGCCTGGGCCGCATCGGCGCCAAAGCGTTCGCGCAGCCAGCGCACCGTGCGCTCGCGCACGTCGGTGGTGTCGCTTTCGCGGTCGATCAGGTCGTACAGCGCGCCCTGGCGCAGGGCGCCTTCGGCGCGCAGCAGGTGCGGCAGCTGGAACAAGTCAAAAATGGCGCGCAGCACGCTTACGCCGCCGCCAATCACGGCGCGGCGGTCGTCTTTCAGGCCTTCGAGCCGCAATTCATCGACGTGGCCGGCGCGCAGCAGGCGTTCGGTCAGCCAGTCCAGCCCGTCGCGGCCAATGGTGCCGGCGGGCCAGCCGTTGGCGGCCAGGATCTCGGCCACCGCACCCACCGTGCCCGAGGAGCCGTAGGCCACGTCCCATTCCGACGCCGAGAACAGGTCCAGCGCCTCGTCCAGCACCGCCTTGGCCGCCACTTCGGCGGTCTGCATGTGGGCGGCGGTGAGCTGGCCGTGCGGAAAGTAGCGCGTGGACCACGCCACGCTGCCCAGCCGGAACGACTCCATCTGGCGCGCGCCAAAGCCCTGGCCCAGGATCAGCTCGGTGGAGCGCCCGCCAATGTCCACCACCAGGCGGCGCTCGTCCGATTGCGGCAGCAGGCGCGACACGCCCTGGTAGATCAGGCGCGCTTCCTCGTGCCCCGACACCACCTCGATGCCAAAGCCCAGCACCTGCTGCGCCTTGCGCACAAAGTCGTCGCGGTTGCGTGCCTCGCGCAGGGTTTGCGTGGCCACGGCGCGCACCTGGTGCTTCTGGAAGCCTTGCAGCCGCTCGGCAAAGCGCGCCAGGCATTCCCAGCCGCGCTCCATGGCCACCAGGCTCAGGTTCTTGTGCTCGTCCAGGCCGCTGCCCTGGCGCACCGTCTCTTTCAGGTACTCGACCCGCTCGATGTGGCCCGAATCGTAGCGGCCAATTTCCAGACGAAAGCTGTTGGACCCTAGGTCAACCGCAGCCAGCAAAGTTCCGTTTTCCATCGTGTTCGTGCTCCAAAGTGCGGGCAAGCATAGCACCGTTGCCCCACGTTTTCCCTGCGTGACAAGCGTTGCCGCACGCCCCACCATATGTCTACGTTTTGTGGTCAATTCGTCATATTTCTGACATCAAACCTTTCTAAAGTGGCCGCACTTGTCCTTTTTTTCTCTCGCCCCGAGACTTCCATACCATGAACCTGAACTTCACCAAGACCTGTGCCGCCGTGCTGACCCTGGCCGCCTTCAGTGCCCCCGCCCTGGCGCAAGACGTGACCGGTGCCGGTGCCACCTTTCCGGCCCCCGTGTACGCCAAGTGGGCCGACGCCTACAACAAGGCCACCGGCGTGCGCATCAACTACCAGTCGGTGGGCTCGGGCGCTGGCCTGCGCCAGATCCGTGGCAAGACGGTGGACTTCGGCGCCTCCGACATGCCGCTCAAGGACGAAGAGCTGGCCAAGGACGGCCTGGTGCAGTTTCCGGCGGTGATCGGCGGCGTGGTGCCGGTCATCAACGTCAAGGGCATCCAGCCGGGCCAGGTCAAGATGACCGGCCAGGTGCTGGGCGACATCTACCTGGGCAAGATCACCAAGTGGAACGACCCGGCCATCATGGCGCTCAACCCCGGCGTGCCGCTGCCGGACGCCACCATTGCCGTGGTGCGCCGCGCCGACGGTTCGGGCACCACCTTCGTGTTCACCAACTACCTGTCCAAGGTCAACGCCGACTGGAAGGCCAAGGTTGGTGAAGGCACCGCCGTCAACTGGCCGCTGGGCGCCGGTGGCAAGGGCAACGAAGGCGTGGCCGCGTTCCTGCAACGCCTGCCCAACTCCATTGGCTACCTGGAATACGCCTACGTCAAGCAAAACAAGCTGACCTACACCCTGCTCAAGAACAAGGACGGCAACTTTGTGCCGCCGAGCGACAGCGCCTTCAAGGCCGCCGCCGCCGGTGCCAACTGGAAGCAAACCTTCTACCAGATCACCACCGAGCAGCCGGGCAAGGACGCATGGCCCATCACCAACCCGACTTACATCCTGATGCACGCCAAGCAGGACAAGCCGGAGCAAGCCGCTGCCGCGCTCAAGTTCTTCAACTGGGCCTACGCCAATGGCGACAAGATGGCCGACGACCTGGACTACGTGCCGATGCCCGACGTGGTGAAGCAACAGGTGCGTGACTCCTGGGCCAAGATCACCGACGCCGCTGGCAAGCCGGTGGCCTACAAGTAACAGCCTCTGGGCTTGCGGTGTGGCAGCCCTGGCCTGGTGCCACGGCTGCCACACCGTTTCAACAAGGATGTTCGCATGAGCATTGCCGTTTCCTCCAGCCCCCAATTGGCTTCCAAAACCCAGATGGCTTCTTCACCATCCCCCCAAAAACGCCGCTCCAGCCGCTTGCCCGACCAGATTTTTGCCGGTCTGGCGCGCGGCTCGGCCGTGCTGACGCTGATGCTGCTCGTGGCCATCATGGTCTCTCTGGTGCAGGGCGCCTGGCCCGCCATCAAGGAGTACGGCATCAGCTTTTTCTGGCGCACCGAATGGGATCCCGTGCAGGACGCCTACGGCGGCCTGGTCATGATCTACGGTACGCTGATGACCTCGTTCATCGCGCTGCTGATTGCGGTGCCCGTGAGTTTTGGCATCGCCTTGTTCCTGACCGAACTCTCGCCGCGCTGGCTGCGCCGCCCGCTGGGCGTGGCCATCGAGCTGCTGGCCGCCATCCCGTCCATCGTGTACGGCATGTGGGGCCTGCTGGTGTTTGCGCCGCTGCTGGCCACCTACGTGCAAGGCCCGCTGCAAAGCTGGTTTGGCGAGGTGCCGGTGCTGGGGGCGCTGTTCTCGGGCGCACCGGTGGGTATCGGCATCCTGTCGGCCGGCATCATCCTGGCCATCATGATCATCCCGTTCATCGCCTCGGTGATGCGCGATGTGTTCGAAGTCACCCCGCCCATGCTCAAGGAATCGGCCTACGCGCTGGGTGCCACCACCTGGGAGGTCGCTTTCAAGATCGTGCTGCCCTTTACCAAGGTGGGCGTGATTGGCGGCGTCATGCTGGGCCTGGGCCGTGCGCTGGGCGAGACGATGGCGGTCACGTTCGTGATCGGCAACTTCAACCAGCTCGACTCGCTGTCGCTGTTCGAGGCGGCCAACAGCATCACCTCGGCGCTGGCCAACGAATTTGCCGAAGCCACCGCCGGTTTGCACCAAGCGTCCTTGATTTACCTGGGTCTTGTGTTGTTCTTCATCACTTTTGTGGTGCTGGCCTTGTCCAAGGTGCTGCTGCTGCGCCTGAAAAAGAACGAAGGGAGCCGTTCATGAGCACTGGCGTATTTACCCCCGAACAACAACGCCAGCGTCTGGCCAAGTATGGCCGGCGCAAGCTGGTCAACCTGGTGGCACTCACGCTGTGCTACGGTGCCATGGCCTTTGGTCTGGTGTGGCTGTTGTGGATTTTGTTCGAGATCTTCCGCCTGGGCGTGGCGGGCCTGAGCTGGTCGCTCTTCACCGAGATGACCCCGCCGCCCAACGAACCCGGCGGTGGTCTGGCCAACGCCATCTTCGGCTCGTTGACCATGGTCGGTCTGGCCACCGTCATTGGCACCCCAGTGGGCGTGATGGCGGGCATCTACCTGGCCGAGTACGGCACCAGCACTTGGCTGGGCCGCACCACGCGCTTTATCAACGACATTTTGTTGTCGGCACCGTCCATTGTAATTGGCTTGTTCGTGTACGCCATGGTGGTGGACCAGGTCAAGAGCTTCTCGGCCTGGGCCGGTGTGGTGGCGCTGGCACTGCTGGTGATTCCGGTCGTGATCCGCACCACCGAGAACATGCTGTCGCTGGTGCCTTCGGCGCTGCGCGAGGCCGCCTACGCCCTGGGCACACCCAAATGGCGTGTTGTCATGAACATCACGCTGCGCTCGTCGCAGGCGGGTGTCGTCACCGGCATCTTGCTGGCGGTGGCGCGTGTGACGGGCGAGACCGCACCGCTGCTGTTCACGGCGCTGTCCAACCAGTTCTGGACCAGCGACCTGAGCCAGCCTATGGCCAGCTTGCCGGTCACGATCTTCAAATTTGCCATGAGTCCGTTCCAGAACTGGCAAGAGCTGGCCTGGGCTGGCGTGTTCCTCATCACCATGGGCGTGTTGTTGCTCAACATCCTGGCCCGGTTGCTGTTTCGTAAAAAGGATTGATCCATGAGTGCCACCGCACCCGCCAACACCGCCGCCGAGACCTCCAAGCTGTCGGTCCGCAACCTGAACTTCTACTACGGCAAGTTCCACGCCCTCAAGAGCGTGTCGATGGAAATTCCGGCCAACAAGGTCACCGCCTTCATCGGCCCGTCGGGCTGCGGCAAGTCCACCTTGTTGCGTACCTTCAACCGCATGTTCGAGCTTTACCCCGAGCAGCGCGCCGAGGGCGAGATTTTGTTGGATGGCGAGAACTTGCTGACCTCGAAAGAAGACATCACGCTGATTCGTGCCAAGGTCGGCATGGTGTTCCAGAAGCCCACGCCGTTTCCGATGTCGATCTACGACAACATCGCCTACGGCGTCAAGCTGTTCGAGAACCTGTCGGCCTCCGAGATGGAGGAGCGCGTGGAATGGGCGCTGCGCAAGGCCGCGCTGTGGAACGAGGTCAAGGACAAGCTCAACCAGAACGGCTCCGGCCTGTCGGGCGGGCAGCAGCAGCGCCTGTGCATCGCGCGTGGCATCGCCATCAAGCCCGAGGTGCTGTTGCTCGACGAGCCCTGCTCGGCGCTGGATCCGATCTCGACCGCCAAGGTCGAGGAGCTGATCCTGGAGCTCAAGAACGACTACACCGTGGTGATCGTGACCCACAACATGCAGCAGGCCGCGCGTTGCAGCGACTACACCGCCTACATGTACCTGGGCAACCTGATCGAGTTCGGCTCCACCGAGCAGATCTTCTTCAAGCCCCAGCGCACCGAGACCGAAGACTACATCACCGGAAGGTTTGGTTGATATGCCGGAAAAACACCTCTCGAGCCAGTTCGATGTGGAGCTGGGCCAGATCTCGACCCTGGTGCTGCAGATGGGGGGCATGGTGGAGTCGCAACTGCACCAGGCCATCTACGCCCTGCAACACCTGAGCGTGGAAACCGCCGACCAGGTGATGAAGCTGGAGGACAAGGTCGACAGCATGGAGATCGAGATTGACCGCGAGATCTCTTCCGTCATCGGTCGGCGCCAGCCCACCGCGCGCGACTTGCGCCTGCTGATTGGCGTGTCCAAGACCACCGCCAACTTGGAGCGCGCCGGGGACGAGGCCACGCGCATTGCGTGCATGGTCAAGTCCATCATCGACAGCGGCATGCCACGCTCCCTGCCGACCTCGGAGCTGCGCGTGGCCTCCGAGCTGGCCACCGGCGCGCTGCGCAAGGTGCTGGACGCCTTTGCGCGGCTGGACGTGGAAGCCTCGCTGGCCATCATCAACGACGACCTGCACCTGGACGCCGAGTACGACGGCTTCCTGCGCAAGCTCATCACCTACATGATGGAAGACCCGCGCACCATCTCGCCCAGCCTGAACCTGCTGTTTTTGGCCAAGGCGGTGGAGCGCATTGGCGACCACGCCAAGAACATTGCCGAAGCCACCATCTACATTGTGCGTGGTACCGATGTGCGCCACACCACCCCTGAGCAACGGGAGGCGGCGCTGCAATGAGAAAACTGCCGCGAGTGTTGGTGGTGGAGGATGAGCCTGCCATTGCCGAGCTGATCGCCGTCAACCTGCGGCACAACGGTTTTGCGCCCACGGTGGTCTTTGATGGCCAAGCCGCGCAGCGCGAGATTGACGCTGTGCTGCCCGACGTGATTCTGCTGGACTGGATGCTGCCCGGCGACAGCGGCGTGGTGCTGGCCCGGCGCTGGCGCCAGCACGAGCGCACCAAGGCGGTGCCGCTCATCATGCTGACGGCACGCATCGAGGAGTCCGACAAGGTGCAGGGCCTGGACGCCGGCGCCGACGACTACATCACCAAGCCGTTCTCGACCCAGGAGCTGCTGGCGCGCATCCGTGCGGTGCTGCGCCGGCGCGCGCCCGAGATCGTCAACGATGCGGTGCAAGTGGGCGCATTGACGCTGGACGCGGGCACCTACCGCGTCAGCTGCCACGGGCGCGAGCTCAAAGTGGGGCCGACCGAGTTCAAGCTGCTGCACTACTTCATGAAGCACCCCGAGCGCGTCCACACCCGTGGCACGCTGCTGGACCGCATCTGGGGCGACCACGTCTTCATCGAGGAACGCACGGTGGACGTACACGTCAAGCGCCTGCGCGAGTCGCTGGGCGATGCGGGCGCCATGATCGAAACCGTGCGCGGAGCGGGCTACCGCCTGACCGCCCAAGTGGTGGTGCCCAAACCGGTGGTGCAAGTGCCCGCGGCGGGTGCCCAAGCGGGTGCGAGCAGCACCGCACCATGACCCGGCGCGTTGCCGAGCTGCTGGCGCTGACCCTGGTGGGCGGTGCTTCGGCGGCCTACCTGGCCCCCGGCAGCCCCTGGCCGGGTGTGCTGGGCGCCGGCGCGGGCAGCCTGGCCTGGCTGGCGCTGGACAACGGGCGCGCCCACCGCGTGCTGGCGTGGTTGCGCCAGGGCTACCCGGCGCGGCCGCCGCACCCGGCCTCGGTGTGGGGTGAAGTGGTGCAGCGCACGCGCAAAAGCCTCAAGGCGCTGGACCGCAAGGCCAAGAAAAGCGAGACCCGGCTCAACGAATTCCTGGCCGCCATCCAGGCCTCGCCCAACGGCGTGGTGCTGCTCAACAAGAACAGCGCCATCGAATGGTGCAACGAAACGGCGGCGGCCCACCTCGGGTTCGATCCGCAGCGCGACCTGCTGCAGTACATCACCAACCTGGTGCGCGACCCGGTGTTCACCGGCTACCTCAAGGCGGGCGACTTTCGCCAGCCGGTCGAGATCGAGGGCCGCCAGACCCAGGGCCCGCACCCGCAGCGGGTGTCGATCCAGATCCACCCGTACGCCAAGGGGCGCCGACTCATGCTGACCCGCGATGTGACCGCCCTGCAGCTGGCCGAAGCGATGCGCCGCGACTTCGTGGCCAACGTGTCGCACGAGATCCGCACCCCGCTGACGGTGCTGAGTGGTTTTGTCGAGACCATGATCCACCTCGACCTCTCCCCCGAGGAGCGCCACCGCTACCTGGCGCTGATGAACCAGCAGGCCCAGCGCATACAGACGCTGGTGATTGACCTGCTGACCTTGTCGCGCCTGGACGATGGCTCCAACCTGGGGCCGTCGGAGTGGATTCCGGCCCACGACCTGCTGCTGCAGGTGGTGCAGGAGGCGCGTTCGCTGTCGGACCTGCTGGTGCAGGGCCACCACGTTGTGGAGGCCAGGCCGTGTCCGCCGTTCCAGATTGCGGGCACGCGCAGCGAGCTGCACAGCGCGCTCTCGAACCTGATGAACAACGCCGTGCGCTACACCCCCGCCGGAGGCCGGATCGACGCGGGCTGGCAGTTCCTGGCCGATGGCGGCGTGGAGTTTTGCGTCACCGACACCGGCCCCGGCATTGCGCCGGAGCACCTGCCGCGCCTGACCGAGCGTTTCTACCGCGTGGATCGCAGCCGTTCGCGCGAGACCGGCGGCACCGGGCTGGGGCTGGCCATCGTCAAGCACGCGGTGCAACGCCACGGCGGTACGCTGCACATCCAAAGCACGCTGGGCCAGGGCTCCACGTTCCGCATCGTGCTGCCCGCCAGCCGAGTGCTGCGTGAGCCCAACGGCGCGGCCTCACGGCTCTAGCCCGGATATTTCACCATAGCCCGTAGAAATGAGGACGACATTGCCCTTGAAATGCCCGAACATCGAGGTATCGAATCTGGATGAGAGGACGGGCAATGCCGAAACCAAACTGTACACCGCAAACAACTGCCGATGAGGTTGGCGTGATTGATTTTGGCCGACTGGGCCGACGCAAGATCGAGGGCCGCTTCGATGGCGGCAGCA
>NZ_NWBQ01000050.1 GCF_002837135.1 Macromonas bipunctata | reverse complement strand
CGAATTCTGAGACGACCCCTTGTAGCGGATCGGCTGGCCGTCCGGGCCGGGTTCAACATGCACCACGCGGCACACCTCGCCGCTCTTGGTGTTGACTGTATCGACCAGCCTCAACACGCGCGACGCGTCTTTTGCGGCCGGGTCGGCACCCAGAAACGCCAGCCGCTCCACCAAGTAGCGTTGGCAAGCGTTCCAGCGGGGCAAGGCTTTGCGCGGCAGAGTGCCGTCGAGCAACCACTTGGCCTGTATGCCTCGCCCCGAGAACACCAGCAGCGACGGGGCCGGGATGCCTTCCTCGCCGCAAAAGTACAGCACCGTCTGGGCCAGCCGCTCGGGGCTGCGTCCCACGGCCCAGTCTTGGCGGTAGGTGTCGAGGTCGGCAAACAGCAGCCCGATACGGGCCAGATTAACCACCCGGCGGTTGGGGGCAATGAATTCGGCCTGCGACAGCCACGTGTCCCGGGTGTGGTCGAGGCGGGAGAGCACCACTGGCATGTCCGACAGCCGGTAGCTTTGCTGGTGCTTGTCGGAGCGTGCGTTACTCGACAGCAGCAGCGAGAAGAACCCGTGCCGGCTGGTGTCGTGGTAGCAATTGGCCTCGTCGAAGGGGCTGAATTTAAGTTGGGCTTGCGCCATTTTGGGTGTTCCGGTTGTAAGACAGGAAACCGGGCGCTAAAATCGAGGCCAATTGTTTGTGTTAGCCCTCTTAGGTTTAGCACTTTGGGTTGGGGTAGTTCCACCTACCTTGCCCCTGGTTTTTTGCCCTGCCAAGCCCCGCCAACGAGCGGGGCTTTGCTTTTTATGACTTCGGTATCGTACCGGAGATTCAAGCGCGTCAGCCTTGCGCCGGGCTGTCGATACGCACGGTTGATGACGGCGGCGCGGTGCGCTACACTGGCCATCGTCGAAAGACACCGGGTTTGGCGACCTGGCATCAAAAGGCGCAGCACGCCGCTTCCCCACCTGTTGGGCCAGCGGCTTTTGCATCTCTGCGTGAAAACATGGCTTCCCAGCTTTTTTGGTGAGCCGTGTTGGGACACCCGCAAGGGTGTGCCGGTTCCTTTTGCCGGTTCGCCAACCCGACACGGCTTGCCGCCTGCGTTTGGCGACGTGGGTGGCAGGTTGAACAACCTCATCAAAAGGAGCCCTCTCATGGCTGACACCCCTTGCGCTGCCACCACAGTGCCCAGCATTCCGATTTTTCTGGCCCGTATCGGCCACGTCGAGCAACCATGCGTGGATGCGCGTACGCTACATACCCAGCTTGAGGCTGGCAACAGTTTTTGCCATTGGTTCAACGCCCGGGTGCAGAAGTACCGCTTGCAAGCCGGCCGGGATTACGCACCGACCGCAGAACCCGCATGCGATGCGCAGGGCCTGCGGATCGGCCGGCCCCCCAAGAACTACCACTTCGGGATTGAAACGGCCAAGGCATTGAGCCTCGCAGAGGGCACCGCAGCCGCGCAAGGCATCTGGCGGCAGCTGATTGGACAGGAACCCGATGTGGTGCAGTCTCCAGCAGACACGGGCAACGATTACGCGCGCATCAGCACCACGCAGGCGCAGACCTTGCGCGAGCTGGTTACCCAACGCGTCTATCGAACCTCGCTGCATTACCAAACGGTCTGGACCGCGTTCCAGCACCGTTTTGGCGTCAACAGCTACCAACACTTGCCCGCAAGCCGGTTCGATGAAGCCTGCGCTTACCTGCGGGACACCTCGCGGATAGCAGCACCTGGGCCACACCAGCAGTCGGCAGCTCCTTGGGCCACAGAGGTACAGCACGCCATCAACCGCCGGGCGTGGGCCCTGGCTGCCGACACCCTGCCGCTGTTCCAGCAGTTCCTGGAACGCTACGTGAGCGAGCACACCAACGGCCGCTACAGTGCCAATGAGGTCGCGGCATTGCTGCAACCGATCCAGCCGGACGATTGCCTATCACCGCGGTACACCGACAAGCTGCGTCAGGCCAGCGACATCGTCTGCGATACCCAACGCAGCACCAACGAGCTGTTTGAACGCATGCAAGCGCAGCTCAAGGCGCTGGTGTCGTAGGCGGCTACAAACCAAGGCAAGCCGCCCTTGTTTTCAGGGGCGGCTTGCTCATCACCTCCTTGAGGCGACCCATGTCGTACCGGCCAGAATGCGATAGCCGTTGCCAGTCCTTGAGGAATTGCCGGGTGTAATCCGATGCCCGTGGCAACTGGGCACGTTTACTGGACGCCGGTTTTTTCATCAAGGTCAAGGTTTTTCAACAAGGCAACGGCATCAGCAAAACGGGCCTTATGCCCCTGGACGATGTCGCGTGCCTCGGCCATTGCAGCGCGGCTGATGGCGTTGGGTGCCTGCACAGCAAACGGCAGCTCCCGATCCGCCACGACACGGGTGAGGAACACGCGCACCGCATCCGACAGGCTCAAGCCCATCGAGGACAGCGTTTGCGTCGCTTGCTCCTTGAGGTGTTGGTCCACGCGCACGTGGAGCATGGTGGTGTTGGCAGCCATGGCAAGACCTTTAAAGATACAAATTGAGATACATTGTATTCACTCGCCATCCACGCACGCCGCCATCACCTGTTCGCGCATGCCGTCCCAGCTCTTGGGACGACGCAGTGCCGTGCGCCCGCTCAGGGCCGACTGCATGTCGGAGACGTGAAACCACGACCGCTGAACCATTTTTACTGTTTTTTCGTGGAAGGGGTGGCCCTTCTTGAACTGCCGTGCGGCCTCGGGCATCATGTCGATGACCTTGGTACACGCCTGGTTGATGATGGCCAGCTGCTCCTGCAGGCAGCGTTCCGCCTCGTCCGGTGAGGCCAACTCGGCTGGCTCCTGGGGCAACAGCTCGGACGGTGCAGTGACTGGCGCTACCGGCGCTGGCACGCGCTGCAAGTTGTTCACCGCGTCGAACAACCGCTTGACCGCCTGCTGCACCGGCCGTTCATGCAGGTGTTCGTCCAGTTCGGGCAGGCCTTCCAGTTCGGACAAGTGCTGGATGGCGGTGCCCAAGGTGCCCAGCACCTGCTGGTGGCGCTGACGACGCTCGAATTCACGCTGGCGTTGGCGTGCTGGCTCCAGTACCCGGTCCTGCAGGCGTTGCATCAACGCCAGGTAGCGTTCGGGCTGGCCGCGGGTACCTTCACGCAACAGCGCATGGAACGCCGCCGGCAACTCCGTGACGTTGACCGAGCACGAACCAAGGTAGCGTTGCACGGCATGGCCAGCACCGCCATCGGGTGGCTTGCAGTATTCGTTGGCGTACAGCATCACGCTGGTGCGGTTTATCTTCATCGAGATGGAAGGGCCGGTACTGCCGGCCAGGGACACAGGCAAGGGTTTCAGGTTGGACATCAGTATCAAGGGTCATGGCCCACACAGCTGTGGGGTGTCTGGTAGGTATAGGCACGCGACACGGCCAAATCACCACATTGGCCAAAAAAAATTGGGGTGATCCGACCTGCACCGGCCAAGCCTTACCGGTGAATGGCCTTACCACGGGCCCGCCACACCGGGTGAGTGCAGCACCGACGGGACAGCCACCATGCCCCAATCGAACCGCACGAGACCAAAGCCAGGACGCCAACGCACAACCAGCCAGCGCATCCGACCACAACCTGGAAGCCACCAGCAGGGCCGTAGAGGGTGATGCGACGCGGTGAGCACCCTGTGCCACGACCACGCAGCCCACTGGCCTGTGGCACTGTCCCTCGGCGGCCACGGCACGGCACACCCTGAGGTTGACCGAGGGCGAATTCAGGTGTGAGCGGACGGTGGAGCCGGTCTGACCGGTGCATTTCACCGGGTGAGGGTATGTGGTACCTGGCCATGCCAAGGTGAGGCGTACGGATGAGCTGGCCTGCCCTGCGTGGCACCACCGGGTGAGTCCCATGCGGTGTATCCGGCACCACCATCCGACCTCCACCGGTAGAAACCCGCTGGCCCAGTGCGACGGACAACGGCCAGCCCCTCAGCGTGCTGACAGCTCCAGGCGCTCGCCATGGCCGACTTTCTGCACAAAGTACAGGTGTGGCAACTCACCCGTGTAGCCGCGGGAGCGTGCATGCTGCAGCAAGGCCCAGGACTGCTCGCGTACGCCGTGGAATCCCGGCTGGTGGGCTACCCGTTGTAACGAATCTGCAACCGCAGCGTAATGGTGCTGGCGCAGCTGCTGGTTGAGCAACGCGTAGGTATCGGCCATCTCGGCCTTGGTGCGACGCCAGGTCCAGCTGGTCTTGCCACCGGTCTCGGGTCGACGTACCAGCTCGTAGTTCAGCCAGACGAGGCGCTTTTTCTTGTCGGTCACGTCGTGCAGCTGCTCGTGCGATTCCAGTTGGCCAGGCGTGAACAGCATCAGCCAGTGCACCGTTTGCGCATCAGGCGGGTAGTACATCACCAGCAAGGCGTTGGCCAGGCCATGCTGCTTGCGGGTGATGCGTTGGGCTGGAGTGGCGCCAATGGCGTGGCGCTGGTGCAGTTTCTGGGCCAGTGCGTGGGCCTTCTCGGGCTTGACTTGCCCGTAGGTGTAAAAGGTGTAGCCCTTGGGAATGCTGTCGAGGACACGGGCCAGGGCGGCGGTCTTGGATGAGGCGATGGGGGTAGATGCAGGCATCAGGAAGCTCCAAAAAAGGTTGAATGCCTGCGTATAGCGTTGTTTTGGGGCTCAAAACAGGGTTTTTGGGGTGTGATTGGGTGCGGCAAAGCCGCACGTATTGATGTTCCGACCGAAGGGAGGATGACTTCCGAGCTTTTGGAGCTATACAACTGTAGGTAACAGTGGGTAAAGGCGCAGAAACCGGGGTGAAAGCTTTCGGTTGGGCCACACGCGCGGCGGTTTGCTTTGAAGCTCTTGGGGTGTCCGACACCCGGGCAGGTGCTTGAAAGCAGACCGCCAAGCTGCAACACACACGGCCGAAAGGCCAGCCGGAGCGCCACTCCGGCAGTGACATGAACACGCCAATTCAGTCACGAGCAGACGCTGTAGCCGCATGCCTCTAATAGGGCTGGTGCGGTTGCGAAGGGCGCTGGGGAGTGCAACTCTCCTCTTCGACCCAATCAGTCATCTGATGGCCCGGCAGGCATGCCGGGCGAAGTTGGGCGACCGTGAAACGGCGCTGGGCAGGAAATGGCCCAGTGACCTGGTTATGTGTGAAAGTCGGACAAGGCCGACCGGCGGGACGTATCGAAAGAGCGTAACGCCTGCCGCACAGGATGGCTTCTGAGGCACTGGTGACAGTGCAGGGCGTGGAGGGGAAACCTGGAAACGCTGGCACCTCGGGAAACCGGGGGTCGATGGATAGCTCAAACCTGTAACGGCACCCTGCGAGGGTGCTGTGCGGAGCAACGTGGAGCCATAGGCATGAAGCCGTGGTTCGTAGTCGATGATGCAGACGGTGAGTAAAGGAAGGGCTCTGGAACATCGCCTCCTTGAAATCTGCGGAAAGCCGAAAGGCTAGCCGTCTTGCTGAGACAGTGGCGCCACGTTGCGCAGTAGCGGTAATCTAAACGGGGATCCTCTTGGCCGACCAACTCGGGTGGCACCGGTTGGGCTTGACAGCCGAGAGGGGGAGACCGATGAGTAGGGTTTGACCTGTAGTGCGATACGACCGAAGCACATGGGGAGCTGTCTTTGACAGCAACGGGTTTGGCGACCCGTTTCCGAAAGTTGGAAGCGTTTTGCGACAGTGTGTGTCTGCCCAGCAATGGGTATTTTGAGGGGCTTGGCGGCCCGTTGCAGCCATGTGCCAATCCCACGCCTTGGCGGGCGTGGGATTGAACCAAAATCTTGGCGGATTTTGCAGTGGCAAAGTTGGGTATTTATCTTGGACAAATCGTAAAAAAACTCTTCTCTTTTCCCCCGGTCTCGCAAGAGCCGGGGGTTTTTTCGTTCTGGTGCGCCAATCCGACGTTCAGAGTGCCAACGCAGCCTGCGCCTGAGCAATTGGCGTTCGCCCGGACAAGGCTTGCAACAGCTCGGCACGTTGGCTGTCCAACACTTCTACACGGCCACGCAGGCCTGCGGCTTCTTCACGTGCCGCAGTCGCCAGCTCGCGGGCCTGGGCCATTTCGTTACGCAGCTGCACCAGCTGGCCATTGGTCTGCTCCACAGCTTGCTGATAGCGCAGTGCCTCGTCACGCGCGTGATGCACATCGTTTTCAGCCGCCGACTTGACGTTGGCCAGCTCCTGCCAAACCATTTTGAGCTCGTTGGCCGAGGCCTCACGCAAGCTGTCGAGTTCAGTACGCAAGCGTTCGGCGATGTCGCGGCTCTGGGTCAGCTCGGCGGCGTGGGCCTGTGCAGCGGCATGGCCAGCTTCCTCGGCTGCGGCCAGACGTTCGCGCAGCTGGGCAAGTTCGATCGCCTGGGCTTGCAGCTGCGCCTGGGAGGCGGTCAGCTGGTTGGTCAGCGTTTCGACCTCAGTCTGGGCCGCCATAAGTTGGGTGTCCAGTTCGTTGACGGCGGTAGCGGCTTCGGCCAGCTCTTGCTGGGCCTGTTGCTGCTGCTCGCCACTGGTACGCAACACCTCTTGCACACGGCCGTTCGCAGCCTGAACCGCCTGGTCGTTGAGTTCGACCACCAACGCCATGATGCGTTCGTTCACCGTTTGCGTGAGGCTGGCTACCGCTTGCATCAGCTCTGGCGGCAACTCAACCACGGGCTGGGTGGATGCGGCGGTATTCAGGCTGGCCAAGTGGTCGTCCCACACCTGCCGCAGCCGGGCGGGGTTGCCACCACCAATCTTCTGGCGCAAAGCGAAGCCCGTGACATTGCGCCCAGCCTGGCGCAGTTCCAAGCCGGCTCGGATGATGGCTTCATCGGAGAATTCAACTGGACGCATGGCGGCTCTTGTTAGGGTACGGGAGCCACATCATAGCACAAACATACAAATTAACGAATAAACAAACAAATTAAGAAACAAAGAAATAAATTGTTTTCAGAGGTTCAGTGATGGGAGACGCAAGAGGTGTCTGCGCCGTGCGTTCGTTCTGCCACCGTGCCCATGCCTTGGGCTTCGGCAATGTGACGCAATGCGGCCAACAGTGCGGCCTGCCCACCCGGTTCTTGTGCTTCTTCCAAGGCAACGGCCAGGTACTCGGTAGCAAAGGCCGGATCGGCTCTCAACAGTTCCACCACAGCCTCATCGTAGAGACGGCTTGCGGCTTGTGTGCTCATATCGGTTTCGTACTTGCTGAACGCCACCGGGCCACCGCCAAACAGCTTGGCCGCTTGCGCCTGGGCGAGTTGGTATTGCTTGCGAACTGCCTTGATTTCGTCACCCGTCAGCAGGCCATCGACCTGTTTGCGGAACGCCATGACGATGCGCTTGTTCAGCTTGCTTTCAGCCATGCCCACAAAGTCGGAGGTGCAGGTGTCGCACTGCTGGTAGTGCGACACCTGCACCTCCGACTTTGTGGCCCTTGTACTCGTATTCCACCATCTGCATGGATGGGGTGACGTGGCCTTCACCGCAGATCGGGCACAGTTCTTGTGCGCTCATCGGGGCACTCCTTTCTCACGGAAAATTTCAAAAAATAGTCCATCCGCATTGAGCGCTCCGTCGCCGGAGCCGTCTCCACCGCGCTGGCGGTTGTGCCGCACGGGGCTGCTGGCGTACGCTGTAGTCCGTTTTCTGCAACGCAAGAAGCGGGCTGGGCCGAGTTGTTGGTCACTGCATGTGGCTCCTTGACCCGGTTTTCTGTTCCACTGCACCTCAAACCCCATTTTCCGCACCGCACCATGAACGCACCACGTGATACCAGCTACGAGGACGAGCTGATTCAAAGCCTGACCGGTCCCGCCGAGGCCGCGGCCTACCTGGACGCAGTCATGGAGCTGGAAGACGCACCAGCCTTGCTGCTGGCATTGCGCCAAGTGGCCAAGGCCCAAGGGATGGCAGAGACTGCACGCCATGGGCTTGCGCCTGAGCGTGCAACCGTTGACCGCAGCGCAGGGATTGCTGGGAAATATCCAATGTGGAATGGCGCCCACATCGCAAGGCTGCGCTGACCATGCTGTCTGAAAAAGCCATGCTGACCCTGGAGGCCAATATTCCCAAGTTGGCCTGCAACGCCTTTGAGAAGGCTTACTACGATGCCCTGACAAACAGTGGCAGGGTATTGCGCGCCATCAATGGGCAGTTGGTGGAAACGACGGCCGAAGGTCTGGATCGGGTAATCCGCGACCTACCGGCACGAACTGTAGTGAAAGTCGGCACCCGGCTGGTGCGAAAGGTGCGTCCAGAATCAGGCTGATGGCAGCGTTTCTTCGGGCTGGATGTCCGGCTTGCGGTGGCGCTGCTGCTGCATTTCCTGGGCACGGGCCCGTTGGTTCTCGTCGATGGGTTCGGCCGGGTTGCCTTCGAGGGTGAAGCGGTGCTCGAACTTGAGCATGCCGCTGAGGTACTGCGGCTTGGCCACGTGTGCGTACATCACGGACTTGATGGCGTCGGCAATGAGCAGGTTGGAGCAGCCCTCGGACTCGGGCATGGCGCGCACCTGGGCAAAGAAGATCTTGTGTACCCCCAGGGCCAGCGGTCGCAGGCATTCCACGTCGTCCACCTGCACGGTGTCGCTCATCACGGCGTAGCTGTAGATGTGGCTTTTGACGAAGGGGCGCAGTTTGCGGCCTTGCGCTGCGCGGCGGGCACGCTGCTCCTCGTTGAGGCGGCGGTTGGCCTCGGTCTGGGCGTCCTTGGCGGCCTTGCGCTCCTCGGGCGTGGGTTTTTTGGCCTTGGCCGCCTTGGCTGTGGGCGCGGGCTGGTCGGTGGTGTGCGCTGGGGCGGCTGGCTCGGTCGCAGGCTTGCTGGCCTTGGCCAGCTTGACCTTGGTCGGCTTGGGAGCAGGTTGCTGCGCTGCTTTATCCGCCTGATCGGCCCCGGGCGAGGGCTGGTTGGCCTTGGGCGGCGGGGCAACATTGACCACTTTGACGAGTTTGGCTCGCCTGACCACCGGCACTTCAGGCTCAGCGGCTACAGCCACAGGGGCGGGCTGGACAGCGACCGACTCTGGGGTCGGGGTGGACACCACTTCCGGGGTAGCCGGGTCAGCGGGGGCAGGGGTGCGTTTTTTCAGGGAGAGAGTGGGTCTCATTTCAGTTTTTTCGGATCGGAAGGTGTTGTCGGCAATGCTGTTGCAACCCTGGCACAGGTGTTACTTTTAAAGAAATGCAGAAAACCTTAAAAACACAAAACATTGCAGGTAGCCCTCAGAACACGGTGGCCAGCATGTGCCGGTAGGGTGGTCAGGGCATCGCCAGACTCGTGCGCCAGGGGGCTGAAGTCGGGTTTTCTGGCCTCGAAGCCCGTGGGCGTGGCCTGCAGGACGCGAATGTGGTCGCGGTTGACTGTGGTGAGGACCTGCGGGCTATGAGTCGTGACGATGAACTGGATGCAGGGGAAGGCCTCCATGAGCTGGCACAGCACGACCTGCTGCCAGCGCGGGTGCAAGTGCATGTCCACCTCGTCAATCAGCACGACACCACGGGTCTGCCGTGCCGCCTCCAGTCCCAGGTGGGGGTTGAGCTTGATGCAGCGGTAGGCGATGTCGCCAATCATGGCCAGCACGCTGCGAATGCCGTCGCTGAGCTGGTCGGCACTCAAGGTGCCGTGCTCCTCGTGGTGCAACACCAGCGATTTCTCGTGGGTGATGCTGTATTCGAGGGAGTGCCAGCCGGTGGTCGACCGCAGAAAGCCGTCAATCGACGCACGCACCACCTGCAGGCGCTGGTACGCCAGTTGCAGGTCGAACGGGTCGGCCAAGCCGTCCAGTTCCTTGAGCCGCTGCTCCTTGTGGCTTTCCGAGGCCCAGATGAACCACGCCTTGAAGTGCTTGTAGGTGGAGGCCGGATCCAGGCAGTCGCGGTACGCAAAGGTGCGGATGTAGAAGTCCATGTCCTGCGTCTCGTCCTTGGCCTTCTGGGCCTTGGTCAGCTTCTTTTCCGACCAGAGCCGACCGGTGCAATAGTAGCCAAAGACGTTGAGGTCGTGTGCATCGGCCTCGCGGTCGCGGATGCGCTGCTGCTGTTGGGCCGCCCACTGCTCCATCTGGCGCGTGTGGGCATCGCTCCTGGTCTTGCTGTTGACTTGTTCGCTTTCGCGCCACCGTTCCCACTGCACCGCCCCGGCACCGTAATCGCCCTGGATGTGAACGCGTGTGGGCAGGCAGCGCGACATGCTGCCATCGGGCATGCGCTGCAGGCGCACGTCCTTGACGGTGATGCCGTTGGCCGGGTCGTTGTAGCCGCTCGATGCCAAGTCAAAGCTGTTGACGTAGGGCCACAGCGCAATCCGCAGCGCATCCAGCACCGAGGACTTGCCCTGGCCGTTTTCAGCCACCAGCACCGTCAATTGCGGATGCAGGTCGATGTCCAGCGACGCGAAACACCGGAAGTTGCTCAGTGTGAGCTTGCTCAAGCGCATGGAACAGCTCTCCTTGTGGGTAGTTGGGGCAAATTTGGGCTCACGATTGGTGGTCTGGCTCAGGGCTGGACGGCACGCTCGGCTTGCAGTGCAACGTACAGGGACGTCTTGCTCACCTTGACCCGTGCGGCGGCCTCGCGCACCGTCAGTCCTTGGGCCATGTGCGCCTTGGCACGCTGCAACTTGTCGGCGGTGACCACGGGCTTGCGGCCACCCTTGCGTCCACGGGCCGCAGCAGCGGCCAGCCCGGCCCGGGTGCGTTCCCGAATCAGGTCACGCTCGAACTGGCCCAGCGCGCCGAACACGTGGAACACCAGCCGACCGCCTGGCGTGGTGGTGTCCATGTCTTCGGTCAGCGAGCGAAAGCCCACGCCGCGCGCCTGCAATCCATCGACCACCTCAATCAAGTGCGGCAAGGAGCGGCCTAGCCGATCCAGTCGCCAGACCACCAAGACATCGCCATCGCGCAAATAGGCCAGTGCAGCGGCCAGTCCGGGGCGCTCAGCCTTGGTGCCGGACGCCGTGTCCTCGAAAATCTTCTCGCAACCCGCACGGTGCAGTGCGTCGGTTTGCAGGGCGGTGTCTTGGTCTGCCGTCGATACCCGCGCGTAGCCTATGAGCGCCATGCCTGTCCCTATCCTTGTGTCCGTTTTCCTGTCCGGTTATCTTATTGTCCGAACTGCGGTCAATTTCGTAGTTGTCGGACAGGTGTCCGACGATTCTAACCAACGAGTGTTTGACGGACACCTAAGAATCAATCTCAAAATTATCGAAATCCGCTATCGGGCTGCCGCACCTGGTGCTGGACGCTTGTCATGCTGATTTGATGCCCCTACAATAAATCAGCCATGAAATTCACCTTTGACCCGGCCAAAGATGCCGCCAACATCCTCAAGCACGGCATCTCACTGGCCGATGCGCCGCTGGTGTTCAATGCGCCCGACAAGCCGCCGCGCATCCAAGCAGGAAAGGAAGTTGTATGCAGGCTGGCAAGAAACACACTGACCGCCCGGTAGCCATTGGCACCGACTGGGAGCGGGTCAAGCGCGAGGCCGTCCAGGATGCGCCCGTCCGCTTTGATGCCGACAGCGAACCCTACGATCCCAACGACGAGCAAGCCGTCACCGCCTACTGGAACGCCGCCACCATCAAGCGGGGCCGTGGCCGCCCTGCCGTAGCCGTCAAGCGCCCCACGCTGAACATGAGAGTGGACGCGGATGTGCTGGATGCCTTCAAGGCCACCGGCCCCGGCTGGCAGACCCGTATCAATGCGCTGCTGCGCGATGCGGTCAAGCGCGGCATGGTCGGTGCCTGAAGTCGGTTCAAGGTGTGGCAGGCCCCTGCTGGTGCCGCTGCAACCCGCCTGAGAAAACCCAGGAGCAGGGTGGCCGCTGTGGTATGTCTATCTGGGGTACGCTTGATGAATACCGAAAACTGGCTGATTGCCAAGGTAATTTCTGGTGGTCAGACCGGTGCGGATCGCGCCGCGCTGGACTGGGCCTGCGAAAACGAGGTACCTCATGGTGGCTGGTGCCCCAAAGGCCGTATGGCCGCCGATGGCCCGCTGGCACCACACTACCAGTTGTGCGAGACCGATTCCGCCGGCTACCGGCAACGCACCAAGCTCAACGTCAGGGACAGCGACGCCACGCTGGTGCTCAACACGGGCACACTTGATGGCGGTACGCTGCAAACCGTACGGTTTGCCCAGACCTTGAAAAAACCGCACTTGGTGCTGCAGCTTGACGAGTTGACCGCACCACAGGCCGAACAACACGTGCGGGCATGGCTGCTGTCTGGCAGATTCGGCGCGCTCAATGTGGCCGGCCCCCGTGAGGAAAAACGGCCCGGCATTTACGCGCTGGCCAAGGCATTGTTGACTATGTGCTTCCTCGACCAGGAAGAATCTCTGTAGCTTGCTCTACCCCAATTAACCCACACAAAAACATAAAACCACAAATACAGAATTCATGATTTCAATGCAATCCTGACTTTGGATGTGCCCCTACATTCCCTCAACATCCATCCCGTGTTCGGCCAACCACGTCCTGCGCTGAGCGTAGTCGGGCATTGCGCGCTCCACGCGCAGCCAGAAGGCCGGGGTGTGGTGTGGCTCGTGCAGGTGCGCCAGCTCATGCACCACCACATACTCCGCGATGCGGGCGGGCAGCAAAATCGTCTTCCAGTGGAAGTACAGCCAGTCGCCTTTGCCGCAAGAACCCCAGCGGTAGCCCAAGTCCTGCACCTTTACCCCAGCCGGTACCACTTCCATGCGTGACTGGTAGTCGGCCACCCGACCCGACAGCCAGATACGCGCCTTCTCGCTGTACCAGCGGATGAAATGACCCCTAGCGTCGGCCTGCGCATCATGGCGCAGTACAAAGCGACCATTCACCAGCTTCAAGGGCAAGTCTTGGTCATCGACCCATTGCAGCCGATAGCTGCGCCCCAGGTACAGGAAGCCCTCGCCGCCGACGAACGCCTTGGATGGGGCCTGGCGTTGCAACCGGTCTTTCTCGGCCAACTTGGTATAAATCCAGAACCGCTTCTCGTTGACAAATGCACGCAACCGGTCAATGTCCACCTCGGGTGGTGCACTCAGAACCAGCTCACCCGTTCGTTCCACCGTGATTTGCATCGTCCGGCGCCGGGCGCTGCGCCGTAGCGTGAATTGCAAGTCGTCCACCTGGATGCAGGTTCCCGCCTCCACAGAGGGGCTATCCGTTGGATGGTCGGCAGGTTGCAAAAGGGCCAGCATGGGTTTAGGCCTGCATCAGCTTGTCGTGGTTGGCCCGCGCCTGTTCCATCAACTTGTCCGCCAGCACACCGGCCTTATCGGCATTCACCATGGGCGGGCGCAGGCGCATCAAGTGCTCAAACAGTTGCGTGTTCAGGTCTTCCTGCGCGGCCGGTTTACTCCAAATGCCACGACTGCCTTGCAGCTCCTGCACCAGCAGATCCACCAGTTCCACGGTCACCTCGTTGAGCCGCAGCAACTCGGCGGCTGTGGGCGCCTGGCCGGCACACACCACGTCCAGCACCGTGCGCAGGAAGGGCGCACAATGCTCGGGCAAATCGCTGGGGGTATCGCCACTGCCGGCTTTGCCTGAGCGCAGCTCGTCGATGAGCGCCTGTAGTCTGGCGATGACCTCGTCCCACCTTTGGCCCAGCGTTTTGAGGATGTCGTTCAAGTGCTCCGACAACTTGCGGTACAGCACCGGGTCTTCGTCGGTGTGCTTGCGGATGTGCGAACGGATGGCATGCTCCATTTCGGAGGCCTTGGCCCGGTCGTTCGCGGCCCGGGACACGTGCGTCTCGAACTGGGTATCGGTCAGCTGAATCGGTGGGATTTTGGGGTCAATCCCCAGAGAGATGACATGGTCGTCAATCAGCTTTCGCACCTTGGCACCGACATCCTTGCCCAGCACTGGCGTGTCTTTGTAGCGGTTGCGGGCGCGGGCATAGAGGTAGGCCAGGCGCTTGGCATCGCCGCAATAGGGCAAGCCCTCCGGTCGCGGCAACACCGTGTCCAGAGAACCCAGAAAAGCCTTGAGCTTGACGTTGAAATCGGCGCGCAGACGCTCGTCGCCCAGTGCGGTAAGGCAGGCCTCGGTGTCGTCCAGCGACTCGATGCCCTGGCGGCGCAGCACATCCACCACGCGCAGATGTCGCTCGCGCAGCACCGGCACCTCGTCCTTCAAGCTGGCCAGTGCGCCTTCCACATCCTCGTCGGCATAGGCAGCCAGGGCTTCCTTCAAGTGCTGCGCCACACCGTAGTAATCCACCACAATGCCGCAACGCTTGCCAAAGCCGGTGCGGTTGACGCGGGCAATGGCCTGCAGCAGTTCCGCCTCACGAATCGGGCGGTCGAGGTACATCACTCCCTCAATGGGGGCATCAAAGCCAGTGAGCAGCATCGACTTGACGACCAGAAAGGCCAACGGGTCGGTTTTCTCGGGCTTGGCGTGGAACAGCGGCTTCTTGAAGCGCTTGACCAGCTGCTCGTGCGCCGCGCCGTCGGTCCACGGCTTCCACCCTGGGTCGTCGTTGTTGCTGCCCGAAATGATGGGGGCGAATTCGATGCGCGCCAAGGTGTCGCGGTAGCGCCAAGCCTGCACCACCGCCTGCACCTTGGCCGGGCGCTGGCACAGCGCCTCGTCATCCAACGCCTTTTCTTCGGGCGAGAGCGCGTCGGCCTGGGCCAGCAACGCATCGCGGGCCGCGCGCAGCGCCTCAAAGTAACGGATCGCCGCCAACCGGCTGTACGCCACCACCTGCGCCTTGTAGCCGTTGGGCAGGATGTTGGTCACGTAGTGGCGCAGGATGTCGGCCGCCTTGTCGGCAATCAGCTCCGGGGCATCAAAGATGTGGCCTTTGGTGGCGTATTTTTTCTTGATGGCCTCCAGCTCCTCTGGCGAATGCTGGCGGAACAGGTCTTCGAACAGCTCATCCAGGCTGGCCCCGTCCTTGATGGCACCGTTGGCGGTGCGGCCCTCGTAGAGTACCGGCACCGTGGCGCCGTCTGCCTCGGACTCTTTGAGAGTGTATTTGTCAATGAACGCGCCAAAGATGTCGTGGGTGCGCTTCTTCTCGCCCATGATGATGGGCGTGCCGGTAAAACCAATTTTGGCGGCATTGGGTATGCCCGCCATCAGGTAGGCGTGCGAGTCCTTGGTGTGGCTGCGGTGCGCTTCGTCCACCAGCACTAGGATGCTGTCGTCCTCGTTGAGTACCTCGAACTTCTGGTTGGCCATATCGCTTTTGCCATAGGTGGCCTGTGGCTCTGCCACCTTAGGCAAATCGGCCGCGTGCAGGGGGGCATCATCCACACTGTCCGGGTCGCGGTACTTTTGGATCGTCGCAAACACCAGGCCGGGGCCTTTGCGCTGCACCAGCGCCTTCACGCCCGCGATGCTTTTGGCCACTTCCACCACCTCCCCGGTCAGGGTGGCGGTGGCGGAGAGCTGGCCTTGCAAGTCCTTGCGGTCGGTGACGACGATGACCTTGAAGCGCCGCAGTTGCGCGTCTGCGCGTATCTTGCGCACCAAGAACACCATGGTCAGGCTCTTGCCCGAGCCCTGGGTGTGCCAAATCAGGCCGCCACGCTGGTCGTGTTCGCCGTGCTGGCGGCGGGTTTTGCCAGACTTGAGCCGGGCAATCGCCCGGTTGACAGCCCGGTACTGCTGGTAGCGGCACACCGTTTTGATGGTTTGCCCACCCGCCTGCATGAACAGCATGAAGTTCTGCACCACATCGAGCAAATGCGCGGGCGTCAGCAGCCCCACAATCAAGCGTTCTTGTTCCGACAGCACAGACTTGCCCAGCGCCTGCGCTGCCTCTATCTCGCTGCCGGTGCTGTCGGGGCCGACCACCGTTTTCCACTGGGCGTAATGCTCAAAGGCTGCGCCGACACAGCCCACGCGGGCCTCGTCAAAGCTGGTGGCCACCAACAGCTGATTGGTGGTAAACAGGGCCTCGTTGCCCTCGTTGTCGTCCACCTCGAACGCGGCTTTGCGCTGGTTGCTGTAACGGCGCAATTGGTCCACGGCCTCGGCCAGCGGCTCCGAGACGGACGGGCTTTTGCACTCGACTACCACCAGCGGGATGCCGTTCACCAGCAGCACCAGATCGGGAACGATGAAGGCCTTGCCGGTGTTGAAGCCGGGCGGGCAATCGACGCGGTACTGGTTGATGACCGTGAAGCGGTTGTTGGCCGGGGTATCCCAGTCGATGTAGTGGATGGTCTGGCCGCGCCCACCGTTCCAACCGGGCAGTCCGTCCACGGTCAGGCCACGGATCAACAGCGATGTCGCTTTCTCGTTGGCCTCCACCAGCTTGTGCGTGCCTAAGCGGGTGAGGGCAGAGACGGCCTCCAGCAGCCGCGCATCGTCCAGCCAGGGGGCACCGTCCGGGCCGGGGTTGAGGGCGCGCAGCTGTTCGCGCAGCACACCCTCCTGAATCACCTCGGTAAAGCTGCCGCGCCCGGTCACCGCCGGGTCGTCGAGACTGCCCTCGATATGCGTCCAGCCCAGCCCTTGCAGTTGGGCGACAAAGGGTTTCTCGACGTCTTCCAGTTCCCAGCCCATTTTTTATCTCCCTGAAGAACCATAACGGCCCATAACCAGCCCATAACAGCCCATAAGTTGGCCCCAGTCACCCCTTAGAGCCGCTGGTGTAGTACGTACCTCGCCGCTCACCGTGCTGGATGATTTGCCCCTCATCGCGCAGCCGCACCAACAATTTTTTGGCCTGCCCATCGCTCAAACGGCACAACTCCATCACCTCGGCGCGCTTGATTTGCCCGTGCTGGCGCACATAGCTGAGCACCATTTGCTCGTGCTGAAGTGCCGTAAAGCCCGCCTGCCGCGTATAGCCTGCCTTGTCGCCAGCCGCACGGTAAACGGTCAAGGATAGCGTGTAGCTGCGCCCCCGCGTTGTGCCGTGGGCTTCCACCAGACCGGCCTCGGTCAGCGCCTCCAGCGTGCGCTTGGCGCTGGCCGCGTCGCGCTGGATACGCTCGGCCAGCTCCTCAGCCGTCACCCGTTTGAGCTCCCTAAGAGCCGCCAGGGCGATCAGGCTGTCGATTGGCAACTCGCCCCCCCGGCGGCGCTCCTCTTGCACCACCAGGCGCCGAAACTCCATATCCGCCGGGGTAGTGGGCAGGCATACCACCACGCTGTGCACATCGGTGCGCGAATAGTCGGGGCTGGGGCGGCCAAACTTGAGCATGCCCCGAAAGATCGTGTCCACCCCGCGCCCTGAACGCTCCACCACGCCCACGCGCTTCATGGCATCGGCCAGGGCACGGTTGCGCGGACGTGGCTCGGTAACCAGCAGGTTGGCCAGCGTCACGCCGTCCACCAGACCGCCGGGGTTGCTCACCACCAGCGCATCATCCTCCAGGCGCACATGCACGGCGTTGAGGCGGTGGTAATCGCGGTGAATCAGGGCATTGGCCACCGCCTCACGGAAGGCGGCCATGTCCACCAGCGGCACCGGCACGCGGAACAGGCCTACCTGAATCTCGTCTTCCGGGTTGTAGGGGCGGAAGTTGGTTTCCAGCCAGTCCAGCGCCTTGAGCAGCGGAAAACGGCGGAACTCATTGAAGCGCACCGCCTGCTGGGCCAGCACCTGAAAAGCAAACTCGTGCGTAGGCACCCACTGGCGCAGCGAGGTCTCGCGGCCTACCAGCAGCAGGCCGGTCAGCGTGGGCACACGGGAGCCGTCCGGCTGGCGTGCGGTCAGGCCCAGCGCACCGTCCAGCGCCTCGTCGTCCAGTTCCAGCAGCACCCGGTCGCCGCCGTAGTGCTGCACCGCTTGGCGCAGGCGCTCACGCTCCAGCGGATCCAAGTCGGCCAGCGTGGCACCGGCCACCGGCTGCGCCGACACATCGACCAAGCCTAAACTGGCCGCCCGGCTCTCGCGCTCGTGCGGCAGCATGGGGGCACACTCGGGCGTGCCGTCGTGCTTGAGCCGCCGGCGCAGGTACACGCCGCCCACCGTGGCCACCACCGTTTGCGCCTTGGGCACGGTGATGCACGCCACGGGCAGGCCAGCAGCCTGCACCGGCTCCACCTGCACCCGCAGCGAGGGCGAGGTGCGCGCCGCCACCAGCCCGGCCAGCCCTGCCAGATTGCGGTGGTCCACATGCAGGCCGGTGGGGGTGCCGTCATCCTCCACACCCAGCCACAGCGCACCGCCCTCGGCATTGGCCAGGCAGACGATGGCCTCGACCAGATCGCTGTCGGGCAGGCGCTTGCGGTCGCTTTTGAACTCGACGGTGAGCGATTCGGCACTGGGCAAGGCGGGGGTCATGGGGCGGCGGCTTCCAGCAGGGGCGTGACGCGGACACGGCCTGTGAGGAGATCGTCCATGAGGGCGGATTTAAGCTCTCCCAGCTTGGCGGACTCTGCTGTCGCATTCTGTATGCGGTTATCGATTTCATCCAAGCGCGTGGTAATCAGATCCTGTTCGATAGGAAGCGGCTTTACAGTCATCAAACCCCGGATCGTTGGTAGATTCAGTCCCGCTTTTGCACCCGCATCATTCAGCTTGCTGATGTAATTTTGTGCAATTGGTCCGGCTAGGTAATGGCCAACGAATCGCGGATTAACAGTATCAAAGTCTGGGCGTACCAGTGCAATGTGCTGGTTAATGTACGCCTCGCCCAAACCATCTGGAACGACACCGACGATACCCAAATCAGCCGTGATGGAAATCAGGATGTCGCCAAACTCTAGCCTTGTCCGCTGTCCGTCTGCATTCCTAGGTGGGCGCACGTAGATCGTCGATTCGTAGCGAAAGTTAATGTGCTCGCGCGTTAAGTTACCAATCCGAACGAATAGCGCACCGCTGTCAGCATAGAAGCGCGCCCAATCGCGCGAACCGCTGGTGACAGTCTTGGACACCGACTCCAGCGTGACGACCTCCCACTCCTTTGGAATCCACCCCAGCGGCGATAGCTTGTAAAGGTGTGGCGCTTCGGTTTGGGGCGGGCGCAGTTCGCCGTTGGCAGCTATGCCGCGCGTCAGCAGGTCGTGCAGCAGGCCTTGCTTGACGGCCTTGAGCTTGGCGATGATGGCCTCGGTTTCGTGGATGGCGGTGTCGAGGGTGTCGAGAATCTGGGAAATTTTCTGTTGCTCCCCGTAAGAGGGCAGAAAAATTTGAAGACGCTTTACGTCGGAATCATTGAGCGCCGGGTAACTGGAACCAATGGCATCACGCACCGCTTGCGCCGTAACGTGGCGGCTCATCAGCGAATGAAACAAGTAACCGGGATGGCTGATACCCTCGCGACCGCACACTACAGAAAATCCTGTGGAAGCGATCAATGGCCCCTGTTCGTTTGGATCAATAAGGCCGTGGGTCTGTAAGTTAGGCCGTACCGTACCAAATAAGATGTCAAGGCCTCTCACAACGCGGCGGGCGCGGCTTGGTGCATCGCCAAATGTTGTTTCTGTTACTGATCCCCAGTTGATGAACCCTGCTTCAACTGCACTGAGATCGATGTATCGAAATCGAGTGCTCGAAGGTGTATTTGCTGACAGCGTCTCTACGTTAGTGTCAGCAACGTCGCCAAGCGCGTAGTAACTCGTTGCTGCATCAGACATACGCCAGCCCCTTCAAAAACCGCTGCAAGGCCTTGGCCGCTGCATCCCGCTTGGCCTCGATGTCGGTCAGCGTCACGCGGTACTTGTCCCACCAGTTCTCGAACGCGGCCACAATTTGCTTGCGCTGCGCGCTCATGTAACGCTCCACAATCGCCTGCATGTCGTTGTGCAGGATGGTCAGCAGCAAATCGGCGGCGGCCTCGGTTGTCAGCCCCTCCACCGCAGTGGTAATGTGCTGGTTGAAGCTGTCGTACTTGGCCTTGAGTTGCTTCTTGACGGCGGTGCGCTCCTTTTTCCAGTCCTTAAGCTGGTCTTCGCTCACGGCGTTGTCGAGGTCGGTGTCGTCTTCTGCCGCTTCGGCGGTTTCGCCATCCTCACCCTCAGCATCCTTGGCCGATTTTGGCTCTGCGGCCTTGATCTGACTGTCCAGTTCGGCTTTTTTGGCTTCCAGCGTGGTAATGGCCTCCACAAAGTCGCTCATCAGTAACTTGACCAGCTTGTGCTCCAGCGGGCTTTCTTTGCTGGCCTTGTCCTCCAGCGCGGTCACGATACTGGTGCGCCAGGCGTCGGCCACGCCCTTGGCTCCGCGCGCTTGCAGGGTCAAAAAGTCGTATTTGGTCTGGTACCAGAACCCGGCCACAATGCCGCGCACCTGGAAGGGGTCGAGCAGGCCAATGGCCTCCAGGCTCTGGCTAAAGCTGGTCAGCAAGTCGGAACGCAGGGCCACCAGGCTGGTAGCACCGTCGTTGCCGCTGTTTTGCATTTGCCCGGACAGGGCCGTGATGCGGGCGCTGTGCGCTTGCCACCATTGCGCAAAGGCAGCGCGGATGGCTGCTTCCTTGGCCACCAGACCAGCGTTGTGTTCGATGGCCGGCTTGATGGCTTGCCGGCTGTCGAGGACGGGCGCAAAGTCGAAGTACTTCGCGTCCCTGTCCACCAGCAAGTCCAGCGGGTTCAGGCCGTGGGCGCTGAACAGGCTGACCTTGGCGGCTACTTCGGCCTTGGGGATGCCGCCCACCAGATGGGCGCGCACGTCGTGCGGTTCGGGCGGCGGCGCGTTGTCGGCGTAGCGGCGGATGTTGAGGTTGTAGCCGTTGGCCTGCAGCGTGGCGTTGTCCACGATGGCCGAGAAGCCGTCGATGGCGCGGAATTCGTCAAAAGTGGTGACGATTTTCTCGATGTGCTCGGGCAGCAGGTAGTTCTGGGCGCGGCCTTCAAAAAACTCCCGGTCGGCGTTGATGAACAGCACTTTGCCCTGGCGCTCGGCAGGCTTGCCGCTGACGCGCTGGGCACCGTTTTGCACCCGCTGGCGCAGCACCAGAATGCAGGCCGGTATGGCGGCACCATAAAACAGGTTAGGCGCGATGCCAATCACCGCTTCGAGCAGATCGTCCTCAATGATGCCAGCGCGGATGGTTTTTTCCTCGCCGCCCCGGAAAAGCACGCCGTGCGGCAATACCGTAGCCACCATGCCACCGTCGCGGGTGACAGCCAGCATGTGCTGCAAAAACATCAGGTCGGCTTTTTTGGCCCCCAGCGGCACCTGGCCATAGCGGAAGCGTTCGGCCTCGAACTTGGGCTTCCAGGCGGGGCTGCCGTCGGTGTCCTGCTCGGTATTGCCCCAGCTGATGGAAAACGGTGGGTTTGCCAAGATGCGGTCGAAGTGCATCAGCTCGCCGCCTTCGACGTGCTGCGGCTCGGCCAAAGTGTCCTCGTTTTGCAGGTTGGCGCTGCTGATGCCGTGCAGCAGCATGTTCATTTTGGCAATGGACCAGACCGTGCCATTGAATTCTTGCCCGAACAGGTTGGCCTTGCGGCCATCTTCGCCGTGCTCGTCGATGTACTCCTTGGCCGCGATCAGCATGCCACCAGAGCCACAGCAGGGGTCGTAAATGTCGTGCTTGAGCTCAGGCTTGAGAAGCCGCACCATCATCCGCACCACCGAACGCGGGGTGTAGAACTCGCCGCCCTTCTTGCCCGCTGAATCGGCAAACTCGCCAATCAGGTACTCGTAGGCCGCGCCCAGCAGGTCGGGGAATTCAAAGTCGTCATTGCGCAAGCGGCAGGTGCCAAAGTGGGTGATGAGCTGGCGCAGCTTGATGTCGGGGATCTTGCTCTGGCCCACCGTCTTCGTAAAGTTGATGTGTGCCACCACGCCCTCGAGGGCAACGTTGCTCTCTTCCAGCCCGCTGATGGCCTTGTTTAGCCAGTCGCCCACGTTCTTGTGCGCCTCGTTGAGCAGGGTGTCATAGCGTGATTGCGGCGGCACCCAGAACGAGCCGTCCTTCTTGTACCAACGCGGATTCTCCGCCGAGATAATGGCTTCAAGCTCGGTCTTGCCTGCTGCACGTTCAAGACGTATGACCTCCTCTTGGCGCTGCTCGAAAACATCGGAGCAGCGTTTGAGAAACAGCATCCCGAAGATGTATTCCTTGAATTCGGAGGCATCCATCTTGCCGCGCAAAATGTCGGCGGCTTTGAAAAGGTGGCGTTCCAGCTGGGGCAGGGTCAGGGGCATGGAGGGGGATCCGGTCGTTTTTGCGTGTTTACTTTTTTACTGGTTTGCGTATTTCTGCAAAAGCAACTCACGCACTTCATCGACGATCTTACTGCCCCGCATGGCGCACTGCGCCTTGATGGAACGGTGCAGGCTCTCGGGGATGTCGATGGTCAGGCGCTTCATCGGCTCGGGCACCGGCTGGTCTTCGGTGCGGTTGTCCACCCACAGATCGACCATTTCGGGTGCAGGGCGGTTGGTCGGCTTGGTGCCGAACGCTACTTTCTTGGTGCTCACTTCGCATACTCCATCAATTCGGCTGCAACGGCCTCCATCTCGGCAACGGCTGGCCCTGCAGCGGGAACTTCAAAAATGGCCTGCCCTTGGGCGGCGGCCTCGGCAAAAACCACCCGCTGCGCCACGCTGGCTTGCAGCACATGCACCGGGTAAGCGGCCAAGGCGTCGCGCACATCGCGCCCGATGGCCGTGTTTGTAATTTTACGGTTCACCACAAACACAGATTTGATGCTGTCCTTGTAGACACGGGCTTCCTCGATCAGCTTCACAACCTCCTCGGCGGCCCAGATGTCGTAGGGCGACGGCTGGACGGGGATCACCACGATGTCGCTGGCCATGATGGCCGACCGCGCCAAGTCGGTCACGCGCGGTGGGCCGTCAATGATGATGTGGTCGTAGCCCTGACCGATCTGTGCAATTTCCTTGTGGATGGTCGGACGCGGAAAGCCCACCACGGAAAACAGCGGCGCGGCCTGGCGTGCAGCGGCCCAATCCAATGCGCTGCCTTGGGGGTCTGCATCGATCAGCAGCACGCGCGCGCCAGTGCGTGCCAAACAAGCGGCCAAGTTGACGCTGAGGGTGGTTTTCCCCACGCCACCCTTCTGGTTCAGGATGCCAAAGATCATGTTTTTGCCTTTTGTGTTTTTCTGTAAATTGTACTTTAAGGAACAACCAGACCAACCTGCTTAAAAAAAACGATGCCGGCAAAAATTTCGCGCCACCCATACTGCTGAAAAAAACAGCACCACGCGCAACCAAGGACAACGCCATCAACACGCTCCGGACGCACCTCGCTCTGACCTTCGCTGCGCTACGGTGCCTCCTTGCAATTTGCTTCGCAAATCGAAGGAGGGTGAACATGGGTTTTCCGATTGAGTTTGATCTTGTTTTCAGTCACGGAACGCAAGTTCGAGACACGGCACCTGCACCGTGCTATCGCGAAACAGCAGCAACACAAAGCCAGCAGAAGACCGGCTTCGCCGGAGCACGGGCTACGCCATTAGTAATAGGGGAGGGACTTGGGACACTTGCAAAACAAGCAGTCGACCCACACCGTGCTATCGCGGAACAGCAGCAACACAAAGCCAAGGAGAAACACGGGGGGGAGCACGGGCTACGCCATTAGTAATAGGGGAGGGACTTGGGACACTTTTTGCAAAACAAGCACTCGACCCACACCGTGCTATCGCGAAACAGCAGCAACACAAAGCCAGCAGAAGACCGGCTTCGCCGGAGCGTAGGCTACGCCATTAGTAATACGCAGGGACTTGGGACACTTTGTAAAACGAAGGCTCAATCCCCCGAAAACAAGTCCGCCACGTAGCGGCCTACTGCGCTCTTACTGATGCCCAACTGGGCCGCAATATCGCGGACACTTAGCCCTTGAGCCTTGAGCGCCAACGCCTGCGCTTTCTTGGTTTCGGCTGCGAAAAGGTAGGTCTGACGATCCACTTCGCCAGCGGCACGTCTGCGCGCTTCATCTCGCTTTTTGTCGCGGTCGTGGCGGCGTTCCAAGGCCATGTCCTTCGAAATAAGCGTGCCCATGCGGCGCTGCTCCTCATCGGTGATGCCAAACAGCGATATCAGCGTCGCGTTGCGCGGGGTGTAGAGCGGCGCAAACCGCTTGCCGTTGAACTCGATCTTCTCGCCCGCCTCGTGCGCCTTGGCCTTGGCGTACAGGGTCATCAGCTCGCGGCTGCGGCAGTTCCAGTTCGGATCCAGCTCACGCGCCAGCACCGCAGCCTCTTGGTACATCAGCGAGGAATGGGTCGCACCCGAGAGCAGCAGGAAGTTCAGGCGCCAGAACAGGTGCAGCATGCGTTCGCCTTCGCCCACGCCACCGCGCAATTGGGCCAGCTGGCGCAAGTCCTCCAAACGGTCCCAGGCCAGTTGGCGGCCGTTTAAAGCCTTCAAGTTGCCTTGCTGGTACCCCTGCACCAACTTCAGGTTTTGACGGGCTTTACGGGCCTTCTGGGCCGTTTCTAGGTCCCATCGTGCCACGGGGAGAAGGAATTCGGCCAGATAATCGAACTTGTAGCGGATCGGCTGGCCATCCGGGCCGGGTTCGACGTGTACCACGCGGCACACCTCGCCGCTCTTGGTGTTGACAGTATCGACCAGCCGCAGCACGCGCGAGGCGTCCTTGGCGGCCGGGTCGGCCCCCAGAAACGCCAGCCGCTCCACCAAGTAGCGTTGGCAGGCGTTCCAGCGTGGCAAGGCCTTGCGTGGCAGGGTGCCATCCAGCAACCACTTGGCCTGTATGCCTCGCCCCGAGAACACCAGCAGCGACGGGGCCGGGATGCCTTCCTCGGCGCAGAAGTACAGCACCGTCTGGGCCAGCCGCTCAGGGCTGCGTCCCACGGCCCAGTCTTGGCGGTAGGTGTCGAGGTCGGCAAACAGCAGCCCGATGCGGGCCAGATTGACGACGCGGCGGTTGGGGGCAATGAACTCGGCCTGCGACAGCCACGTGTCCCGGGTGTGGTCGAGGTTGGAGAGCACCACCGGCATGTCCGACAGCCGGTAGCTCTGCTGATGCTTGTCGGAGCGTGCGTTACTCGACAGCAGCAGCGAGAAGAACCCGTGCCGGCTGGTGTCGTGGTAACAATTTGCCTCGTCGAAGGGGCTGAACTTGAGTTGGGCTTGCGCCATTTTGGGTGTTCCGGTTGTAAGACAGGAAACCGGGCGCTAAAATCGAGGCCAATTTCTGGTGTTGGGCCTCTTGGGTTTAGCACTTTGGGTTGGGGTAGTACCACCTACCTTCGCCCTGGTTTTCTGCCAAGCCCCGCCGTCGAGCGGGGCTTTGCTTTTTGTGATTTCGGTATCGTACCGGAGATTCAAGCGCGTCAGCCTTGCGCCGGGCTGTCGATGCGCACGCCGGACTTGAGCATCTGCAGGATGGCCAGGTTGATGACGGCGGCGCGGTGCGCTACACTGGCCATCGTCGGGGTCGTCTCAGAAAACGGAATTTAAAGCACTCTAGCGGACGGCGCGTGCCTGCTGTGGGACTGGTGATGCCCTGGAGCCGCGCCGAGCGGCCAACACAGGCCCTGGTTCTCGAAACTCGTCGTTCGACCTCGGTCGAGGTGAGAACGGGTTCCGAGAACCTTCTTTGGCATCTTCACCGGGCCGGGCGTGTCGTTTTCAGAAGACGACTGCACGGAATGTCAGGAGTCGTTTGCACTGTCTAGATCACCCGAGGTGGGTATGTCGTTCATGCCTTGGCTCTGCTTCCATCGCCGCCAGTCCCTGCAAAATGCCGCAGGCGTCCATGGCCTGCTCGCTTTGACAACGCTGACGTAGCTCGCTGAGTTGCTGCTTGAGCTGGGACAGCTCATTTATCCGCACATCGACGTGGGCGATGTGCTCGTCGAGTAGCTGGTTGACGACACCACAATCGCCTGTTGACTGGTCGATAAAGCCCAGCAGCGTGCGGATTTCCTCGTGCGTCATGTCCAGCGCGCGGCAGTTGCGGATGAAGCGCAGCCGGTCAACCTGAGCATTGCTGTAGCTGCGGTAGTTGGCGACCGTGCGCGCCGGGGCGGGCAACAGTCCTTCCTTTTCGTAGTAGCGCACGGTCTCCACCGTGCACTGTGCGATCTGCGCAAGTTCACCGATTTTCATGGGCCTACTTTAAGTCACTTGACCCTGTAGTCACTTCAGGGTGTGAAATACGCCATGTTCCGACAATGGTTTCGCACTATGACCGACCGCCCCGCCAAGACGACGCCTACTCATCCCGCTTGCAGCCACGATCACTCGCCTGATCAGCATGACCATGCGCAAGATCATCACCAAGATCCGCATGGCCAGGAATGCTGCACAGGCCGACCGCTCCAAAGGCCGATCTCGGCTGCCGACAGCCAGGTCGTGACCCATATTCCAGCCGGCCACACGCTGACCCGTCTGCGCATTACCCAGATGGATTGCCCGACCGAAGAAGCCCTGATCCGCAAGAAGCTCGGCGGCATGGCCGCTGTGCGCGGCCTGGAATTCAATCTGATGCAGCGCGTGCTGACCGTGGTACATCGGCACGATGCCCTGTCCGCCATAGATGACGCCATCCGTGACCTCGGCATGACGACCGAAACGATGGAGGGCGCTGCCGTAGCTAGCGCGCCGGTCAGCAAGCCCTGGTGGCCGATGGCCCTGGCCGGCATGGCCGCCGTGGGGGCGGAAATCGCGTACTGGCTCGCCGGGCCGGAATGGCTGGTCGCGCTGCTGGCACTCATCGCGATCACCCTCAGCGGTATCGGCACCTATCAAAAGGGCTGGATCGCCTTGCGTCACGGCAATCTCAATATCAACGCCCTGATGAGCATTGCCGTCACCGGCGCAGTACTGCTGCGACAATGGCCGGAAGCGGCCATGGTGATGGTGTTGTTCACCATCGCCGAGTGGATCGAAGCCAAGTCGCTGGATAGGGCACGAAATGCCATCCGCAACCTGGTGCAACTCACGCCGGAACGGGCAACGGTGCAACAGGCGGACGGCAGCTGGGCCGATGTGCCGGTCAAGACCGTGGCCATCGGCCAGACCGTGCGCGTCAAGCCGGGAGAACGCATCGCCCTCGACGGCGTGCTCACAATCGGACGGTCGAGTGTCAACCAGGCACCCATCACTGGCGAGAGCCTGCCGGTCGAGAAGTCGGTCGGCGACAGCGTCTTCGCAGGAACCATTAACCAGTCCGGTTCCTTCGAATACCAGGTCACGACTGAATCCACGCATTCGACGCTGGCGCGCATCATTCACGCGGTCGAGGAAGCGCAAGGCGCACGCGCACCCACACAACGCTTCGTCGATCAATTTGCCAAGTGGTACACGCCGGCGGTGTTTGTCTTTGCCCTGGCGGTGGCGCTGGTGCCCCCGTTGCTGCTTGACGGTGTCTGGCACGACTGGATCTACCGGGCGTTGGTGCTGCTGGTCATTGCCTGCCCGTGCGCCCTGGTCATTTCGACGCCCGTCACCATCGTCAGCGGCCTGGCGGCGGCCGCCCGCCATGGCATCTTGATCAAGGGCGGTGTCTATCTCGAAGAAGGCCACAAGCTCGCATGGCTGGCTTTCGACAAGACCGGCACCATCACGCACGGCAAACCGGCGTTGACCGATACCGCATTGCTGGACGCACCGGCCGGGCTGGATGCAGTTCGTATCGCCACCAGTCTCGCGGCGCGATCCGATCACCCCGTGTCTCATGCCATTGCCGTCGCCGGGCGAGAAAACGGCACCCCCCTGCTGGAGGTAGCCGACTTCGCCGCCATTCCTGGGCGAGGGGTGCGTGGAACGGTTGACGGCGTGCCATACCAGCTCGGCAACCATCGGCTGATTCATGAGCTGGGGGTATGTTCACCTACCCTGGAAGCGCGGCTTGGCGAACTAGAGGAGCAAGGCAAGACGGTCATTCTGCTCACTGATGGCGAGCGCGTACTGGTTCTGTTCGCCGTGGCCGACACGGTCAAGGACAGCAGCCGCCACGCGATCCGGGCGCTGCACGAGTTGGGCATCAAGACCGTCATGCTGACTGGCGACAACGCGCACACCGCGCGTGCCATCGCGGCCCAGGTCCAGATTGACGAAGCCTTCGGCGACCAACTGCCGGAGGACAAGCTGCGTGCCGTCGAAGGCTACGCGCGCAGCGGCAAGGTAGGGATGGTGGGCGACGGCATCAATGATGCCCCGGCCCTGGCGCGTGCCGACATCGGTTTTGCCATGGGCGCAGCGGGTACCGACACGGCAATCGAGACGGCCGACGTGGCACTCATGGACGATGACTTGAACAAGATCGCGCGCTTTGTGCGTTTGTCACGCGCCACCCGAACCATACTGGTGCAGAACATCGCGTTGGCCTTGGGCATCAAGGCGGTGTTCCTGGTCCTGACATTCACGGGACAAGCCACGATGTGGATGGCGGTGTTCGCCGATATGGGCGCCAGTCTGTTGGTCGTGTTCAACGGTTTGCGGTTGCTGCGACGCTGAACTAAATACGGGGTATGAAGCTAGAGCGTGTTATGGACTTTCACCCGTAGTGCGGGGCTGTCCTATGCTTGCGGGATGAGCAGGAAGCCGTATCCGAGTGATTTGTCCGAAGACGAATGGGCCTTCGTGGCACCGTACCTCACGCTGATGAAGGAGGACGCGCCGCAGCGCGAGCACAGCCCGCGCGAGGTGTTCAATGCGCTGCGCTGGCTGGCTCGTGCAGGAGCACCGTGGCGCATGCTGCCCCATGACTTCCCGCCGTGGGCCGCCGTGTACCAGCAGTTTCGGCGCTGGAGCGATGCGGGCTGTTTCGAGGCGCTGGTGAGCGACATGCGCGGCATCATCCGTGCGGGCCAGGGGCGCCAGGAGCAGCCCAGCGCCGTGGTCCTTGATGGACGCACGCTGCAAAGCACTTGCGAGAGCGGCCCGCGCGCGGGCTACGACGGCTACAAGCGCCGCAAGGGCTCCAAGGTGCACATGGCTGTGGACACGCTGGGCCATCTCATCGAGTTGACGGTCACGCCTGCCAACGAGCAGGAACGCTCACAAGTCAAGCAACTGTGCGAAGCCGTGCAGCGGGCTACGGGCGAGACGGTCGAGGTCGCTTGGGCCGACCAAGGCTACACGGGCGAGCAGGCCAAGGAGGATGCGGCGGCGACGGGCATTGAGTTGCGCGTGGTCAAGCTGCCCGAGGCGAAGAAGGGCTTCGTGCTGCTGCCGCGACGCTGGGTGGTCGAGCGCAGCTTTGCCTGGCTGGCACGCTTTCGCCGTCTCTCACGCGACTTCGAGCGCATGCCGGAAGTGCTGGCATCGCTGCATTTCGTGGTGTTCGCCATCCTCATGCTGCCCAAGGCCGTGATGCTCTTGGGCGCCGGTCAAAGTTCATAACACGCTCTAGTGGGGTCGATTGACGCTGATGGTCGGCGCGCTACAAGCCCTCGTGCTTGGGTAAACGATGGGACGGCAGGTTCTATGTTTCACAAGCGAGGCTGATACGCAATGATCGCCATGCCTGCGAGAGTTACGACCACACCCACCAGATCCCAGCTGCTGGGGCGGATGCCGTCCACCGACCACAGCCAGCCCAGCGCCACCGCCACGTAAACTCCCCCATAGGCTGCATAGACCCGTCCGGACGGAGCTGCATGCAAGGTGAGCAGCCAGGCAAACGCGGCAAGGCTAAAGGCCGCTGCTGGTAATAGCAGCCAATCTGTGTCTTGACCGCGCAGCCACAGCAGCAGCAAGTAGCAACCAACCATCTCTGTGATGGCAGTGGCGATGTAAAGCAGCAGTGTTTTCATAGTGGCAATGGAAGTTTAATATTCCGTGGGTTTTAATAGGAGCAAGGTCACGTTTACCCGTCTTCGGGTCACTGTGCGTTGGATTGGGCGACAGAGGCAGCCACAATGAGCTGTTCCCGTATGGCTTTTGCTTCCTTTTTGAAGCCTGGCAGGTTCGGGATCACAACGGTCGATGCCGATGAATTGCTAGCGATCCGCGACGGGTTGGTACGCTCGCCCTTGACGAGGTATTCAAAGTGCAGGTTTGGCCCCGTGGCCGTTCCGGTCGAACCAACCGTGCCGATAGTCTGGCCTTGCTCCACGCGCTGTCCGCGCCGGACGGCGATGCGTCCGAGATGGGCATAAGCGGTGGCTGCCTGATCGGGATGTCGAATCACCACGTAGTTGCCATATCCACCTTGCCAACCCGAAAAGGTCACCACACCGTCGGCGACAGTCCGAATCGGAGTTCCGGCGGGTGCCCCGTAATCCGTTCCCTTGTGGGCTTTCTGTTCCCCCAATACCGGGTGGATGCGTGGTCCGTATGAACTGGTGATCCTGGAGAACGCCAACGGGGAGGCCAAGTAGGGGTCGTCTCAGAAAACGG
>NZ_NWBQ01000005.1 GCF_002837135.1 Macromonas bipunctata | reverse complement strand
GCCCGAAACCCCGGCGCCCACTGCGGCCCCGGCCGCACCCGCTGCGCCTGCGGCCCCCGCACCCCAGCCGGTGGCATCACCCGCTGGCGTGGCGCCCGGGCCGCTGCCCTTGCCCGCCGTGCCGCCGCCCGATCCGCTGGCGCGCGCGCACCAGCTGCACCTGCTGCACCCGCTCATCGACGCCCTGGCCAGCCTGACGCTGCCCCAGCCCGTGCTGGGCGAGGCCGTGCTGGCGGTGGCGCCGGGCACGCGCCGCGTCGGCTCCAAACCCTTTGCGCTCGAAGGCTGGAACCTGACCACCCAGGCCTGGGAACGCCCGCAGGCCGGCCACCGCTACGCGGCGCTGCAGGCCGGCGTGCAGCTGGCCAACCACAGCGGCCCGCTCAACGAGATCGAATTCTCCGAATTCCAGCTCAAGGTCGAGCAACTGGCGCACGCGCTGGGCGCCCAAGTCGATGGGCCCGACATGATGCACGAGGTCGAACGCGCGCGCGAACTCGACCACTTTGCCCTGCAGCACGGCGCCCAGCTCATGTTTGCCCTGCGCGCCAACCACGCCGCCTGGAGCGTGACCTACCTCACCCAGCAGGCGGCGCAGCTGGGCTTTGTGCACGGTCCCGTGCCGGGCCAGCTGGTGTTGCCGGGGCTGGAATTTGGCAGCGCGCCGGTGCTGGTGCTCGAATTCCCGTCCGAGGCCGCGCTGGTGGACGACCCCGAACAAGAAGCCCTGACCGAATTTGCCCTGCTGCTGGATGTGCCGCACGTGCCGCGCAGCGAATACCCCTTCGAGCACCTGTACGACACCCTCGTCACGCTGGCGCAGCACATGGACGGCACCGTCACCGACGTGGACGGCCAGCCGCTGGCGCAAGAGGTGATGGACCAGATCGGCGTCGATCTGGAGCGGCTCTACGCCGCGCTGGCGCAGCGCCAGTTCGAGGCCGGCTCAGCGCTGGCGCGGCGCCTGTTCAGCTGAAAGCCTGCCTTCAGGCGCGCAGGTAGCCGCCCTCGCGCAAGGCCAGCACCGTTTGTGTGGCAGCGCCGGGCAGGGCGTCGAGCACGCTGGTGATGGTGGCGCTGTCCTGGCCCACGGCGGCCTTCTCCAGCAACGCCGCCAGGCGCGCCACCTCGGTGGCCCCCATGTTGGACGAACCGCCCTTGAGCGCGTGCGCCAGCTTGCCCAGCTGCGCGGTGTCGGCGCTGGCCCAGCAGGCCAGGATGCCCTGCACATCGGCCTGCACCTGGTCGGCGTAAATCTGGGTGATGTCCAGCAAATCATCGCCCAGCAGCTCCTGCAAGGTCTGCAGGGCGCCGGTGTCGAGCAGGATCGTCATGGTGAATGGGCCTCGGGTGGATGCGGTGAAACGAAAATCTTAAGACAATTCGGCCCGGCCGCATGGGAGACATGGCGTTTTTTCTCCCATGGCCGCTGCCAGGGTGGTGCGTCATAATATCGGGGCCCCTCTTTTTTTCCTTCTATGCTTGCCGCTCCTTCCAAAAACGCCCACCTGCTGATTGTTGACGACGACCACCCCACTCGCATGCTGCTGCGCGGCGTACTGGGGCGCCAAGGCTACCAGATCAGCGAGGCGGCCAACGGGCTGGAGGCGCTGCAGCGCATCGCCGAACAGCGTCCCGACCTGGTGCTGCTCGACGTGATGATGCCCGAGCTCGACGGCTACGGCACCTGCGCGCGCATCCGCGAACAGGACGCCGACGACAACCTGCCCATCATCATGCTGACCGGGGCCGAGGACATTGCCGCCATCGACCTGGCCTTCAACGCCGGCGCCACCGACTTCATCACCAAGCCCATCAACTGGCCGCTGCTCACGCAGCGCGTGCGCTACGCCCTGCGCACCGGCGCGCTCAACCGCCAGGTGCGCGAGAACCGCATGCGCGAGGCCTCGGTGCGCCGCATTGCGGGCCTGGGCTTCTGGGGCTGGGACCTGTCCACTGGCGAGCTGCAGTGGAGCCAGGAGCTGCTCACGCTGACCGGCATTGCCCCGGCGGCGGTGGCCAGCGTGGCGTCCCTGACCGCGCGGCTGCACCCCGACGACCGCCCGCGCCTGCTGCAGGCGTTCGAGATGGCGCAGGCGGTGGGCGCGCGCATCGAGCTCGAGCTGCGTCTGCAGACCGACTCCCCCGCCATCCAGCCCGCCGAACGCATCGTGCACCTGATCGGCGAGCGCGGCCAGCAAGGCCAGGAGGCCGAGCGCGTGTACGGCGCGTTCCAGGACGTGACCGCCAGCCGCCAGACCGCCGCGCTGGTCGATTTCCTGGCCCTGCACGATGAATTGACCGGATTGGGCAACCGCCGCCTGTTCCTGCAGCAGGTCAACCGCGCGCTGCAGCAGGCCCACAGCAACGCCACCCCCGTGACGGCGCTGGTGGGCTGCATTGACCTGGTGCGCTTCAAGCGCTTCAACGACAGCATGGGCAACAGCAACGCCGACAAGCTGCTGACCCTGCTGGCGCAGCGCCTGCGCGTGTACGCCACCGGCGGCAGCGAGGTGGCGCGCATTGGCGGCGACGAATTTGCGGTGCTGCTGCTGGCCCCGTCCGAGGCCGATGCCGAAGCGCGCTTCCAGCACCTGGTGGACGCGCTGGCCTTGCCGTTCAAGGTCGATGCGCACGAGGTGTTCATCACCTGTTCCGCCGGGGTGGCGCTACACCCGCAGCACGGCAGCAACGCCGAACAGCTGTTGCAGCAGGCCCAGGAGGCCCAGCGCCTGGCGCGCTCGCAGGGCCGCAGCTGGATGACCGCCAGCCTGGACGCCGAAGACGCCGGGCGCATGCGTGCCGCGCTGGAGCTGGAACGCGCCTTGCGCCGCGCGCTGGACAACGACCAGTTCTTCCTGGTCTACCAGCCGCAGATGGACCTGACCCACGGCAAGATCGTTGGCGTCGAGGCGCTGCTGCGCTGGCGCCACCCGGTGCATGGCGTGGTGCCGCCGGTGCGTTTCATCCCGCTGCTGGAGGACCTGGGCCTCATCAACCCGGTGGGCGAATGGGTGCTGCGCGAGGCCTGCCAGCAGGCCGCACGCTGGGTGGCCCAGGGCCTGCCGCTGCGGGTGGGCGTCAACCTGTCGCCGCGCCAGTTCCTGGACCCTCACCTGTTTGACATTGTGCTGGACGCGGCGCAGCAAGCCCAGGTGGCACCGGGCCTGATCGAGCTGGAAATCACCGAAAGCCTGGCGATCCAGGACCTCGACCACTCGATCCAGCTGCTGCGGCGTTTCCGCGACGCGGGCTTCAAGGTGGCGGTGGACGACTTTGGCATCGGCTACTCGTCGCTGGAGTACCTGCTGCGCTTCCCGCTGGATGTGATCAAGATCGACCGCGCCTTCATCACCGACATCACCGCCACGCAGGCCGACCGCGCCATCGTGCGCGCCGTCACGGTCATGGGCCAGTCCCTGGGGCTGCAGGTGATTGCCGAAGGGGTGGAAACCCAGCGCCAGTGCGACTTTCTGGAGGCGCTGGGCGTGTCCGAGGTGCAGGGCTACCTGATAGGCAAGCCCATGCCCGCCGACGAGCTGGAGCAGCTGGCGCGCTCGTTCACCCGCCCGCACTGAGTCCAAACGGCCCGCCCAGGCTGGGCCGTGGCGTCAGGCAATGTCGCCGGCGTGGATGCCGAACACGCCCCGGCGCCGGTCGTCAAAGTAGCGTTGCAGCGTCTCGCGCACGGTGCGAAACGCCAGCTCCTCCCACGGAATCTCGTGTTCGTGGAACAGGCGCGCCTCCTGCGTCTCGAAGCCCGGGTCAAACTGCGGGCTCAACAGCCGCGCGCGGTAGTAGAAATGCACCTGGCTCACGCGCGTGACGTTGAGCACCGTGAACAGCCCTTCGAGCGCAATCTCGGCCCCGGCTTCCTCCTGGGTCTCGCGCACGGCGCCTTCGGCGGTGGTTTCGCCCAGTTCCATGAAGCCGGCCGGCAGCGTCCACTTGCCAAAACAGGGCTCGATGTTGCGCTTGCGCAGCAGCACCTGCTCGCCCTGCGGGCCCCAGTAGGGCACGGTGCCCACCACGTTGAGCGGGTTTTCGTAGTGGATGGTGCCGCACAGCGGGCAGATGGCGCGGATTTTGGTGTCACCGTCGTCGGGCACGCGGTGCTCCACCGGGGTGCCGCAGGCGCGGCAATGTTTGATGAGCGATCGATGCATGACCAAAGTGTAGGCCATCTGGCGTGCCCTGTCCGGGGGCCGACTTCTATAATGCAAAATGGCAAAATCGTGCTACACGGCACCTTCAAGATGTATTTCACCTGCTTTTTTTCCGCTGATGCCGCCGTTGCGCGCGGCCGTTTCCTGTGGCCTCTGGGCTGGCGTGGCCAGGCGGGGGTTCACCCATGAGCGCCGGCATTGGCTGGGGCGAGGCCGCCTTCCTCGGCCTGATCCAGGGCCTGACCGAGTTCCTGCCCGTGTCGTCCAGCGCGCACCTGCGCATCATCGGGCCGCTGCTGCCGTCGGGGGGCGACCCAGGCGCGGCCTTCACCGCCATCACCCAGATCGGCACCGAGGCGGCGGTGCTGCTGTATTTCCGGCACGACATCTGGCGCATCCTGCAGGCCTGGTTCCGTTCCCTGACCCAGCCCGAATGGCGCCGCAGCCCCGACGCGCGCATGGGCTGGCTGATCCTGATCGGCACGCTGCCCATTGGCATTCTGGGCCTGCTGCTCAAGGACGCGATCGAGGGCTCGCTGCGCAACCTCTACATCACCGCCACCATGCTGATCGTGTTTGGCCTGGTGCTGGCGCTGGCCGAACGCTGGGGCGCACGCGGGCGCCAGCGGCTGGAGCTGCAACAGCTGAGCTGGCGCGATGGCCTGCTGTTTGGCTTGGCGCAGGCCATGGCGCTGATTCCGGGTGTGTCGCGCTCGGGCGGCACCATCAGCGCGGGCCTGTTCATGGGCTACAGCCGCGAGGCGGCGGCGCGCTACTCCTTCCTGCTGGCCATTCCGGCGGTGCTGGCCTCGGGCGGCTACCAGCTGTTGCGCAGCTGGCAGCACGGCAGCGCCGTCGCGCCCGGCCCCACCGTCTTGGCCACGCTGGTGGCGTTTGGCGTGGGTTATGGCGTGATCGTGTGGTTTTTGCGCCTGGTGTCCACGCGCGGTTACATGCCGTTTGTGTACTACCGCATCGGGCTGGGGGCGCTGGTGCTGGTGCTGCTGGGCACCGGCACGCTGAGTGCGCTATAACCCTTTGGTGTTTATAGATTTGGAAACGTAATGGAAATTGCCATACTGCTGGCCTTGATCGTGCTCAACGGCGTGTTCGCCATGTCGGAGATTGCGCTGGTGACCGCGCGCAAGGCCCGCCTGCAAAAGCTCATTGACGAGGGCGACCGCTCGGCCGCCGCCGCTGTCAAGCTGGGCGAGGATCCGACGCGCTTCCTGTCCACCATCCAAATCGGCATCACCTCCATCGGCGTGCTCAACGGCATTGTGGGCGAAGCGGCGCTGGCCCAGCCCCTGAGCGTGTGGCTGCTGACCCTGGGTTTGCCCGAATCCGCCGCGCAAGTCACGGCCACCGCCCTGGTGGTGGTGCTCATCACCTACTTTTCGATCGTGGTGGGCGAACTGGTGCCCAAACGCATTGGCCAGTCCAACCCCGAAACCCTGGCCCGGCTGGTGGCGCGTCCGATCGACCTGCTGGCCATTGCCACCAAGCCCTTCGTGTTGCTGCTGTCGGCCTCCACCAAGGGGCTGCTGCGCCTGCTGGGCGTGCAGCAAAACAGCGGCAGCAGCGTGACCGAGGAGGAAATCCACGCCATGCTGGAGGAGGGCACCAGCGCCGGCGTGATCGAATCGCACGAGCACACCATGGTGCGCAACGTGTTCCGCCTGGACGACCGCCAGATCGGTTCGCTGATGGTGCCGCGCAGCGACGTGGTGACGCTGGACCTGGAGCTGTCGTTCGAGGAGAACATGGCCCGCGTCGAGGCCTCCGACCACCCGCGCTACCCCGTGGTGCTGGGCGACCTGAACAATGTGGTCGGCATCGTCAACGCGCGGCGCTGGCTGTCGCAGGCCCTGCGTGGCGAGCTGCGCGAGCTGGCCCAGCAGCCGCTGCAGGAGCCGCTGTACGTGCCCGAGACCATCACCGGCATGGAGCTGCTGGACAACTTCCGCTCCTCCGACGAGCACATGGCCTTCGTCATCGACGAGTACGGCGAGATCCAGGGCATCGTCACCCTGCACGACCTGATCGAGGCCATCACCGGCGAATTCCGCCCGCGCGATCCGCACACCTCATGGGCGGTGCAGCGCGAGGACGGCAGCTGGCTGCTCGACGGCCTGATCCCGGTGCCCGAGCTCAAGGACCGCCTGGGCCTGGACAGCGTGCCCGACGAGGAACGTGGCCGCTACCACACCCTCAGCGGCATGATGATGCTGCTGACCGGGCGCCTGCCGCGCGTGGCCGACAGCGTGAGCTGGGAAGGCTGGCAGCTCGAGATCGTGGACATGGATGGCCGCATCATCGACAAGGTGCTGGCCACCCGCCTGTGCGAAGCCACCCCCGCGCCCGCCACCGGCACTGAAAAAGACGCCTGACACACCTGGTGCGCTGGGGCTATGATGGCCATTTTTTCACGACACCCATGACTCCTCCCATCCGGCGCCTGACGGCAGGCGCGGTGCAAACCATGCTGGCCGACGGCGCCTGGCCCGTTGGCGTCAAGGCCCTGTTTACCCTGCGCGGCGGTGGCGCCTCGCCCGCTCCGTTCGACAGCTGGAACCTGGGCGACCACGTGGGCGATGACTTTGCCTGCGTACAGGCCAACCGCCAGCTGCTGGCGCAGCGTCTGGCGGCGCAGCCGGTGTTCCTGCGCCAGGTGCATGGCACCGACGTGGTGCGCCTGACCCCCGACACCCCCGCTGGCCTGGTGGCCGACGCCTGCTGGAGCGACAGCCCCGGCGTGGCCTGCACCATCATGGTGGCCGACTGCCTGCCACTGCTGTTCAGCGCCGCCGATGGCAGCAGTGTCGCCGCTGCGCACGCGGGCTGGCGCGGGTTGGTGGGCGAGGACGGCCACGGTGTGCTGGAGTCGCTGTTCGCACAGTGGCCCGCCGCACAGACGCCGGTGCAGCGCGCGGGCCTCAAGGTTTGGCTGGGGCCGTGCATCGGGCCGCAGTCGTTCGAGGTCGGGGCCGAGGTGCGCGCCGCCTTCCTGGCCGCCCAGCCCGAGGCCGACAGCTGCTTTCAGCCGCTGCCCGTGGCCCCGGACGGCACGCAGAAATACCGGGCCGACCTGCGGGCGCTGGCCCAGCAACGCCTGTGTGCGCTCGGTGTGCAGCACATCAGCGGCAACGACGGCAGCCTGCCCTGGTGTACCGTGCAGCAGGCGTCACGGTTCTTTTCGCACCGGCGCGACGCCCGCCGCCTGGGCAGCACCGGGCGCATGGCCGCCTGCATCTGGCGCACCTGAATCTGCCGCCGGGGCCGCTGAGTCCACGGGCTGGTCCGCCGTTGCAGCCGCCGGCTCGGGTGCTTGTGTGGCCTGCTGCTGGCGCTCTTTGCGCCGCAAAGGTGTGCCCATCAGGTAAATCACCAACCCGACTGGCACAAAACCGTAAAGAAACAGCGTCACAATAGCACCCAGCACGCTGCCGCCGCTGTGCAGGGCTTCTGCCACCGCCATCATCACGGCCACGTACAACCAGCCAATCACAATCAGATACATTTATACAACCGTCATCAAGTCGTCATTGCAGCACATGGCGGGCCTGCCCTGGGCAGGTGCCGGACGCGGTGGCATTTAACTACAAATTGGAGAACACATGAGCATGGATACCTCTTCCTGGATGCAATCGGCCCAGGAATTTCAGAAAAACGCCATGCAGCAGTTGCAGCAACTGTTGCAGGGCACCCCGCTGTCGGCACCGCCGATGTGCAACTTTGGCGTGCCGGTGGGCGCGGCGGGCAACCTCAACGAGCTGTTGAGCAAGGTGGCGGGTACCACCGTCAAGGTCGAGCAGGCCAAGCTGACCGAAATCCAGGCCGAGTACCTGAAGGAACTGGCCGCGCTGTGGAACCAGGGTCTGCAAGTCAAGCCGCCGCAAAAAGACCGCCGCTTCTCGGGCGAGGCCTGGGAGAAGAACCCCATGTCGGCGTACTCCGCTGCGCTGTACCTGCTCAATGCACGCAGCCTGATGGCGTTGGCCGAGGCGGTGGAAGGTGATGCCAAGACCCAGGCCCGCGTCGCCTTTGCGGTGCAGCAGTGGATTGATGCCAGCGCCCCGAGCAACTTTTTGGCATTGAACGCCGACGCGCAAAAGAAAGCCCTCGACACCAAAGGCCAGAGCATCGCCCAAGGCATCAAGAACCTGCTGCAAGACATGCAGCAAGGCTTTATCTCGATGACCGACTACAGCGCGTTTGATGTGGGCCACAACATCGCCAACACCGAAGGCGCGGTGGTCTATGAGAACGACCTGTTCCAGCTCATCGAGTACAAGCCCCTGACCGGCAAGGTGTACGAGCGCCCGTTCCTGATGGTGCCGCCGTCCATCAACAAGTTCTACATCCTGGACCTGCAGCCCGAGAACTCCTTCATCCGCTACGCGGTGGAGCAGGGTCAGCACACTTTTGTGGTGAGCTGGCGCAATGCCGACCAGTCGTGTGCGCACAAAACGTGGGACAACTACATCGAAGACGGCGTGATTCGCGCCATCGACACCGTGCGCGAGATCACCGGTGCCGACACCATCAACACGCTGGGCTTCTGCGTGGGCGGCACCATGCTGGGCACCGTGCTGGCGGTGCTGGCCGCACGCGGCGACACATCGGTCAACAGCGCCACTTTCCTGACCACGCTGCTCGATTTCACCGACTCCGGCGTCATCAACGTCTTCATCGACGAGACCTCGGTCAAGTTCCGCGAGATGCAGTTTGCCCACGGCGGCCTGCTGCCGGGCCGCGACCTGGCCACCACCTTCAGCTTCCTGCGCCCCAACGACCTGGTGTGGAACTACGTGGTGGGCAACTACCTCAAGGGCGAGACCCCGCCTCCGTTCGACCTGCTGTACTGGAACAGCGACAGCACCAACCTGCCCGGCCCGTACTACGCCTGGTATCTGCGCAACGCCTACCTCGAGAACAACCTCATCAAGCCCGGCAAGCTCACCGTGTGCGGTGAGAAGCTCGACTTCAGCCAAGTCAAGCTGCCGGTGTACCTGTACGGCTCGCGCGAGGATCACATCGTGCCGATCGGCGGCGCCTACGCCTCCACGCAAGTGCTGCCCGGCCCCAAGCGTTTTGTGATGGGGGCTTCTGGCCACATCGCTGGCGTGATCAACCCCGCCAGCAAAGGCAAGCGTTGCCATTGGATTGCGCCCGACAACAGCTTCCCCGTGGACGTGAACGACTGGATTGCCAGCGCCACCGAGCACAAAGGCAGTTGGTGGACCGACTGGAGCAATTGGCTCAAGGCCCAATCGGGCAAACAGGTGGCCGCGCCCAAGGGCTACGGCAACGGCAAGTTCGCGGTGATCGAGCCCGCACCGGGCCGCTACGTCAAGGCCAAGGCCTGAGCCGTCGCTCAAACGCAAAAAAACTGACAACAGTCTGACGCCCGGCGGTAACGCTGGGTTATCATTTCCGCAAAGAATTTCGTTTCATCCACAACAGAGGAGTCACTCATGGAAGATATCGTCATCGTCGCCGCCGCCCGCACCGCCGTGGGCAAGTTTGGTGGCAGCCTGGCCAAGGTGCCGGCGCCCGAACTGGGCGCCACCGTCATCAAGGCGCTGCTGGAACGCACCGGCGTGGCCGCCGACCAGATCGGTGAAGTCATCATGGGCCAGGTGCTGGCCGCTGGCGCAGGCCAAAACCCGGCCCGCCAGGCCATGATGAAGGCTGGCATTGCCAAGGAAACCCCGGCCCTGACCATCAACGCCGTCTGCGGCTCGGGCCTCAAGGCCGTGATGCTGGCCGCGCAGGCCGTGGCCTGGGGCGACAGCGAGATCGTCATCGCCGGTGGCCAGGAAAACATGTCGGCCAGCGGCCATGTGGTGCCGGGTAGCCGTGACGGCCAGCGCATGGGCGACTGGAAGATGGTGGACACCATGATCCACGACGGCCTGACCGACGCCTACGCCAAGTACCACATGGGCATCACCGCCGAGAACGTGGCCAAGGAATTCGGCATCACCCGCGAGGCACAGGACGCGCTGGCGCTGGCCAGCCAGCAAAAGGCCGCTGCCGCACAGGACGCGGGCAAGTTTGCCGACGAAATTGTGCCGGTCGTGATCCCGCAGCGCAAGGGCGATCCGGTGGTGTTTGCAGCCGACGAGTTCATCAACAAGAAGACCAACGCCGACAGCCTGGCTGGCCTCAAGCCCGCCTTTGATAAGGCTGGCAGCGTGACCGCTGGCAACGCCTCCGGCATCAACGACGGCGCCGCCGCCGTGATGGTGATGAAGGCCAGCAAGGCCGCCGCGCTGGGCCTCAAGCCGCTGGCCACCATCAAGAGCTTTGGCACCACCGGTCTGGACCCGGCCATCATGGGCATGGGCCCGGTGTCCGCATCCAAGAAGGCGCTGGAACGCGCCGGCTGGAGCGTGGGCGACGTCGATCTGTTCGAGCTGAACGAAGCCTTTGCCGCACAAGCCTGCGCCGTGAACCAGGAACTGGGCGCTGACCCGGCCAAGGTCAACGTCAACGGTGGCGCCATCGCCATTGGCCACCCGATCGGTGCGTCCGGCTGCCGCATCCTGGTCACGCTGCTGCACGAAATGCAGCGCCAGGACGCCAAGAAGGGCCTGGCCGCTCTGTGCATCGGTGGCGGCATGGGCGTGGCCCTGGCCGTGGAACGCTGATTTCCTCTCACAACACACAACAACTCATTTCAACAGGAGCAAACATGAGTCAAAAAGTAGCTTACGTCACCGGCGGCATGGGTGGCATCGGTACCGCCATCTGCCAACGCCTGCACAAGGACGGCTTCAAGGTCATCGCCGGTTGCGGCCCGACCCGCGACTACCAGAAGTGGCTGGACGAGCAAAAGGCGCTGGGCTACACCTTCTACGCCTCCGTCGGTAACGTGGCCGACTGGGACTCCACCGTCGAAGCCTTCACCAAGGCCAAGGCCGAGCACGGCGTGATTGACGTGCTGGTGAACAACGCCGGCATTACCAAGGACCGCATGTTCCTGAAGATGACCCGCGAAGACTGGTCTGCCGTGATGAGCACCAACCTGGACTCCATGTTCAACGTCACCAAGCAAGTGGTGCCGGACATGGTGGAAAAGGGCTGGGGCCGCATCGTCAACATCTCGTCGGTGAACGGTGAGAAGGGCCAGGCCGGTCAGACCAACTACTCCGCCGCCAAGGCCGGCATGCACGGCTTCTCGATGGCGCTGGCGCAAGAGCTGGCCACCAAGGGCGTGACCGTCAACACCGTCAGCCCGGGCTACATCGGCACCGACATGGTCAACGCCATCCGTCCGGACGTGCTGGAAAAGATCGTGGCCACTGTGCCGGTCAAGCGCCTGGGCAAGCCCAGCGAAATCGCTTCCATCATCGCCTGGCTGGCCAGCGAAGAGGGCGGCTACGCCACCGGCGCCGACTTCTCGGTCAACGGCGGCCTGCACATGGGCTAATGCTGCACCATCGGCTGGCCCGTCGGGCGGGCCGGTGTAGCTTTGTTGCCTTGCAAGACCACACCCTGCCACACGGCACGGTGTGGTTTTTTTCAGCTGCCGATGCGGAATACCTGCACCAGCTCCGACAGCCGCACCGCCTGGTCCTTCATCTGGATGGCCGAGGCAGAACTCTTTTCCACCAGCGCCGCGTTCTGCTGCGTCATCTGGTCCAGGTGCGTCACGGCGGTGTTGATCTGGCTGATGCCCTGCGCCTGTTCCAGCGACGACTTGGACAAGTCGCCGATGATGCTTTGCACGCGCTGCACGTTGTGCACGATCTCGCCCATGGTGCTGCCCGCGCGCGACACCAGCTCCGACCCCACCGCGGCCTTGGACACGCTGGTCTGGATCAGCTCCTTGATCTCCTTGGCCGCCTGCGCGCTGCGCTGGGCCAGGGTGCGCACCTCCGAGGCCACCACCGCAAAGCCCCGGCCCTGCTCGCCGGCGCGTGCGGCCTCCACCGCCGCGTTGAGCGCCAGGATGTTGGTCTGGAATGCGATGCTGTCGATCACGCCAATGATGTCGTTGATCTGGCGCGAGGAGGCGTTGATCTCTTCCATCGTCTGCACCACTTGGCCCATCACCTCGCCGCCTTGCTGGGCGCTCTGGCTGGCCACGTTGGCCACCGTGCTGGCCTGGTGGGCCGATTCGGCGGCTTGCTGGATGGACTCGGAGATCTCTTCCATGCTGGCGGCGGTTTCCTCCAGGTTGCACGCGGTCTGTTCGGTGCGCTCGCTCATGTCGCGGTCGCCAGTGGCAATTTCCTGGCTGATGCGGGCGATGCCGTCGGCGCTGTGGCGCACACCGGCAATGGTGTTGCGCAGCTGCACGATGGTGGCGTTGAACGCCGAGGCCACGTTGGTGCTGCCACCGCCCTGGGCGGGTTGGCCCGGCACCGACGCCATCAGGTCGCCAGCGGCCAGCGCCGCCATGGCGGTGCGCAGCTCGGACGGTTCGGCCCCCAGCTCACGGTGCAGGGTGCGCAGCAGCGAGGCCGCAAAAAAGCCCGCCGTCAGCAAGGCGGCCAGTGCAATCGCCACCGAGGCCAGCTTGAGCTGTGCCACCGCCGACTGCCCGGCCTGGAAGGCGTTCTGGGCCACCTGGTGGTGCCGCTCAATCTGTTCCAGCAGCAGCTTGCGCAGGGCGCGCCAGGCCGGCGTTTCGGCGTTGATCAGCAGTTGGCTGGCGCCCTGGGGGTCAGTGGCGACCAGCCGCAGCACCTCCTGCTGCTGTGCGCCGTGGCTGCCGCGCAGGCGCGCCACCTCCTGCGCAGCAGCGGCCAGCGCCGGGGTGGTGCCCGCCAGCGTCTGCAGCTGCTGCTGTGCCTGGGCAAACCGCTCCTGCGACGCCTTGAAGTTGGCGTGCCCCTGCTGGTTTTGCGGCTCCAGCACAATGTTGCGCAGGGCTTGCCCCATCTGCAGGCCCTGGGTGTACATGTCGCGCAGCAGGTTTTCCTGCGCGTTGTAGATCTCAATGTGGTGGCGGTATTCCTGCTGCGAGCGCTGCACCGTCCAGGCCAGCAGCGCAATGGCCAGCACAAAGGTCAGCGACGGCACGCCAATGCACAGCAGCAGTTTGTTCTTGAACGACACGCAAAATTCTCCTGAACGTTGTTTGGGTACAGCTTGAATCGACCCGTACCCTGTAGGGTGTTATGACGTTGGAAATGTAGCACCGTGTGCAGGATTTTCAGGCCGTTTTGCGGCATTATCCGGGGCCCTGTAACCCAGCCAGATGCCCGGCCCGCTGCCGTACTGTCAGGCCGCGTTGTGCCGAAAATACCGGATCCAGAACCCTACCGAAAGATACCTCATGAGCCTGAGCGAAGTTGTTGAATACACAGGGAGAGTCCCGAAAAGTTCCGAATGGACGTTGGCTGTGGCGCCCATGCTGGATTGGTCCGACAAACACTGCCGCTACCTGCACCGTCTGCTGTCGCAGCACACCCGGCTCTACACCGAGATGGTCACCACCGGCGCGCTGCTGCACGGCGACCCGCGTCGGCATTTGCGCCACGATGAAACCGAACATCCGGTGGCGTTGCAGTTGGGTGGCAGCGAGCCCGCCGATTTGGCACATTGCGCCAAGCTGGGCCAGGCGTGGGGTTACGACGAGATCAACCTCAACTGCGGCTGCCCCAGCGACCGCGTGCAGCGCGGCGCGTTCGGCGCTTGCCTCATGAACGAGCCGCGCCTGGTGGCCGACGGCGTGAAGGCCATGCGCGATGTGGTGGATGTGCCCGTCACGGTCAAGCACCGCATCGGCATCGACAAGGTGGAAAGCTACGACTTTGTGCGCGACTTTGTGGGCACGGTGGCCGATGCGGGTTGCGGGGTGTTCATCGTCCATGCACGCAACGCCTGGTTGCAGGGTCTTAGCCCCAAGGAAAACCGCGAGATTCCGCCGCTGCGCTACGAGCTGGCCTACCGCCTGAAGCGGGATTTTCCGCACCTGGTCATCAGCGTCAACGGTGGCATCAAGACCAATGCCCAGATCGCCGCGCACTTGCAGCAGGTGGATGGCGTCATGGTGGGGCGCGAGGCCTACTACAACCCATGGTTGCTGACCACTTGGGATGAGGCCTTTTATGATGCTGCTCCCAGCACCATCACGCACGACGAGGTAGAGGCCGCTATGGTGGCTTACATGGAGCGCGAGGCGGTGGAAGATGGCACGCCGTGGTACGCCATTGCGCGCCACATGCTGGGTTTGCGTCACGGCCAGCGCGGTGCGCGGCGCTGGCGGCAGGTGTGGAGCAACCACAAGCTCAAGCCTTTGCCACCGCGCGAGGTGTGGGCGATGGCGCGCGCCGTGTACGAAGAGGACAACCGCCTTCCGACGGAATAGGCCTCAGGTGGCGGCTTGCAGGCCGTTGCTGAAGTGGGTTTTGACGGCTTGCACCGCCGCTGCTGTATCGCGGGCCAACAGCGCCGCCAGAATGGTTTCGTGCTCCTTGAGCGATTCCTGCATCCGCCCCGACTTGAGCAGCGAGCTGTGCCGGTTGAGTTTCATGACTTTGCGCAGGTCGGCCACGGTTTGCTGCCGCCAGCGGTTGCCCGCCAGTTCCAGCAATCGCCGGTGAAAGTGCTCGTTGAGCGTAAAGAAGCGTTCGCGTGATCCAATGGGCTCTGGCTGGGCTGCTTGTTGCAGTTCGTGGTGCAAGGTCTGCAATTCGGCCAATTCGGTGGTGCTGGCACGTTGGCAAGCCACCCCGGCGGCATCGGATTCGAGCAAAGCCAGCAATTCGTAAACTTCACGCAAGTCTTGTTCGGATACTTCGGTCACGTAAGCACCGCGCCGTACTTTCATCGTCACCAGCCCTTCGGCGGCCAGCACTTTCAGGGCTTCGCGCAACGGGGTACGGCTGATGCCAAATTCTTCGGCAATCCTGAGTTCATCAATCCAGCTGCCCGGCGGCAGTTCGCGGTTGAAGATGCGCTGGCGCAGCAGTTCGGCCACTTGTTGGTACAGCGCGCGCGGGGTCAGGGTCACAGCAGACATAGGTGGTTCAGGACGTTCTGAGGTGGCCAATTGTAAGGGGAGGCAAAATTCTGCATTCATAATTATGAATGATGTAGAATTTCCTGCGTTACAAGCTTTCACACCACAGGTACCGTTTATGTCGTCTGAATTCAAGCCCGCTACCCTGGCCGATTGGGAACAAGCCGCACTCAAATCTGTCAAGGGCGGTTCGCTGGACTCGCTCAACTGGGTCACGCCCGACGGTATCACGGTCAAGCCGTTGTACACCGCAGCCGATACCCAAGATTTGCCGTACACCAACACGCTGCCGGGTTTGGAGCCGTTCATCCGCGGCCCGCAGGCCACCATGTACGCGGTGCGTCCGTGGACGATCCGCCAGTACGCGGGTTTTTCGACCGCTGAGGAGTCCAACGCGTTCTACCGCAAGGCGTTGGCTGCGGGTGGGCAAGGCGTGTCGGTGGCGTTTGACTTGGCCACGCACCGGGGTTACGACTCCGACCACCCGCGCGTGACGGGCGATGTGGGCAAGGCGGGTGTGGCCATCGACAGCGTGGAAGACATGAAGGTGTTGTTCGACGGCATTCCGTTGGACAAGGTGTCGGTGTCCATGACGATGAACGGTGCCGTGCTGCCGGTGCTGGCGGGCTACGTGGTGGCCGCCGAGGAGCAGGGTGTCAGTCAAGACAAGCTCAGTGGCACGATCCAGAACGACATCCTCAAGGAGTTCATGGTTCGCAACACCTACATTTACCCACCCGAGCCGTCGATGAAGATCATCGGTGACATCATCGAGTACACGGCCAAGAACATGCCGAAGTTCAACTCGATCTCGATTTCGGGTTACCACATGCAGGAAGCCGGTGCCAACCAGGCGCTGGAAATGGCCTTCACGCTGGCCGATGGCAAGGAGTACGTCAAAACCGCGATTGCCAAGGGCATGGACGTGGACGACTTTGCGGGCCGCCTGAGCTTCTTCTGGGCGGTGGGCATGAACTTTTACTTGGAAATTGCCAAGATGCGCGCGGCCCGTCTGCTGTGGACGCGCATCATGAAGGGCTTTAACGCCAAGAACCCCAAGAGCCTGATGCTGCGCACGCACAGCCAGACCAGCGGCTGGAGCCTGACCGAGCAAGACCCGTACAACAACGTGGTGCGTACCACCATCGAAGCGATGGCGGCGGTGTTTGGTGGCACCCAGTCGTTGCACACCAATTCGCTGGACGAAGCGATTGCGCTGCCGACCGAATTCAGCGCCCGCATTGCGCGCAACACCCAGCTCATCATTCAGGAAGAGACCCACATCACCAACGTGGTGGATCCGTGGGCCGGTTCCTATTTGATGGAAAGCCTGACCCAGGAAATGGCCGACAAGGCCTGGGCCATCATCGAGGAAGTGGACGCGATGGGCGGCATGACCAAAGCCGTCGATTCTGGTTGGGCCAAGCTCAAGATCGAAGCCGCTGCCGCCGAGAAGCAAGCCCGCATCGATTCCGGCAAAGACGTGATCGTGGGGGTCAACAAGTACAAGCTGGCCAAAGAAGACCCCATCGATATTTTGGACGTGGACAACGTGAAGGTGCGCGATGGCCAGATCGCACGTCTGCAAGCCATCAAGGCCAGCCGCGACAGCGCTGCCGTGCAAGCCGCGCTGGAGGCACTGACCGCCGCTGCCGAATCGGGCGAGGGCAACCTGCTCGATCTGTCCATCAAGGCCATCCGCTTGCGCGCCACCGTGGGCGAGGTGTCGGATGCGTTGGAAAAAGTGTACGGTCGCCACCGTGCCGATACGCAAAAGGTGACGGGTGTGTACGCTGCCGCTTACGATTCCGCCGCAGGCTGGGAACAACTGCAAAAAGAAATTGCCGAATTTGCCGAGGCGCAAGGCCGTCGTCCGCGCGTGATGATCGCCAAGCTGGGGCAAGATGGCCATGACCGGGGCGCCAAGGTGGTGGCCACCGCATTTGCCGACTTGGGCTTTGACGTGGACATGGGCCCACTGTTCCAAACGCCCGAGGAATGCGCCCGCCAAGCCATCGAGAACGACGTACACGCCGTGGGCGTGTCCACCTTGGCCGCAGGTCACAAGACGCTGGTGCCCGCCATCATTGCCGAACTGAAAAAGCAGGGTGCGGACGACATCATTGTGTTCGTGGGCGGCGTGATTCCGCGCCAGGATTACGACATGCTGTACGAAGCGGGTGTCAAGGGTGTGTACGGCCCCGGCACCCCCATTCCCGCCAGCGCCAAGGACGTGCTGGAGCAAATCAAGAAGGCCGTCGGGTGACACCCGCTGCGTTGCTTGAAGGCCTGGTGCGGGGCAGCGCGCCGGTGCAGCGCCGCGCGATGGCCAAAGCCATCACGTTGCTGGAGTCCACCCGCAGCGACCACCGTTTGCAAGCCGATGAGTTGCTGACCGCGTTGTTGCCGCACACGGGCCGCGCTTTGCGTTTGGGCATCAGCGGTGTGCCAGGGGTGGGCAAGTCCACCTTCATTGAGGCGCTGGGGCTGTACCTGATTGCCCAAGGGCACCGCGTGGCGGTGCTGGCGGTGGATCCGTCGTCCAGCGTGTCGGGGGGCTCTATTCTGGGTGACAAGACGCGCATGGAGCACTTGTCTGTCCACGAGCAGGCCTACATCCGCCCCAGCCCCAGCAGTGGCACTTTGGGTGGTGTGGCCGAAAAAACCCGCGAGGCCATGTTGGTGTGCGAAGCGGCGGGCTACGATGTGGTGATTGTCGAAACCGTGGGCGTGGGCCAGAGCGAAACCGCCGTGGCCAACATGACCGACATGTTTTGCCTGCTGCAATTGCCCAATGCGGGCGATGACTTGCAAGCCATCAAAAAAGGCGTGATGGAGCTGGCCGATCTGGTCGTCATCAACAAGGCGGACATCGACCCCGATGCCGCCATGCGTGCGCAGGCGCAAATCACCTCCAGCTTGCGCCTGCTGGGCATGCACGGCCAGCACGACCACACCCCGCACGATGTGCCGTTGTGGCAGCCGCAGGTGATGCAAATCAGCGCATTGCACGGGCAGGGCGTGGACGCTTTCTGGCAACATGTGTGTACCTTCCGCCACGCCCAGACCGTTCATGGCCGTTTTGAGGCCAAACGCCAGCAGCAGGCACGTGCCTGGATGTGGGAGCGCATTGAAGCGGGGCTGAAACAACGCTTCCGTGCCCACCCGGCGGTGCGCGCGGCACTGGATACCACGACCCAGCAAGTGCTGGCCGGGCAGGTGCCCGCTTCCACCGCCGCACGCCAGCTGCTGGAGCTTTTTAACTGAGTGACCGATTTTTCCCGGAGACAAGACCATGCACGAAATCCTGCAACAACTGGAACAAAAGCGCGAAGCTGCGCGCTTGGGTGGCGGCCAGAAACGCATCGCAGCCCAACACGCCAAAGGCAAGCTGACGGCGCGTGAACGCCTGGAGCTGCTGTTTGACGAAGGCACCTTTGAAGAATGGGACATGTTCGTTGAGCACCGCTGCAACGACTTTGGCATGGCCGACAACAAGATCCCGGGCGACGGTGTGGTCACGGGCTATGGCATGATCAATGGCCGCTTGGCCTTTGCCTTCAGCCAAGATTTCACCGTGTTTGGTGGTGCGCTGTCGGAAGCCCACGCCGAAAAAATCTGCAAGGTGATGGACCAGGCCATGAAGGTGGGCGCACCGGTGATCGGCCTCAACGATTCGGGCGGAGCGCGGATTCAGGAAGGTGTGGCATCGCTGGGCGGTTACGCCGACGTGTTCCAACGCAACGTGATGGCCAGCGGTGTGGTGCCGCAAATTTCCATGATCATGGGCCCGTGCGCGGGGGGGGGCCGTGTATTCCCCGGCCATGACCGACTTTATTTTCATGGTCAAGGATTCGAGCTACATGTTCGTGACCGGCCCCGAAGTGGTCAAGACCGTGACGCACGAGGAAGTGACCGCCGAAGAGTTGGGCGGTGCCATTACCCACAGCACTCGCAGCGGTGTGGCCGATTTGGCGTTTGAAAACGATGTGGAAGCGTTGCTGATGCTGCGCCGCCTCTACAACTACCTGCCGCTCAACAACAAAGAAAAAGCCCCGGTGCGCCCCGGCACCGACCCGATTGAGCGTGCCGAGCTGAGTCTGGACACTTTGGTGCCCGACAACCCGAACAAGCCCTACGACATGAAAGAGCTGATCGTCAAGACTGTGGACGACGGTGACTTTTTTGAGCTGCAACCCGATTACGCGGGCAACATCCTCATCGGTTTTGCGCGCATGGGCGGGCAAACCGTGGGCATTGTGGCCAACCAGCCGCTGGTGCTGGCGGGCTGTTTGGACATCAAATCGTCCATCAAGGCCGCGCGTTTTGTGCGCTTTTGCGATGCGTTCAACATTCCGGTGGTCACGTTTGTGGACGTGCCGGGTTTCATGCCCGGTACCAGCCAAGAATACGGCGGCATCATCAAGCACGGTGCCAAGTTGCTGTACGCCTACGCCGAATGCACGGTGCCTAAAATCACCGTCATCACCCGCAAGGCCTACGGCGGCGCTTACGACGTGATGAGCTCCAAGCATTTGCGCGGCGACGTGAACTTGGCTTGGCCCAACGCTGAAATTGCGGTGATGGGGGCCAAGGGTGCGGTGGAAATCATCTTCCGCGAAGAAAAGAAAGACCCGGCCAAGCTGGCCGAGCGCGAGGCCGAGTACAAGTCCCGCTTTGCCAACCCGTTTGTGGCGGGCGCGCGTGGCTTCATTGACGACGTGATCCTGCCGCACGAAACTCGTAAGCGCATTTGCCGCAGCTTGGTCATGCTCAAAGATAAACAGCTGGACAACCCGTGGCGCAAGCACGGCAACATTCCGCTCTGATGCGCTGACACCCGCCACCGCCGCCCATGAACTCCACCGTCTGGCGCCTCTTCAATCTGCGTCAGGATCAGGACGATCCTGACGCGATTGATGCCGACATCCGCGCGGGCGCCCGCCCGGTGGGGGCCAACCTGTGGGTGCTGTTCTTTGCCATCCTGATCGCCTCGGTCGGGCTCAACGTCAACTCGACGGCGGTGATTGTCGGCGCGATGCTGATCTCGCCACTCATGGGCCCGATCCTGGCCATAGGCTACGGCGCTGCGGTGCAGGACTTGCAGCTGATTCGCCAAGGCGCGCGCGCCCTGGGCATCTTCACGCTGATCAGCCTGGTCACATCGACGCTGTACTTTGCCCTCAGTCCGCTGGACCAGCCCGGTTCCGAGCTGCTGGCGCGCACCAGCCCGACCCTGTGGGACGTGCTGATTGCCGCCTTTGGCGGAGCCGCTGGCATGATTGCCGCCACCCGCAAGGCGGTGAACAACGTGGTGCCGGGCGTGGCGATTGCCACCGCGCTCATGCCGCCGCTGTGCACGGCGGGCTTTGGGCTGGCGCATGGCCGTTGGGAGATGTTTGGCGGTGCGGCCTACCTGTTCCTCATCAACAGCGTCTTCATTGCCGCTGCCACGCTGGCCATCTCCAAGGCGTTGCACCTGCGCCGCCGGGGCAGTGTCAACCTGGCCACGCGGCGCCTGCACCGCATCGTCATCGTGATCGGCATCACCTGCGTCATGGCGCCCAGCGTCTGGCTGGGCTACCGCTTTGTGCAGCAGGAGTTCTTTACCCGTGGCGTGTCGCGCGTGGCCCAGCAGATCGAGAGCGATCCTACGTTCAATGTGGTGTCGTACCGCGTGGACGCCAAGCAGCGCACGCTGCGCCTGACGCTGGTAGGCGGCTTTGACGAGGCCCGGTTGCGTCCGGTGCTGCAGGCCTTGCTGTCGCGCGAGGGGCTGGGCAACACCCGCATCGAGCTGCGGCGTGCGGGTGATGCGCCGGTGGACCTGGGCCAGTTGCGCCGCCAGTTCCACGAAGACGTGAACCAGACCATCCTGCAGCAGCTGCAGGTGAGCGACAAGAAGATCCAGCACCTGGAGGCCGCCGTGCAGCAGGTGCGCGATGCCGCCGCCGAACAGGCTCTGGCCCAGGCCCAGGCTGCGGCACAGCCACCCCAGGTGGACGTGCTGGCGCTGCGCCGCGAGATGCAGGCCCAGCAGCCTCAGGTGGCGTCGGTGACGCTTGCCTTTGGTGCCCGCGCCACCGACGACACCACCGCCACCAGCGACGATGCAGTGGTGCTGGTCGAGACCACCCGCGCGCTGAGTGCCACGCAGCGCGCCAGCCTGCAACGCTGGCTGCAGGCGCGCCTGGAGCGCGAGCAAGTGCGCCTGCTGGAACAAGTGATTCCCAGAAAAGGCAGGCGGGGCTGAAGGCCCGCACCTGACCCCAAAGACCCAACCCAACCCGATGGAGACATGTGATGTTTAAGAAGATCCTCATTGCCAACCGGGGCGAGATTGCCTGCCGCGTCATCGCCACCGCCAAGAAAATGGGCATCGCCACTGTGGCGGTGTATTCCGAGGCCGACAAAGAAGCGCGCCATGTGCGCCTGGCCGATGAGGCCGTGTTGCTGGGCCCGGCCCCGTCGCGCGAGTCCTATCTGGTGGCCGACAAGATCATTGCCGCCGCCAAGGTCACGGGGGCCCAGGCCATCCATCCGGGTTACGGCTTTCTGAGCGAAAACGAAGCCTTTGCCCAACGTTGTGAAGACGAAGGCATTGCCTTCATTGGCCCCAAGGCCCACAGCATTGCCGCCATGGGCGACAAGATCGCTTCCAAGAAGCTGGCCAACGAGGCCCAGGTCAACACCATTCCGGGTTACAACGACCCGATTGCCAACGCCGAAGCGGCGGTCGAGATCGCCAAGGGTATCGGCTATCCGGTGATGATCAAAGCCTCGGCGGGTGGTGGCGGCAAGGGCTTGCGCGTGGCCTTCAACGACAAGGAAGCCTTGGAAGGCTTTACCGCTTGTCAGAACGAAGCGCGCAACAGCTTTGGCGACGACCGCATCTTTATTGAAAAGTTTGTGGAGCAGCCACGCCACATCGAAATCCAGATTCTGGGCGACAGCCACGGCAACGTGGTGTACCTCAATGAGCGCGAGTGCTCCATCCAGCGCCGCCACCAGAAGGTGATCGAGGAAGCACCGTCGCCCTTCATCAGCGAAGAAACCCGCAAGGCGATGGGTGAGCAGGCTGTGGCATTGGCCAAGGCTGTGAAATACCAGTCCGCCGGCACGGTGGAATTTGTGGTGGGCAAGAACCAGGACTTCTACTTTCTGGAAATGAACACCCGCTTGCAGGTGGAACACCCCGTCACCGAGTGCATCACCGGGCTGGACTTGGTGGAGCAGATGATCCGCGTGGCCGCCGGCGAGAAGCTCAACCTGCGTCAAGAAGACATCAAGCGCGACGGCTGGGCGATGGAGTGCCGTATCAACGCCGAAGACCCGTTCCGCAACTTTTTGCCATCCACAGGCCGCTTGGTGCGTTTCACGCCACCGGCTGAAACCATGTGGCAGGCCGATCCGTCGCAGAAGTACGGTGTGCGCGTCGATACCGGCGTGTTCGAGGGTGGCGAGATCCCGATGTACTACGATTCGATGATCGCCAAGCTCATCGTACATGGCAAAGACCGCAACGATGCGATTGCCAAGATGCGCGAGGCGCTCAACGGTTTTGTTATCCGTGGCATCAACAGCAACATCCCGTTCCAAGCGGCGCTGTTGGCGCACCCGGATTTTGTGTCGGGCAACTTCAACACCGGCTTCATTGCGCACCATTACGCCGGTGGCTTCCACGCCGAGGATGTGCCGCACGACGACGAAAATTTGCTGGTGGCACTGGCCGCGTTCGTGCGCCGCAAGTCGCGTCAGCGCGCTTCGGGCATGTCGGGCCAATTGCCGGGTTACGGCGTCCAGGTCGAGAAGGCCTACACCGTGGTCAGCCTGTCGCGCGATGGACAACACCGCCACACCGGCGTGCAGGTGGACGATGGCGATACCGCCACCTCGGCCACTGCTTACGTCAATGGCAAGCGTTACCACATCTGTTCCGCCTCGCGCCTGAACGATATTGTCATCACCGGCACGGTGAACGGCAACCCGTTTACCGCGCAAATTGAGCGCGGTACAGCCCGCAACCCGCTGGCGCTGGTGGTGCAGCACAACGGCACCAAGCTGGAGTGCATGGTCATGTCGCCGCGCGCGGCCGAGCTGCAAGCCATGATGCCGTTCAAGGCCCCGCCGGACATGAGCCGCTTTGTGCTGTCGCCGATGCCGGGCTTGCTGGTGGATGTGGCGGTGCAGGTCGGCCAGAAGGTGCAGGCGGGCGAACGCGTGGCCGTCATCGAAGCCATGAAGATGGAAAACGTGCTGTTTGCCGCCGCCGATGGCGTGGTGGCCAAGGTGTTGGCCCACAAGGGCGAATCGCTGGTGGTGGATCAACCGATTGTGGAGTTTGAGAAATGAGCCAGCGTCCGTTCAAGGTGCTGAGCATCCAGCAAATTGCCATCGGTGGCCCCGACAAGACCCGCTTGCAAAAGCTGTGGGTGGACATGTTGGGGCTGGAAGTCACCGGCACGTTCAAGAGCGAACGCGAGAACGTGGACGAGGACATCTGCGCGATGGGCACGGGCCCGTTCAAGGTCGAGGTGGACTTGATGCAGCCGCTGGATCCGGACAAAAAACCCGCTGTCCACGCCACGCCGCTCAACCACGTGGGGCTGTGGATCGACGACCTGCCGCAGGCCGTGGAGTGGCTCACCGCCCAAGGGGTGCGCTTTGCGCCGGGCGGTATCCGTAAGGGCGCAGCGGGTTTTGACATCTGCTTTTTGCACCCCAAGGCCAGCGACGAGTTTCCGATCGCCGGTGAGGGCGTGTTGATTGAGTTGGTGCAGGCACCGCCCGAGGTGGTGCAGGCATTTGCTACATTGGCGGGATGAGTTCCAGCCCCGTCAGTTCCAACGCCGAATGGCAACGCCGCACGCTGGCCAGCGTGTGGCACCCGTGTACCCAGATGCAGCGTGCCGAGGTGGTGCCGCCCTTGCCGATTGCCCGCGCCAGTGGCCCGTGGCTGTTCGACCAAGACGGACAACGCTACTTCGATGCCAACAGCAGCTGGTGGGTCAACCTGTTTGGCCACGCCGATGAGCGCATCAACACCGCGCTCAAGGCGCAGTTGGACACGCTGCCGCACGTGATGCTGGCCGGGTGTACCCACGCCCCGGCGGTGGAATTGGCCGAACGCCTGTCGGCACGTACAGGTGGCGTGCTGGGGCACGCTTTTTACGCCAGTGATGGCGCTTCGGCGGTGGAAATTGCGCTGAAGATGAGTTTCCATTACTGGCGCAACGTGGGGCAGGGCGACAAGCGCGGGTTTGTCTGCCTGCGTCAGGGCTACCACGGCGAGACGCTGGGCGCATTGGCCGTGACCGACGTGGCCGTGTTCCGCGATGCTTACGACCCGCTGTTGATGCGGTCGCACCAGGTTGCCAGCCCCGATGCACGCCAAGCCCAGCCCGGCGAGGATGCTGCCGCCGTAGCGCAACGCGCTGCTGCCGAGCTGGAGGCTGTGTTGCAACAGCGCCAAGGCCAGATCGCCGCCGTCATCATTGAGCCGCTGGTGCAGTGCGCGGCGGGCATGGCCATGCACGATGCGTCTTACGTCCGGCAAGTGCGTGCGCTGTGCGACCGTTACCAGGTGCATTTGATTGCCGATGAGATTGCGGTCGGTTGTGGTCGCACCGGCACCTTTTTTGCCTGCGAGCAGGCAGGCATCTGGCCCGATTTTGTGTGCCTGTCCAAGGGCATCACGGGCGGTTATTTGCCGTTGTCGCTGGTGTTGACGCGCGATGCGGTGTACCGCGCTTTCCTCTCCGACGATGTGGCGCGCGGTTTTCTGCATTCCCACTCCTACACCGGCAACGCGCTGGCATGCCGGGCGGCGCTGGCCGTCTTGGATCGTTTTGAGCAAGACGACGTGCTGGCGCACAACGCCCAGCAAGCCTTGACGTTGGACGCTGCATTGCAGCCCCTGCACAAAGACCCACGCATCGAACACTGGCGGCGTTGTGGCATGATTTGGGCCTTCGATGTGCGGCCCGAACACGCCCAAGGGCGTTTTGCCGAACGTTTCCACCAGATTGCACGGCGGTACGAGTTGCTGATCCGCCCCATAGGCCGCACCGTGTACCTGATGCCCCCTTACCTGTTGAATGAAGCCCTGTCGCAGTGGCTGGCACAGCGCCTGATGGCGGTGCTGGACGAGGCGACGGCTTGTCTCGATGCTGATTCGCCATCTCCACCGCCAACTGCTTGAACTGGACGCTGCCGGGTTGCGCCGCCGACCCCGCACGGTAGCCAGTCCCTGCGCGCCGCAGGTCACGCAGGCATCAGGCCAGGCGTTGCTGGCCTTTTGCAGCAACGACTATTTGGGTTTGGCCCACCATCCCACGTTGGTCGCGGCTTCGAGCGAGGGCGCGCAACGCTGGGGGGTGGGCAGTGGGGCCTCGCACCTGGTCAGTGGCCATACCCAAGCCCATGCCGAGTTGGAGGATGATCTGGCGCGCTGGTTCGCACCGCACATTCCGGGCGCGCGCGCACTGGTGCTGGGCAGCGGTTACGCCGCCAATTTGGCACTGATGACCGCTTTGGCCGATGGCCAGACCACGATTTTTTCCGACAAGCTCAACCACGCATCTTTGATCGACGGCAGCTTGTTGGCACCGGCGGCCAAGCGGTTGCGCTACCCACATGGCGCGCTGGATGTGCTGGAGCGCCAATTGCGCGCCTGTGACACGCCCATCAAGCTCATCGTTACCGATGCGGTGTTCAGCATGGACGGGGATGTGGCCGATGTGCCCGCCTTGCTGGCGCTGGCCGAGGCCCACGACGCTTGGCTGGTGCTGGACGACGCGCACGGCCTCGGGGTGCTGGGCGCGCACGGCCACGGCACCCTGGAGCATTTCGGCTTGTGCAGCGAGCGCCTGATTGTGATGGGCACGCTGGGCAAGGCCGCAGGGGTGGCCGGGGCCTTTGTGGCCGCTCACCCCACCATCATTGCGTGGCTGGTGCAGCGCGCCCGCAGCTACATCTATACCACCGCCATGCCCGCCGTGCAGGCCCACACGCTGCGCGCCAGTCTGGCCCTGATCGAAAGCCCGGAGGGCGATGTGCGGCGCGCCCACCTGCGCAATCTGCTGGCCCAATGGCGGGCTGGGGTGCAACCTGTGCTGGCCCAGCGGCCCGATTGGTCACTGCCGGATTCGTACACCGCCATCCAGCCGCTGGTGGTGGGGGGCAACGAGACCGCTTTGCGCCTGTCGGCTGCGTTGGAGGCGCAAGGGCTGTGGGTGCCCGCCATCCGTCCGCCCACCGTGCCGGTGGGCACAGCGCGTTTGCGCATCACCTTCAGCGCCGCGCACAGCATGGCCGATGTGGCGCAGTTGCTGCACGCTTTGGCCGATGTGGCACAACATCTGGAGCCCGCATGAGCGGTATCAACGGTATTTTTGTGACCGGCACCGACACCGAAGTCGGCAAAACCCACATCAGCGCGGGCTTGTTGCACTGGCTGTGCCAGCGCGGTGTACGGGCCGCAGGCTACAAGCCAGTGGCGGCGGGCATGGAACCCAACGCCGAGGGGGTCTGGATCAACGAGGACGTGGCATTGTTGCAGCGCCACAGCCCGGTGCCGGTGTCGATGGCGCAGGTGGGGCCGTGCCAGTTGCGTACCGCCTGTGCTCCGCACATTGCCGCTGCGCTGGAGCAGCGTCCCATCGACCGCGCCGCTTTGCTCCAAGGAGCGCAGGCCTTGGCCGCTCAGGCCGATGTGCTGGTGGTGGAAGGAGCCGGCGGCCTGTGCATTCCGCTGGGGCCGGACTGGGACAGCGCCGATCTGATGGCTGATCTTGCCTTGCCGGTGGTGCTGGTGGTCGGGTTGCGCCTGGGGTGCTTGAACCACGCCATCTTGACCGCTGAAGCTGTGGCCGCGCGCGGTTTGCGTCTGGTGGGCTGGGTGGGCAACACCATAGATCCGGCCATGCCGCATCTGTCCGACAATGTGCGCACCCTGACGCACGAACTGCAACGCCGCCACCAGGTACCGTGCTGGGGCATTGTGCCGCACCTGAGCCCGCCCGATGCCGCCAGCATCGCCCGATTTTTCCAGGCCGATGTGTTGCAAGCCCATTTTGGGCCACTGCACGCGCAGGCCGTTTCCTCCGTCTGAACTTCAAGACACCATGACCACTGTCGCTTCTGTTCCCCTGAGTTCCCTGCGCCGCCCGGTGCCCGCTGCGGCAGCGCCCGATGCCCGCTGGAGCGTGGCCGATGTGGCCGCCTTGTTCGAGCTGCCGTTCATGGATTTGCTGTTCCGCGCCCAGCAGGTACACCGTGAGCATTTCAACCCCAACGAGGTGCAGCTCTCCACCCTGTTGTCCATCAAGACTGGCGGTTGCGCCGAAGACTGCGGCTACTGCCCGCAATCGTCGCACTTTGACGCGGGCGTGGAAGCCAGCAAACTGATGCCGTTGGACGAAGTGTTGCAAGCCGCCCAAGCCGCCAAAGACCAGGGTGCCACACGCTTTTGCATGGGCGCGGCGTGGCGCAGCCCCAAGGAGCGCGACATGGAGCGCGTGACCGAAATGGTGCAAGGTGTGCGCGCCTTGGGCCTGGAAACCTGCATGACGCTGGGCATGCTCGATGCCGACCAGGCGCACCAGCTCAAAGACGCTGGGTTGAATTACTACAACCACAACCTTGACAGCGCCCCCGACTTTTACGGCAGCATCATCAGCACCCGCAGCTACCAAGACCGTCTTGATACCCTGAACAATGTGCGCGATGCGGGCATCAACGTCTGCTGCGGCGGCATTGTGGGCTTGGGTGAAACACGGGAACAGCGTGCCGGTCTGATCGCGCAGTTGGCCAACTTGGATCCGTACCCCGAATCGGTGCCAATCAACAACCTGGTGGCCGTGCCCGGCACCCCGCTGGAAAACGCCGAACCTATCGACCCGTTCGAGTTCGTGCGCACCATTGCGGTGGCGCGCATCACCATGCCCACCACCATGGTGCGCCTGTCGGCGGGCCGTGAGCAGATGGACGACGCGCTGCAGGCTTTGTGCTTTGCCGCCGGTGCCAACTCCATCTTCTATGGCGACCGCCTGTTGACCACCACCAACCCGCAGGCCGAACGCGACCGCCGCCTGTTCGAGCGCCTGGGCCTGCACACCCAGGGCGAGCGCCCGGCGGTGCGTGCCGATGCGCCGTCGTCGTGCTGCACCCCGCGCCATGACGCCTGAGTTCCTGGACGACCCTTACCCCACCTACCGCACCTGGCGCGAGGCGGGGCCCATCCACTGGCGCGACGACTTTTTTGGCGGCGCGTGGGTGCTGACCCGCCACGCCGACGTGGAGGCTGCGTTGCGCGATCCGCGTCTGTCGGCCCAGCGCACGGGCGGCTGGGTGATGGACACCACCGACAACGCCGAGGAACGCCGCACATTGGCCCCGCTGCAACGCCTGTTTGCGCGCGCCATGCTGTTCCGCGATCCGCCCGACCACCAGCGGCTGCGCCAAGTGCTGCAACCGGCGTTTCGGCCTGAGCGGCTGGCCGCGTTGCAGCCCGAAGTGGCGCTGATGGTGGAACGCCTGATCGATGCGGTGCCGATTGAGGGCGAATTCGACTTCATGGCCCACATGGCCCGCGCTTTGCCCGCGCAGGTGGTGGCGCGGTTGATGGGGCTGGATGCCGATTTGCAGGACGATTTTTTGCTGTGGTGCGAAGATTTGGCCGCTTTCATCGGCGCGGCCCAGCCCACGCTGGAGCAAGCCCGCACCGCCCAGCGCAGCCTGCTGGACATGGCCGCGTACTTTGAGCGTGACCTGTTGCCCCGCCGTTTGCGCGAGCCTGCCGACGACTGGGTAACGCTGCTGGCGCAAGCCCAAGCCGATGGCCGCATTGAAGCCGGGGCGGAGCTGGTGGCCCAATGCGCCATGTTGCTGTTTGCCGGTTACGAGACCACGCGCAACCTGCTGGGCAACGGCATGTTGAGCTTGCTCAAGCACCCCGACCAGTGGCAGCGTCTGTGCGAGCAACCCGATCTGGCCGCTCCAGCGGTGCGCGAACTGTTGCGCTTTGACAGCCCGGTGCAATGGACGGGGCGGCGTGCGGCCACTGACGTGGAACTGGCGGGCCAGCCGGTGCGTCGGGGTCAACTGGTGCTGGCGCTGATCGGATCGGCCAACCGCGACCCTGAGCGCCACCCCGACCCGGACACGCTGGACATCACGCGCAGCAACGTGGGCGCGCTGTCGTTTGGCAGTGGCCCGCACGTGTGCATTGGTGCTGCGTTGACCCAGTTGGAGGCCCAAGCGGTGTTCAAGGCGTTGGCCCAGCGTTGCGCCCATTGGCAACTGGCGGCTGCGCCACAGCGCAACGGCAACCCTGTGTACCGGGGGCTGCACGCTTTGCGCTTACGCGCTTGAGCTGGGGCTTGCCGTTGTGGCGGCTTGCCGTTGCTGGCGTGAACGCGCCAGCGCGGCTTCAATCAGCACGCGTTTCTTGTCCAGCACCACCGGGTCGGTGATCTTGGAGTGCTCGGCCAGATGGGCCAGTTTGTCTTCGGCCTTGCGTTCTTGGCGCGCTTGGTGTTCCACCGCTTCGCGTTGCAGACGCTGTTGTCGCCACGTGTAGCGTGCGCGGGCGGTGTCGGCTTGTTGCATCGACCACGCTTCCCAGCCGGTTTGGGTGCCGCTCGCGTTCTCCAGCTGGATGCAATCGACCGGGCACACCGGAATGCACAGTTCGCAGCCGGTGCAATACGGCTCGATGACGGTGTGCATGCGTTTGTGGGTGCCCACAATCGCGTCGGTGGGGCAGGCTTTGATGCACAGGGTGCAACCGATGCACCAATCCTCATCAATGACGGCCAGTGTGCGCGGCGCTTCTTGCCCGTGTTCGGGGTTGAGGGCTTGCAGGGGTTGGCCCGTCAGCGCGGCCAGCTTGCGCACGCCTTGCGCACCGCCCGGTGGGCACTGGTTGATGGCGGCCTCGCCGTGGGCGATGGCCTGCGCGTAGGCCGCGCAGTCCGGGTAGCCGCAGCGGGTGCATTGGGTTTGCGGCAGCGCAGCGTTGAGCTGCGCCGCCAGTCCGGTGAGGGAGGAAGCCTCCGGCACAGCACCTGCCATGGGCTTCAGCGGCGGCCCGGGCGACCGGCGTAGCCCTTGCCGCTGGCCGCCGTGCGGCGTGCCGGGGCGGTGCCAGCGGCAGGCTTGGCCGGTGCCGCCGCAGCAGCGAGTGCCGCGGCCGTGGCCTCAGCGGCTTGTGGTGCTGTGGCTTGCGCTTCGGTGCTGGCGCCGCTGGCTTCTTGCGTTACCGCAGCCGTTTCGGCCACAGTTTCTGCCTCAGCGGCTGCTGTCGGGCTGGTGACGGCGGCCTCCGGTTCTGCGGCGGCCACGCTTTCCGGTGCTGCTGTGGTCTCTTGTGCGGCCAGCGGGGCCGGGGCAATCACGGCTTCCGTCATCGCTTCGGCCACGGCCGGGGTGGCGACGGGTGTGGTGACAGCGGCTGCAGTCGGCTGGGCGGTGCCGTTGTGGCTCCAGATGAAGGCCTTGACCGCCGGGTACACCATCTCGCGCCAGCGGCGGCCGCTGAAGATGCCGTAGTGGCCCGCGCCTTCGGCCTTGTAGTGCTGGCGGCGCGCCTCGGGGATGCCGGTGCACATGTCGTGTGCGGCGGCGGTCTGGCCTGCGCCCGAGATGTCGTCCAGTTCCCCTTCCACCGTCAGCAGCGCGGTGGTGGTGATGTCGGCCGGACGCACGCGCTCCAGCTCGCCGTCGGGGCTGCGCACGTCCCAGGTGCCCTTGACCAGCTTGAACTCCTGGAACACGGTCTGGATGGTCTCCAGGTAGTAGTGCGCGTCCATGTCCAGCACCGCGTTGTACTCGTCGTAGAACTGGCGGTGGCTGTCGGCGCTTTCGTTGTCGCCCTTGATGAGGTCGCGAAAGTAGTCGTAGTGGCTGTTGGCGTGGCGGTCGGGGTTCATGGCCACAAAGCCCGCGTATTGCAAGAAGCCGGGGTACACGCGGCGGCCCGCACCGGGGAAGTTGCTCGGCACGCGGTAGATCACGTTGTTCTCGAGCCACTCGAAGCTGCGGTGTACCGCCAGCGTGTTGACGGCGGTGGGCGAGCGGCTGGCGTCGATCGGGCCGCCCATCATGGTCATGGACAGCGGGGTTTTCTCGCCGCGCGTGGCCATCAGCGACACGGCGGCCATCACCGGCACGGTGGGTTGGCACACGCTGATGACATGGCAGTTGCCGTAACGTTCTTGCAGGTAGCGCACGAAGTCCTGCACGTAGTTGACGTAGTCGTCGAGGTGGAAGTCGCCCTCGGACTGCGGCACCAGGCGCGCGTTGCGCCAGTCGGTGATGTAAACCTTGTGGTCGCGCAGCATGGTGCGCACGGTGTCGCGCAGCAGCGTGGCGTAGTGGCCCGACAGCGGTGCTACGATCAGCACCACGGGCTGGCCCTTGAGCTGGGTCAGGGTGGCCGGGTCATCGGTGAAGCGCTTGAAGCGGCGCAGCTCGCAGAACGGCTTGTTGATCTCGACGCGCTCGTAGATGGCCACGTCCACGCCGTTCACCGTCACGGTGCGGATGTCGAAGGCGGGTTTTTCGTAATCCTTGCCCAGGCGGTGCAGCAGGTCGTAGCCGGCGGCAATGCGTTGCGCCCAGGGGTTCTGGCCCAGCGGCGACAGCGGGTTGCTGTACAGCTTGGAGACGGCTTGCGCCAGGTCAGAGAACGGCTCCATCAACGAGCGTTGGGTTTCGTAGATCTGGTAGAGCATGTTTTTCTCTCATTCAATATTATGTTGCAGTGCAGCAATATAGCAGGTTTGGCGCGCCGACACCGTATTTCCAGTCGATGTCGGGCCATAAAAAAAGCCGGACGAGCCGGCTTTTGGACATCAGCTGCGGTGCAGCCAATGGCGTCACAGCACGGCGGCGATGGCCTTGCAGACGTAGTCGATGTTCTTGCTGTTGAGCGCGGCCACGCACATGCGGCCGGTGTCGGTGCCGTACACGCCAAATTCGCTGCGCAGGCGCACCATCTGATCCTTGGTCAGGCCCGAGTAGCTGAACATGCCGATCTGGGTGGTGATGAAGGACATGTCGCGCGCCACGCCAGCGGCCTTGAGGCCATCCACCAGCTTCTGGCGCATTTCCTTGATGCGCACGCGCATGCCGCCCAGTTCCTGCTCCCACAGGGCGCGCAGTTCTGGGTTGCTCAGCACAGCGGCCACCACAGCACCACCGTGGGTGGGCGGGTTGGAGTAGTTGGTGCGGATGACGATCTTGAGCTGGCTCAGCACGCGGGCGGCTTCTTCTTTGTTGTCGCACAGCACGCTCAGGGCACCCACGCGCTCGCCGTACAGGCTGAAGCTCTTGGAGAAGCTGGTGGACACAAAGAAGGTCAGGCCAGCGGCCACGAACTTGCCGATCACGGCACCGTCTTCGGCAATGCCAAAGCCAAAGCCCTGGTAGGCCATGTCGAGGAACGGGGTCAGGCCCTTGGCCTGGATCACGGCGATCACCTGATCCCACTGTGCGGGGGTCAAGTCGTAGCCGGTCGGGTTGTGGCAGCAGGCGTGCAGCACGATGATGGTGCCCGCTTCGGCGGCGTTGAGGCTGGCCAGCATGCCTTCAAAGTTGACACCGCGTTTTTCAGCGTCGTAGTAGGCGTAGGTGTCCACTTCAAAACCAGCGTTGGCAAACAGCGCGCGGTGGTTTTCCCAGCTCGGGTCGGAGATCAGCACCTTGGCGTTGGGGCTGAGTTTCTTCAGGAAGTCGGCACCAATTTTGAGGCCACCGGTGCCGCCAATGGCTTGCACGGTGGCCACACGGCCACTCTGCACCGGCTCGCTGTCGGCACCGAACACCAGCGCCTTGACACCGTTGTCGTAGGCCGCAATGCCGTCGATGGGCAGGTAGCCGCGTGCGGTGGGCTTTTCCATCAGCGTGGCTTCGGCTTGCTGCACGCATTGCAGCAGCGGCAGCTTGCCGTTGTCGTCGTAGTACACGCCCACGCCCAGGTTGACCTTGTTGGGGTTGGTGTCGGCGGCAAATTGCTCGTTCAGGCCCAGAATCGGGTCGCGGGGGGCCATTTCAACGGCGGAAAACAGAGACATGGAGGTACCTGTGAGTGTGTGAAAGAAGCGGGGTTGCAATTTTAACGGTGCAGCGCGGTGTCAGGCACCGGCCACGGGCAGGATGCGCGCCAGCAGCGCACCTTGGTACTGTTCGGGCAGCGGGATACGCACCTTGAGCGGGCTGCCTGGTGCCACGGTGACGGCTTCGCCATCGAGTTTTTGCATCTGTTCCAGCGTGATGATTTGGTTGCCGCTGGGGTGGATGACTTGAAGCTGGTCGCCAACCGAGAACTTGTTTTTGACTTCCACCTCTGCCCAGCCGTCTTGGATGGCGTGTACGTCGCCCACGTAGTGGCTGTGGCCCACCAATGAATGGCCGGTTTCGTAGTTTTGGTAGTCCTGGCTGGGGCGGCGTTCCAGAAAGCCACTGGTGTAGCCTCGGTTGGCCAGCCCTTCCAGCTCGGTGATGAGCCGGGGGTTGAACGGGCGGCCCGCTACTGCGTCGTCAATGGCCTGGCGGTAGATTTGCGCCGTGCGCGCCACGTAGTACAGGCTCTTGGTGCGGCCCTCGATCTTGAGCGAATCGACACCAATTTCGGCCAGACGTTGCACGTGCTCAATGGCGCGCAAGTCTTTGCTGTTCATGATGTAGGTGCCGTGCTCGTCTTCCATGATGGGCATGAGCTGCCCCGGTCGGCCCGCTTCTTCGATCAGGTACACCTGATCGGCCTTAGGGTGGCGCTGGCCGCCGCCGCAGGCGGCAAAGGATTGTTCGGCTTCCTCTTGCGCCTGGTTGAAGTTGAAGCCTTGCTCCATTGCCACAGGAATGGCTTCGCCGGTGTTGGGGTCGGTGGCGGTGGGTTGGGTTTTGTAGTCCCAACGGCAGGCGTTGGTGCAGGTGCCTTGGTTGGGGTCGCGGCGGTTGAAGTAGCCGCTCAACAGGCAGCGCCCCGAGTACGCAATGCACAGCGCCCCGTGGACGAACACTTCCAGCTCCATGTCGGGGCATTCTTGGCGGATTTTCTCGATTTCGTCCAGGCTCAGTTCGCGGCTCAAAATGATGCGGGTCACGCCCACCTTTTGCCAGAACTTGACCGCTGCCCAGTTGACGGTGTTGGCCTGCACCGAGAGGTGGATGGCCACTTCGGGGTATTTCTCGCGCACCATCATGATGAGGCCGGGGTCGGCCATGATGAGCGCGTCGGGCTTCATGGCGATGACGGGTTCGATGTCGCGCAGGTAGGTGCGCACCTTGTCGTTGTGCGGCAGCAGGTTGCTCGTGACGAAGAATTTTTTGCCCCGCGCGTGGGCTTCGTTGATGCCGATTTCAATCTGTTCGAGCCGGAATTCGTTGTTGCGGGCGCGCAAGGAGTAGCGGGGCTGGCCGGCGTAAATCGCATCGGCACCAAAGTCGTAAGCGGCGCGCATTTTGTCCAGCGAGCCAGCGGGTAACAGCAGTTCAGGGGCTTTGAGGGTCGTCATGCGCCGATTGTCCGGCAAGTGGGCCAAACGGTGGCAGTGCGGGGGCAAATCTTCAGGCTGGTGCGTAGCGCAGCAGCATCTGGTACAGCTTTTCCGGGTGGATGGGTTTGCTCAGGTGCTCGTTCATGCCCAAGGCTTTGCAGCGTTCGGCTTCTTCCACCATGGCGTGTGCGGTCAGGGCGACGATGGGCAGTTGCTCAAACTGCGGTTGGGTGCGCAGGCGCTGGGTGGCGGTGTAGCCGTCCATCACGGGCATTTGCATGTCCATCAGCACCAGGTGGTAGTGGTCGGGCGCGTGGGCGTGCAGTTTGTCCAACGCCTGCTGGCCGTCGGCGGCCACATCGACCTGTATTTTTTTGGCTTCCAGCAGTTTGCGTGCCAGCAGTTGGTTGACCATGTTGTCCTCCACCAGCAGCACGCGCATGCCGGCCAGCCGGGCGGTGTCGTCGGACGTGGGGGATGCGGCAGGCGTGGGTACCGGGGTCGGCTGGCGGTTTTTGAAGATGGAGCGGATGTGCTCGGGCAGCACGGGTTTGGTCAATACGCGCTGCACGCCCAAGCCCTCGGCCATGTGTTGCAGGCCGGCCATGTCGTGCGCCGACACAATCACCACCGACGTGGCCGCCAGTTGCGGCAAGCGGCGGATGTCGCGCACAAACGCCTCGCCATCGGTGCCGGGCATCACCCAGTCCACAAACAGCAGGTCAAAGCGCGCACCACTGTGCAGGGTTTGCAGCGCCGCTTGGGCCGATGTGACCCATTGCACCTGCAATCCCATGCTGCCCAGCATGCCCGCCAGCACGCGGGCCGCGTCTTCGTTGTCGTCCACCACCAAGCAAGTGGACGAGGCCACAGGCTGCGGCAGGCCTGGCGCGCCGCTGTGGGTGCCGGCGCTGGGGGGGCACTGGCTCAAAGTCCAGCTCGAACGTGAAGCGTGTGCCTTTGCCCACTTCGCTGTGGACATCGATGTGGCCGCCCATCATGCCCACCAGCCGTTTGGTGATGGCCAGGCCCAGCCCGGTGCCGCCAAAGCGGCGTGTGGTGGAGCCATCGGCTTGCGTAAACTCTTGGAACAGTCCGGCCATTTGTTCGGCGCTCATGCCGATGCCGGAATCCTCGACCGTAAAGGCGATGCCCACGGGGTTTGCGCCGGGTGTGGTGGTGCTGCGCACCGACACCACCACGCCCCCCGTGGTGGTGAACTTGACGGCGTTGCTCAACAGGTTGATGAGGATTTGTTCCAGCCGCAGGCCGTCGCCCAAAAACACCGCTTGTTCGTTGACCAATTGGGCATCGGGCATGTCCAACAGCAGCTCCAGCCCTTTGTCGGCGGCTTGCTTGCGCACCATCACCAGCGAGTTGGACAGCACGTCTTCCAGCCGGAACGGCACGCGCTCCAGCTCCAGTTTGCCCGCCTCAATCTTGGAGAAGTCCAGAATGTCGTTGATGATGCGCAGCAGCGAGTTGCCCGCCGAGTGGATGCGTTTGACGTATTCGCACTGTTCCTCGTTGAGCGGGGTTTGCAGCGCGAGGTAGCTCATGCCAATGATGGCGTTCATGGGCGTGCGGATTTCGTGGCTCATGTTGGCCAAAAACATGCTCTTGGCGTTGTTGGCTTCCACCAGCGAGGTGTGGGCCTTGCGCAAGTCCTCAATGCCCGCGTTGATGCCGGATTGCAGTTCGCGCAAACTGCCCAAGTAGGTGCCGCTCATCCGTGCCGAAAAATCCCCTTGTGCCACGTCGGTCACGGCTTGATTGGCATCGTCCAACGCAGCACGCAGGCTGCACAACAGGTTGTTGAAGCTGTGTTGCAGCTCGCCAATTTCGTCGGCTTGTCCCACTTCCACCGGCACATCAAAGCGTTGCAAGCTGGTGGCCAGCCGGATGCTGGTCAGCATGGATTGCAGCGGCACCATGATGAGCCGTTTCACGTCCCACAAAATGATGGCCGCCATCAGCAGTATCAGGCAGGCGCTGCCCAGCATCATGAGCCAGATTTTGGCTTCGTACTTGGCAATCACGGCGTTGGTGGGCCCGGCATCCACCAGCAAAATGTTTTTACCAATGGTGGTGCCGCTCTCGTCGTGGATATCGCGCACGGTGACCAGCCGCTGCCCCAGCAGCACGGGTTGCGAGAGTTGGGCGATGGTGTTCCAGTGTTGGCGCACAAAGGCCACGTCGGCGGCCTCGAACCATTCGGCGTGTGCCAGCAGTTGGCCATCCTGAATGCGGGGGTTGCGCTGGAAGACGGCGGGCAACGCACCTTGTGTGCGCGCGCGCAGCCGCGCTTCGTCAATCACCATCACCCAGCCCACCGATTGCCGCTGGAGGTCTTGCACCACCGAGCGCACGCCTTGCGTGACCGAGATCAAACCCAGCAATTGGCCTTGGTGCAGCACGGGTGCAAAGCCCACAATGCCCGCGCCCGCGTTGCCCACCCCAAAGTGGGCGTGGGCGGTGCGCGTTTGGGCCACAATGGGGCCCAGCGGGTGGGGCGCTTTGGCCCCAAAAAAAGCAGGGTCCCAAGAGCGGGCCACGATCTCAAAATCGGCGTTGATGACTTGGGCGCGCACGTGTTTGTACGACGTGACTTCGGCAAAATCTTTTTGCAAATCTGTGACGACTTCCAACAGCGGCGCGCGGTTGCGCGTGAGCAAACCTTGTTGAATCCGACGGTCGCGTGCCAGTGCGGTGCTGGTGGCCACCACCGCAGATTCTTTGGTGGCCAACTGTTGGTCTAGGCTCTTGAACGCGGCGCTGGCGGCCTGTTCGGTGGCGTTTTGGGCTTCGAGCCGAATCACCACCAGGTACACGCCCAAGGCAATCAGCCCCACGCAGCCCAGCGCAACAAAGGTGGCACGAAGAAAAAGGGTTCTAAAAAGACTGCGGTGTTGCTGTGGCATGTCGGGTCGCCAGATTTTTCTGTTCTAAATCACCGAATCTGGCATTCTATGCCACCACTTGGCCGTTTTCGCGCACAAAAAAGCCCACTTGAACCAAGTGGGCTGAAGAAATGGCGGTTTTTTGTGGTGCCGGAAAGAGGAATCGAACCCCCGACCTTCTCATTACGAATGAGCTGCTCTACCGACTGAGCTATTCCGGCACGCATTCAGCGTGGTGCTGAAAACAGCCCTTGATTATACCGAGGTTTTGTCGGCTTCCAGGTGGTAGGCGGTGACGCGCTCGACCTCGTTCTTGGAGCCCAGCACCACGCTGACGCGCTGGTGCAGTTCGGTGGGCGCGATGTCGAGGATGCGTTGGCGGCCATTGGTGGCTGCGCCGCCCGCTTGTTCCACCAGCCAGCCCATCGGGTTGGCTTCGTACATCAGGCGCAGTTTGCCGGGCTTGTGGGGTTCGCGCTTGTCCCACGGGTACATGAAGATGCCACCGCGCATGAGGATGCGATGCACGTCGGCCACCATGCTGGCGATCCAGCGCATGTTGAAGTCCTTGCCGCGCACGCCTTCTTTGCCTTGCAGGCATTCGTCCACGTAGCGCTTGACCGGGGTATCCCAGTGGCGCATGTTGCTCATGTTGATGGCAAATTCCTTGGTGTCGGCCGGGATTTGCACGTTTTCTTGCGTCAGCAGCCACACACCTTGTTCGCGGTCGAGCGTGAACATGACCACACCGCGCCCCACGGTCAGGGCCAGCGTGGTTTGCGGGCCGTAGATGCAGTAGCCCGCCGCCACTTGTTGCGCGCCCGGTTGCAGGAAGTCCTGCTCGCTGACGGGTTCGATGACGTTGGGGTCGTCGTTGGGCTTTTTGAGCACGCTGAAGATGGTGCCAATGCTGACGTTGACATCGATGTTGCTGGAGCCGTCCAGCGGATCGAACAGCAGCAGGTATTCGCCTTGCGGGTAGCGGTGGGGGATGGGGTGGATGGTGTCCATTTCCTCGCTGGCCATGGCGGCGAGGTGGCCACCCCATTCGTTGGCATCGATCAGCACCTCGTTGGCGATGATGTCGAGTTTTTTCTGGACTTCGCCTTGCACGTTTTCGGTGTCGGCGCTGCCCAGCACTTCGCCCAGTGCGCCTTTGTTGACGCTGATAGCGATGTGTTGGCAAGCGCGGGCCACGGTTTCGAGCAGCAGGCGCAGTTCGGCGGGCAGGGCACCTTGGGTGCGCTGCTGTTCGATCAGGTAACGGGTCAGGGTAATGGACATGGTGGTCTGTCTCAATAAAGGGTCAGTCGGCCAGCGCGCGCGTCACGACTTCGCGCACGTCGTTGCTCAGGTCGGGTTGGGCGGCCACGTGTTCAATGGCAGCACACGCGGCGCTGCGGTACGGCTCGGCCAGTTGCCGCCAGCGGTCCAGCGCGCGCGCCAGACGGGCGGCCACTTGGGGGTTGAAGGCGTTGATGGCCAGCACGTGGTCGCGCCAGAAGGTGTAACCGGCCCCGTCGGCGCGGTGGAATGCGCCGGGGTTGGCGTTGCAGTAGCTGAAGATCAAGCTGCGTGCGCGGTTGGGGTTTTTGATGTGGAAGTCGGGGTGCGTCAGCAGTTGCTGCACCATGGGCAGGATATGGCCGCCGTGGTCGGGTGCGCCGGCTTGCAGCGCAAACCATTTGTCCAGCACGAGTTCTTCGCGCTGGAAGCGGGCGTGGAAGCGTTCCAGTGCCGCAGTGGCCAGTTCGTGTCCGCTGCTCACCAGCGCGCTCAACGACTGGAAGCGGTCGGTCATGTTGCCCGCGTCTTTGACGCGTTGGTAGGCTTTGCCGGGCCAGACCGGATCGCCGCTGTGGCGTGCCGCCAGACACAGCATGTGCAAGGCCAGCCCCACCAGCGCGCGGCGGCCACTGGAGACGGGATCGGGCCGGTAAGCGCCGTTGTCGTGGTGGCTCTCGAAGGTGTGTGCCCAGTCGGTCTGCAAGGCGGTGGCCAGTTGCAGGCGCATGGCTTCGCGCACGGCGTGGATGCGTTGCGGATCGACCATGTCGAGTTGTTCGGCGATGTAGGTCTCGCTGGGCAGGGTCAGCACCAGTTCCTTGAACGCGGCATCGAGTTGCGGTGCTTGCAGCACAGCGCGCATGGCATCCATGTAGGCGCTGTCCAGCGGTTCGGTCGGCACGTCGCCGTCGGCTTGGATGGCGGCCAGTGCCAGACGCAGGGCCAGGCGTTGTCCGGCTTCCCAACGGTTGAAGGCATCGCTGTCGTGGGCCAGCAGGGTCAGCAGTTCGGCATCGGTGTAGGCGTGTTGCAGGACGACCGGGGCGCTGAAGCCGCGCAGGATCGAGGGCACCGGCGCGCTGGGCACGTGTTCAAACACCACGCTGGCGCTGGTGTCGCTGAGTACCACGGTGCGGGCAGTGCCGGGGATGTCTTGGCCTTGTGCGTCCAGCAGGCCCACGGCCACGGGGATGACAAATGGGGCCTTGACCGGCTGGCCGGGGCTGGGTGGGCAGCTTTGGCTCAAAGTCAGGGTGTAGGTCTGTGCGTCGGCATCGTACTCGCCTTGGCTGTGCAGGCGTGGGGTGCCGGCTTGGCTGTACCAGTGTTTGAACTGGGGCAGCAGCAGCGCGAGGTGGCTGTCGGGGTTGGCATCGGCAATGGCTTGGGCAAAGTCGTCGCAGGTCACGGCCTGGCCGTCGTGGCGCTCAAAGTACAGCCGCATGCCACGCGCAAAACCGTCGCGGCCGACCAGGGTTTGCATCATGCGCACCACTTCGGCGCCTTTTTCGTACACCGTGAGGGTGTAGAAGTTGTTGATTTCCTGGTACTGGTCGGGGCGAATGGGGTGGGCCATTGGGCCCGCGTCTTCGGCAAACTGGGCGGTGCGCAGCAACCGCACGTCCTCGATGCGCTTGACGGCGCGTGCCGATGCGCTGGCCACCATGTCCATGCTGAATTCCTGGTCGCGGAACACGGTCAGGCCTTCTTTCAGGCTCAATTGGAACCAGTCGCGGCAGGTGACGCGGTTGCCCGTCCAGTTGTGGAAGTACTCGTGTCCGACCACGCTTTCGACGTTGGCGTAGTCCACGTCGGTGGCGGTGGCGGGGTTGGCCAGCACGAACTTGGTGTTGAAGATGTTGAGGCCTTTGTTTTCCATCGCGCCCATGTTGAAGTCGCTGGTGGCGACGATCATGAAGCGTTCCAGGTCCAGCGGCAGGCCAAAGCGGGCTTCGTCCCACGCAATCGAGGCCATGAGCGAGTTCATGGCGTGTTCGGTCTTGTCCAGATCACCGGCGCGCACGTAGATTTGCAGCGTATGTTCCTGGCCGTTGCGGGCGATGATTTTTTGTTCGCGGCGCACCAGTTGGCCCGCCACCAGCGCAAACAGGTAGCAGGGTTTCTTGTGCGGATCGACCCACTTGGCGTAGTGGCGTGGGCCGTTGGGGCCGTCTTCGAGCGCACCTTCTTCCACCAAGTTGCCATTGGAGAGCAGCACCGGGTAGGTGGCTTTGTCGGCCCGCAGCGTCACGGTGTAGCTGGCCATCACGTCGGGGCGATCCAGAAAGTAGGTGATGCGGCGGAAACCTTCGGCTTCGCATTGCGTGAAGAAGGTGCCTTGGCTCACGTACAGGCCCATCAGTTGGGTGTTGCTGGCCGGGGCGCAGGTGGTGAAGATTTCAAGGTCGAACGGCTCGGTGCCTTCGGGCAGGTTTTCCAGCACCAGTTGCTGGCCGTCCAGCTTGAAGCTGGTGCCTGCGCCGTTGACCAGCACGCGGGCCAAATTCAGGTCTTCGCCGTCCAGGCGCAGGGCTTGCGCGGGCACGTCGGGGTTGCGGCGCACGCGCATCTGGTTGAGCACGCGGGTTTTGGCCGGATCGAGATCGAACGTGAGGGCCACCGAGTCGATCAGGAAAGCGGGCGCGGCGTAGTCTTCGCGCCGGATGAGGGTGGGCGCGCCTTCATGCAGAGAGTTCATCATGGGAAGGTGTCCGTTCAGGGGTGGAAGGTCGGAGCAGAGGAGGGGGCGGCCAGGTCAGCGCCGTGCTGGCCTGGGCCGCCCGCAGGCGGCGCAGCGGGTGCGTCAGACGCCCTGCTTGAGCGAGGCTTCGATGAAGGCGTCCAGGTCGCCGTCGAGCACTTTTTGCGTGGCGGAAATTTCAACGCCAGTGCGCAAGTCCTTGATGCGGCTGTTGTCCAGCACGTAGGAGCGGATCTGGTGGCCCCAGCCGACGTCGGTCTTGGTGTCTTCGAGCTTTTGCTGCTCTTCCATGCGCTTGCGCATTTCATGGTCGTACAGGCGCGAGCGCAGGCGCTGCCAGGCCAGGTCGCGGTTGCTGTGCTGGCTGCGGCTGTCCTGGCACTGCACCACGATATTGGTCGGGATGTGCGTCAGGCGCACGGCGGAGTCGGTCTTGTTGATGTGCTGACCACCGGCACCGCTGGCGCGGTAGGTGTCCACCCGCACGTCGGCGGGGTTGATGTTGATCTCGACCGAATCGTCGATTTCGGGGTACACGAACACCGACGCAAACGAGGTGTGGCGCCCGCCCGAGGAGTCGAACGGCGACTTGCGCACCAGACGGTGCACGCCGGTCTCGGTGCGCAGCAGGCCAAAGGCGTACTCGCCCTCGATCTTGATGGTGGCGCTCTTGATGCCGGCGGTGTCGCCGTCGGTCAGGTCTTCCACTGTGGCGGTGAAGCCCTTGCGTTCGGCGTAGCGCGTGTACTGGCGCAGCAGCATGCTGGCCCAGTCGCAGGCCTCGGTGCCACCCGCGCCGGCCTGGATGTCCAGGAAGCAGTTGAGCGGGTCGGCGGGCTGGTTGAACATGCGGCGGAATTCGAGCTTTTCCACGTCGGCGGCCAGGTTGTCGCCTTCGCCTTCAATGGTGAGCAGGCCGGCGTCGTCGCCGTCTTCCTTGCTCATCTCGAACAGCTCGGTGTTGTCGGCCAGTTCGCTGCTGAGGCGGTCGAGCACCAGCACCACGTCTTCCAGCAGCTTCTTTTCCTTGCCCAGGTCTTGTGCGCGTTTGGGGTTGTCCCAGACGGTGGGGTCTTCCAATGCCGCGTTGACTTCGCTCAGTTTGAGGGCTTTGGCATCGTAGTCAAAGATACCTCCGTAACTCGGCCACCCGCGCGGTCAGGTCGGTCAGGCGGTTGGAGATGGCGTTGAGGCGTTCGGCTTCCATGTTCTTGAATCTTTCGGTGTAGGTTGTCAGGCAGATGTCGGAATTCTGAGGGGGGATTTTCGCATGTTGCGCTGGAATTGCCTCAGCGTGAGTGTTCGGCCTCCCAGCCCTTGCAGGCCAGCCCGACCATGCGCGGAATCAGGTAGCGGCCAGCTTCGTAGTACGACACCATGCGCCGCGTGATGCCCAGGGCAGCGGCGGCGTCGCTCAGTGACAGGCCGTTGCGTTTGCGCCAGCGTGTGAATTCGCTCACGGGGGTGGCATCGCCCGCTTGTTCACGCGCCATGCGCCACAGGGTGTCGGTACCGATTTCGATGCCGCTGGGCCACAGCAGCGACCACCCGTCCTCACCCACTTGCACGGCGGCAAAGGTGGGGGCGTTGTCCAGCGGTTCCAGCCCGGCCAGATCGGCCATGAGGGCCGACAAGTCCACCTGGTCGGTTTTGCCGTTGATCCAGGTGATGGCCACGATCTGATCAACCGTGTGGGCTACCGCGCTGATGTTGGGGTCTTTCACGGCTGCAGGTGGGCCTCGATCAGCGTGGCCACGGCAGCGGGTTGGTCGTGGTGCAGCATGTGGCCCGCGTCGGGCACCACGGCGGTGCGGCAGTTGGGCACGGTGTGCAGGCGGGTGTGGTAATCGGCCAGGGTGTATTCGCCGTGCGGGTACCAGTGGCGCAGGCTGTCGGTGTCGGCTTCGATGGCCAGCACCGGGGCGGTGATGTGCTGGTACAGGGCCAGGGTCTCGTCGGCGCGGTAGAGGTGGGCGCTGCGGGTCTTGTGGGCCGGGTCGCCCAGAATGTGCCATTGGCCGCTGGCGTCGGGGGCGGCCCAGTGCTGGGCCAGCCAGGCGGCGCGGTCGGGGTGCAGGCGCGGGTTGGTTTTCATCAGGCGGCGGGCCACGCCGTCGGCATCGGGGTAGGGGCGCAGGGTTTTGCCACCTTGATGCAGGGTTTTGAGGTCGTCGAGCCAACGCGTGTATTGCCGGGGCGCTTGTACGGGACGGGTGGCAGGCAGGCCAAAGCCTTCCAAATTGACGGCGCGGCGCACGCGCTGGGGCCGAATGCCGGCGTAGGCCATCACGACGTTGCCGCCCATGCTGTGTCCGACCAGATCGAACGGCGCGTCGGCATTGCGTCCCAGTTGGGCGTTGAGGTGATCCAGCACAAAATCCAAGTCGGCCAAGTAGTCGGCAAACAGGTAGTGGTCGCCGTGGCCCCAGGGTTGGGGGCCGTGCGGGTCGGTATTCTGTGGGCGGGTCAGGCCAAAGCCGCGCCAGTCGGGGGCGATGATGTGGCGCGGCTGCACCAGCGCATCCACCACAAACTGGAACGAGGCGGACACATCCATCCAACCGTGCAGCATCAGCAGCGGCAGGGCATCAGGTTGTGGCGTGCCCCAGTGGCGCAGGTGGTAGCGGTGGTGGCGAATGGGTGCCCATTCGCTGCGGGAAGGAAGGCGGGGGCAATACATGGCGGACAGGGTGAGGTTGGACGGGGCACAGCGGTGGCTGGCGCTTAAACTTGCCGCATTTTGCAGAAAACCCACGACAGGAGCCGTTGTGAACATGAAAACCGTGACCTTGGGCCAGAGCACGCTGGCCGTGACCCCCATTTGCCTGGGCACCATGACGTTTGGCGAACAGGTGGCGCAGGCCGATGCCCACGCCATCCTCGACCGCGCGGTGGAGCGCGGCGTGAATTTCATCGACACCGCCGAGATGTATTCGGTGCCCGCCCGTGCCGAGACCTACGGGGCCAGCGAAACCATCATCGGTGATTGGCTGGCCAGCCGCCCTGGATTGCGCCAAAAAGTGGTGCTGGCGACCAAGGTGGCCGGGCCGTCGCGCGGCATGCCGTGGATACGTGGTGACTTTGCCGGTTTGAGCCGGGCCGAAATTTTGTCGGCGTGCGACGGCAGTTTGCGCCGCCTGCAAACCGATGTGATCGATCTGTACCAAATCCACTGGCCAGCGCGCAATGCGCCCATGTTTGGCGACCAGTATTTCAACCCGGCCAAGGAGCGTGCCTGTGCTTCCATCCACGAACAGTTGGAGACGCTGGCCGAGCTGGTGCGCGCGGGCAAGGTGCGCGCGGTGGGGCTGTCCAACGAGACACCGTATGGTGTCCACGAGTTTGTGCGTCTGGCCGAGCAGCACGGCTTGCCGCGCGTGGTGTCGGTGCAAAACGCGTACTGCCTCATCAACCGTGCGGTGGAAAACGCGCTGGATGAAACCTTGCACCGCTTGGGCGTATCGCTGCTGGCGTATTCCCCGCTGGGGTTTGGCACTTTGACCGGTAAGTACGATGCGACGGGCATGCTACCTTCCACTGCGCCCGAGGCGGGCCGCATGGCGCTGTACGAATCCATGCGCAAGCAACGCTGGGGCCGGGTGGATGCGTTGTCGGCGGCCAAACGCTACAACGCGCTGGCCCGCCAGCACGGGCTGACCCCGACCCAGTTGGCACTGGCATTTTGTTACACCAAGTGGCAGGTGGCCAGCACCATCATCGGCGTGACCACCGTGGCGCAACTCGATGAATGTCTGGACGCTTGGGGTACCACGTTGTCGCCCGAACTGTTGCAAGCCATCGACGACATCCGCTGGCAAATGCGCGATCCGGCGCTGTGAACAGGACACATTTATGAGCGATTATTTGCCTGTGCTGGCCGCCGTGGTGGCGTACTTGATTGGTTCGCTGTCGTTTGCCGTGATCGTGAGCCGCGTGATGGGGCTGCACGACCCGCGCTCCTACGGCAGCAAGAACCCCGGTGCCACCAACGTGCTGCGTTCCGGCAACAAAAAAGCGGCGGCGGTGACGCTGCTGCTGGATGCGGTGAAGGGCTGGTTGCCCACGTGGTGGGTGGCGCACTGGGGTGCGGGCTATGGTCTGGGCGAAGGTGCGCTGGCGCTGGTGGCGCTGGCGGCATTTTTGGGCCACTTGTACCCGGTGTTTTTCCGCTTTCAGGGTGGCAAGGGCGTAGCCACGGCGGCGGGGGTGTTGATCGGCTTGCAGCCCCTGCTGGGGTTGGCCACGGCGCTGGTGTGGATCGGCATGGCCGTGGGGTTGCGTTACTCGTCGCTGGCCGCGCTGACGGCGGCGCTGTTTGCCCCCAGTTTCTTGCTGCTGGCCAACGGCAGCCTGTGGCAGGTGGCCCCCACCGTGGTGCTGGCCACGGCGGTGATGAGCTTGTTGCTGCTGTGGCGGCACCGGGGCAACATCAACCGCTTGCTGGCGGGGCAGGAGAGCAAAATCGGCAGCAAGAAGGGGTGATGTGCATATCAAGGGGGCGTTTCAGATTTGAAGCTACCCCTTCATGTTTCAGGTGAAATAAGCATTAAGGCTGCCACATGTTGGCAATGTCAATTGCTCATTCCATAAGCAAAATGGTAGCACCCACAAGCGCAAGCCCGATGACTTCGGGAAATTGAACACGGGCAACGCTTTATCGAAAAGATCAGTCTTTGGATAGATCAGCACCACATCGCCAGAACTGTCGAGGTAGTTCTGGCCATAGGCGTATAACTGGTAAAAATCAGCTTGATGAAGCCCGTACTTGTCCGAGCCTGTGGCCTGCTGGCTGTTGATTAGCTTCCACTTGGTGTCCAACACCAAGCGATTTACTTTCGATGCCTGCACCAGCAAATCGGGTTTGAGGTAGAACCAATCTTTCTCGAGATGCCTGACCAGCGACAGACTGCGAGCCTGCGTACGAAGCATGAATTCCGGCCCAAGTTGTCGGGCAATGTGCTTGGCGACGAAGGCTTCGAAGACCGCCTCCATCGGAAACAGCAAAGATGGCGCACGGTGGCCGCCTGCGCCGGTGAGTGGTGATTCATTTTCCAGAATCAATCGCGCCCACGCCAGTGCCCCGTCGTAATGGGCCATGCTGCGATCCAAACGGATTCGCTGGAAATCCAGTGCAGGATGCTGTGATGCAGACACCTCGGCAAACACAAAGCACAGCTCGCGTGCCAGTTGCTGATGAGGTTGCGAGCCGGTCCAAGCCAGCGCGCGCCGCAATGCCGCGTGCAACAGTCGGTTTTCTGGTCGGTCAGGTGAAAATTCATCGAACTCGGCAAAGAAGCGATCACGACGACACAGGTTGCGTTGCAGGTGCGTTGCCATCTGCAATTTGCCGCGCAAGGCAAACAGGTTGCCTTGCCGCGATTTGTAATCACTGCGCAGGCCGCGCTTGACGAGGTGCTCCACCGCGCGCAGAAATTCACCGATGAACACTTCGAGCAACGGCATCCGAGTTGCAACCAGTTGGGCGCTGTCGGTCTGGATATGGCGAAAACCACCCAAGCAGCGAAGCATTTTAATCAGCAGCTGACGCGCCTCAATATCCCCGCCGCCGATAGCCTTGGCGACTTTGGGTAGCACTTCGATCTGGTACCCATCCGGTGCCCGGATCACCCCCACGAAACTGGTCACCTGTACGGCCCGCCGACCTTGCCGTTGAGACAGTCTCAGCCATGCGGTTCCGCCTGCTTCGGCCAATTTCAGGGCCTGCGATTCCAGCCAAGCAAACACCGGCGGCGGCACCGAACGCAGACCTACGGCATCGGGTACGCCGGCAGCATCAGAAGTCAGCGCATCAAATTCGTAGACCGTGGTGCCAGCCATTTGTCCACCTTCAAGACAGGGGCTGGTAGATGCCAATGTACGCGTCAGGGTTGGTAAACGCTGGCGGCTGCGGTTGATAGCGGCGTTTGGTGGCGTAGCTGTCTAGGCTGTGGTTGTTGCCGAACAAGTCACTCAAGTTCTGTTCGTGGGCCTCGCTTTCTGTAATGAACTGGGCTGGCTCGGGTTTCTGGTTGTCGCCCAGCATCAGCCGAATTTTGTGCCAATCTTCAAAGAAGTATTCCTCCAGCAAGGGCATGATGCGATTGCGGAAGATGTCGGCCAATTTTTCAAAACGGACATTGCCATCAGCTATATTTGCCAACAGCTTGAAATAAGCATGGCCAATGCAGTGGTCGCGGTCGTACAAGGCTTCGATGCGTTCGTTGATGCGTTCCAGCATCCGCCGCACATCAATCGCACCGTTCGCCGTGGTGACCACCAAGCCTGCCAGTGGTGCGCTGTGTGGATCAGCCGCATCTTTCTCGGCGCGGATGTCGGGCAGCAGCGGTACAAAGTCGAAGCGGCGGCGCAAGGCGGTATCCAGCAAAGCCAGCGAGCGGTCTGCCGTGTTCATTGTGCCGATGATGTCCACGTTGGCTGGTACTGAAAACTTCTCCCCCGAATAGGCCAGTGTCAGCTCGACAGGTGGCCTGCTGCCATCGAGTGGATCGCGTTTGTCTGGTTCGATCAGTGTGATCAGTTCACCAAAAATCTTGCTGATATTGCCTCGGTTGATTTCGTCGATCACCATCGCGAAGCGTTGGTTGGGAGCCTGTCTGGCCTTGCGACACAACTCCTTGAATGCGCCGGGGCGAATTTCGTACGCCACTTCGCCCGCGTCGGCGGCATCATTTAAAACTGGGCGCAATCCCTCAACAAATTCTTCGTAGCCGTAGGATTGATGGAAGGTCACGAAGCTGTAGCACTGCACGGTGGCTGTACCGTGTTGGCCAGCTTTAAGTTGATCGACCAGTGAGATCAAGTCTGCACAAGCATCAGGCCACTCACCAGCGAATTGCCAAAATGAGTCAGCTGTTTTGTCAAATATAGCTGGCCCCATGCGGAGTTTTGTATTGACAGTGACGGATGAGTCAATCGTATGGTGCTGTAGCGTACCCCATAAGGTTTGTTTGATTCCTTGACTTCGGTTTTTGGCATTTGCGATAGCACGGACAAAAGGGTGCTCTGCAATGTCGGCTACTTTGGCTTTGCCATCGAGGTCATACAACGCAGCAGCAACACCTTCCCACCACTTCAAAACTGCGATTTTTTCAGCAATTATCTGGCTGCGCCATTCTTCCGCAGAGATGGACATAGCCTGCAACTCGTAATCGCGCTTGAGCAGTTGCATCAGTGTGTAGGTTTTCCCGGTGCCGGGTGGGCCGTAGTAGATGCGGTTGAAGCAGGTGCTTGTGGACATATTGTGGGTCTCAATCGTTGTAAGCGACGGTGGTTGTTCGACCTCCTCCAGATTCACTGCTTTCCACACCTCTTCCCCGAACTCCAGAATGCCGAGTTCAAGCGAACGTTTGGCCAACGTCGCTTTTTGTAAACTGGCCATGCTCTGTTTTACGGTACTACCAACGCACGCTGCAAGCCACTTACTTTTGAAAATGTTTACGATTGTTGGGTTTGTGCGGTCTTGGTAGTGGAAGGCAATTTTCCATTTGAAGACCTCGCCTAGACCTGATAGTGATTCAATATTATCAATCTTACCTTTAGCTGCCCATTGCGCGACTTGAACTATAGAGCAGCGTACCTGCTCAAAGGCTACTTCTGCCGTTTCGCCCAGCGATGTAAGCCAGCCGTGGGTGGGCGAGTAGGAGCGGGTGTTATCGTTTTCTCTGTGTTCAGTGTTCCTCCGGGAATAAACGCCGAACTTGAACGATGATCCGCCCCAGATGCTGCCCATCTTGTCAAGACGCGATTCGATCCAGTAGGTGAAGCTGTCTTGTGACCCCGCGAGGCTGTATTCATCCAACGTCATTGATTCCAAGCGGGAGACAGGCCACTTCGATAGAAACTTATCCCACAAGGCGTACTGTTCTTGAAAATTGACCATAGTTACTGCTTTTTCATGAAGTTTTGAACGCTTGTGGGAGCGTGCGGGGTCACTCAGTCAGGTTCAGTCGCGGAAGTTGTCGTAGCCCAGTGGCAGCTCGCTCATCTCTTTGCGGATGAGGGCCATCGCGGCTTGCAGGTCGTCGCGCTTGGCACCGGTAACGCGCACTTTGCCGTCTTGGATGGCGGCTTGCACTTTCATTTTGCTGGCCTTGATGGCTTGCTGGATTTTTTTGCCGTCTTCGGTGCTGATGCCGTTGCGCACCTTGAGCACTTGCTTGACCTTGTCACCGCCGATTTTTTCGACCTTGCCCGCGTCCAGGAAGCGCACATCGACCTTGCGTTTGGTGAGCTTGTTGCGCAGGATGTCGTCGATTTGCTGCAACTGGAAGTCGCTGTCGCCGATCAGGGTGATGTCCTTGTCCTTGAGTTCCAAGGTGGCGCTGGTGCCTTTGAAGTCGAAGCGGGTGCCGATTTCTTTGAGGGTTTGTTCGACGGCGTTCTTGACTTCGACCATGTCGGCTTCGAGGGTGGTGTCAAAGGAAGGCATACGTTGATCCTTGAGAAAGTTGGATAGGGTGGTAAAAGGGGTGGGGCGGTGCCTGTGTGTGGCCCCGCTGCACGGCGTGCAGGCCTGAAAGCGGCGCTGGCGGTGCGACAATGCGCTGATGTTAGTCGAGAAAAACGTGGCGTTGCAGCCCTTCAATACTTTTGGCATCGCAGCCCGCGCCGCGCGGTTGGCGCGCATCCGTTCTGAGCTTGAGCTGGAAGCCCTGATCCGCCACCCGGACTGGCGCGCGGACGATGTGCTGGTGCTGGGGGGTGGGAGCAATCTGGTGCTGACCGGCGATGTCAAGCGCCTGGTGCTCAAGGTGGAGATACTGGGCCGCCGTTTGGTGCAGGAAACCGATAAGGGTTACTTGGTGGAAGCCGGTGCGGGCGAAAGCTGGCACCAGTTTGTGGCTTGGACGCTGACGCAAGGCTGGCCGGGGCTGGAGAACATGGCGCTGATTCCGGGCACGGTGGGCGCGTCGCCCGTGCAGAACATCGGCGCTTACGGCGTGGAGCTGCAAGACCGTTTCCATTCGCTGGACGCGATGGATCTGGAAACGGGGGCCCCCTTCAGTTTGGAGGCGGCGCAGTGCGGTTTTGGCTACCGCGATTCGGTGTTCAAGCACGTGCCGCCCGCTGGTGGTGGTTATGGGTTGGCGGGGCGGGCACTCATCACGCGGGTGCGCTTCTGGTTGCCCAAGCCGTGGCGGCCAGTGCTGGGGTATTTGGACTTGGAGCGCAAGATGGCCGAAACCGGTATCAGCGTGCCCACCGCGCAGCAGGTGTTTGACTGGATCTGTGCCATTCGGCGTGCCAAGTTGCCCGACCCGGCCCAGATCGGCAATGCGGGCAGTTTTTTCAAGAATCCGACCGTCACGCCCGAGCAGTGCGCCGACATCATAGGCCGCGACCCCAAGGTGGTGCATTACCCCATGCCCGATGGCAGCATCAAGCTGGCCGCCGGTTGGCTGATTGATGCCTGTGGCTGGAAAGGCAAAACCGTGGGCCATGCCGGTGTGTACGACAAACAGGCTTTGGTGTTGGTGAACCGGGGCGATGCCGAGCACCCCTGCACGGGCGGTGAGGTGATGACGTTGGCCCGTGCGATCCAGACCAGTGTGTACGAGCGGTTCGGTATTCGGCTGGAACCTGAACCCGTGGTGGTGTGAGCATGGCCACTCGTCGCTTGTTTGATACCCGTTCTGCGGCGCCACGCCGCTGGTGGTTGCGGCTGGCCTGGGCCGTGCTGGTGGTGGCGTTATTGCTGGTGCTGGGCCCGCGCAACCGCTTTGGCCCCGAGGCCCCGGCCCCGCGCGCCGCGCCGCCCGCCAACCTGCTGGAGCTGGACGCCTGGCTGGCGCACAGCGAGGCGGCGTACCCCGACATCCGGCCCGGCACCGCCAAGGGCGTGGTCTGGCACGGTGCGGTGGGGCAGCGCACGCCGTGGGCGGTGGTGTATTTGCACGGGTTCTCGGCCTCGCGGCTGGAGCTGTCGCCATTGCCGGATCTGGTGGCACGCCACCTTGGGGCCAACCAGTTCTACACCCGTTTGGTGGGCAATGGCCGCACGGGCGAAGCGATGGGGGAGGCCACCGTGCAGGACTGGCTGGCCGATGCGGTGGAGGCGGTGCGCATTGGCCGCCAACTGGGCGACAAGGTGTTGGTCATTGGTACGTCCACCGGCGGCACGCTGGGCACTTGGCTGGCCATGCGGCCCGAAGGCGATGGCGTGAGCGCCTATGTGCTGGTGTCACCCAACTTTGGGCCGAAGGACAAACGCTCCGAACTCATCAACGGCCCGTGGGGCCAGCAGCTGGCGCTGGCGCTGGAGGGCGAGATGCGCGGTGAAGTGTCCACCGACCCCCAGGAGGCGCAGGGCTGGACGGGGCGTTACGCCACCCGTGCGCTGTTCCCCATGATGGCGCTGGTCGAGCGTGTGCGAGAGAGCGACCTGTCGCGCTTCAAGACCCCGGTGCTGGTGCTGTACTCGCAGCGTGACCAGACCGTGGATCCCGCTGAAATTGAGGTGGCGTTTGCGCGCATCGGCAGCCCGAATAAGACGCTGGAGGCTGTCACGTACAGCGAATCGGTGGGCCAGCACATTTTGGCAGGCGACATCCGTGCCCCCAAGGCGACCGCGCCGATGGCCGAACGCATCAACCGCTGGCTGGACGCATTGCCACCAGCAGCATTCTGAACCGGCGCGGCTGGCGTTATAGTGGCTGGTCTCCAGCCCTGAAAGGCCCCCGCCGTGTCCTTGCCCGCCGATAGTGTTGTTACCGATGACTTTCAGTCGCCCGCGCCCCTCACGCCGGGCTTGATCACCCTGCACGGCAACCGGCTGGATTGGCTGGCCCACGCCGTGATGCAGTGGCTGGCCCAGCACCCGCTGGCCCCGCTGGAGCAAGAGGTGGTGCTGGTGCAAAGCAACGGCATTGCCGAGTGGTTCAAGATGGAAATGGCCGCCACCACGGGCGTGTGTGCGGCCACGCGGGTGGAGCTGCCCAGCCGCTTTTTGTGGCGCACCTACCGCCAGGTGCTGGGCGCGGCGGCGGTGCCGCGCGATTCGCCGCTGGACAAGATCCCCATGACGTGGCGGCTGATGAAAGTGCTGCCCGGCCTGCTGGAGCTGCCCGACTTTGCGCCCGTGCGCGGCTACCTCAAGCCCGAGGAGCCTGAGCGCCACTTGCAGCTGGCCGTCCGGCTGGCCGACTTGTTCGACCAGTACCAGAACTACCGCGCCGACTGGTTGCAGGCCTGGCACCAAGGGCGCGACGTGCTGATCGGCCACAACGGCGTGGAAGCGCCGGTGCCCGCCGAGCAACGCTGGCAGCCGCTGCTGTGGCGTGCCGTGCTGGCCACGCTGGAGCCCGGGCGCGAGCAAGCGATCCGGCCCTATTTGCACCAGAAAGTGCTGCAGCGCCTGCAACAGCCGGATGCGGATTACACCGGCCGCGTGGCGCGCCGGGTGGTGGTGTTTGGCATGAGCCACATGCCGTGGTCTACGTTGCAAGTGCTGGCGGCGTTGAGCCGCTACACCCAGGTGCTGCTGGCGGTGCCCAACCCGTGCCGCTACTACTGGGGCGACATCATGGATGGGCGCGAGCTGTTTCGCAGTCAGCGTCAGCGCCAGACCCCGCGCGCGGGCCAGGCGCTGGCGGCGGTGCCGTTGCAGGACATGCACCACCACGCCCACCCGCTGCTGGCGGCCTGGGGGCGGCAGGGGCGCGATTTCATCCGGCTGTTGGATGAGTTCGACGATGCCGCGCAAACGCGCAAAGATTTTCCGGCCCTCAAGATCGACCTGTTTGACGAGGACGACAGCGACGACGCGACACCGATGCTGTTGCAGGTGCAGCGCCTCATCCGCGATTTGGAACCCTTGCCCTTGCCGGGCGATGCCGCCGTTGTGCCACGGCCCTTGCCCGTTCACGACCGTTCCATCACCTTCCACGTGGCGCACAGCCGCGTGCGGGAGCTGGAAATCCTGCACGACCAGCTGCTGCACTTGCTGGATCCGGCCCATGCCCCAGCCGGTGTGTCGCCTTTGCAACCGCGTGATGTGGTGGTGATGGTGCCCGACATCGAGCAGATGGCGCCCGCCATCCGCGCCGTGTTCGACCAGCATAAGCGCAACGACCCGCGCCATATTCCCTACGACATTGCCGACGTGAGCGCCAAATCCAGCAGCCCGCTGATTCTGGCGCTGGAGTGGTTGCTGAAGCTGCCGCGCCAACGCTGTGGCATGAGCGAGCTGGTGGACGTGCTGGAAGTGCCCGCCGTGGCCGCACGTTTTGGCATCGACAACGCCGATCTGCCCACGCTGACGCAGTGGATGGAGGGTGCGGGCATCCGCTGGGGCTTGAACGAAGCGCACCGTCAGGCGCTGGGGCTGGGCGCATGCGGCGACCAAAACAGCGCCTGGTTCGGCCTGCAACGCATGTTGCTGGGCTATGCGGTGGGCGATGCGGCGCTGGACTTGAACACCACCGGCACGCCGTGGCAACACATTGCCCCGTACGCCGAAGTGGGCGGGCTGGACGCCGAGCTGGCGGGCGGCCTGGCCCACCTGTTGCGCACGCTGATGGACTGGGTGGCGCAAACCGCCCGCACCGCCACGCCCCTGCTGTGGGCCGAACGTGCGCGCACGTTGCTGGACGCGCTGTTTCTGGCCACCGACGACACCGACCGCGCCGTGCTGGGCCTGCTGGAGGACGGCTTGGCCACGTGGCTGCAAGCCTGCGAACAGGCCCGCTTTGACGAACCATTGCCGTTGGCCGATTTTGCCCAAGCGTGGCTGGAGGCGATTGAAGTGCCGTCGCTGGAGCACAAGTTCCGCGCAGGCGGGGTCACCTTTTGCACCCTGATGCCGATGCGTGCGGTACCGTTCGAGGTGGTGTGCCTGCTGGGCATGAACGACGGCGACTACCCGCGCCGCACCCTGTACAGCGATTTCGATTTGATGCGCCAGAAGGGGCAGTACCGCCCCGGCGACCGTTCGCGCCAGTACGACGACCGCCAGCTCATGCTGGAGGCCTTGCTGTCGGCGCGGCGCGCGCTTTACATCGGCTGGAGCGGGCGCAGCGTGCGCGACAACACCGAACAGCCGCCGTCGGTGCTGGTGTCGCAACTGCGCGATTACTTGGGCGCGCTGTGGGGCGAGGACGCGATCCAGCAACGCACCACGGAGCACCCGCTGCAACCTTTCAGCCGACGTTACTTTGAGCATGACTCCGCGCTGGCCACCTACGCGCACGAATGGCGCAATCTGCACAGTACCGCTGGCGATACAGGCGATGAAGGCGAAACCCCCGCCACGCTGATGCCGCAACCCGTGCCGCCGCTGCCTGCGTTCGTGCCCGACCCCGAGGTGCCGCTGACCTTCCAGCGCCTGGACTGGTTTCTGCGCAACCCGGTGAAGGCGTTCTTCCGCGACCGCTTTGCCATCGCGTTTGAGCGGGACGAGGAACCCGACGCCGACGTGGAGCCGTTCCAGATCGACGGCCTGGAGCGGTACCAGCTGCTGCAGCAACAAACCGGCGCCTGGCCGGCGGGCCTGGATGCGTCGGGCCTGAAGGCGCACGTGCAACGCGCGCTGGAGCGCCAGCGCCTGGCCGGGGCGTTGCCGGTCAAAGCGTTGGGCGAGTGCGAGCAGGCCGAACTGGGCACCGTGCTGGACGCCATGGCCGAGGCCTGGCACCAGGCCCAGTGCGATTACCCCCGGCCTGCGCCGCGTTTGGCGGTGCGCTACCAGTATCAGGACGTGGTGCTGGAGGACTGGGTGGACGGGCTGCACCTTTCCGATGCTGGCGCCGACACCCCGGTCTGGCTGGTGTTGCAGGCCAGCAAGTGGCTGGACAAGAAGGGCGAGCCACGCCCCGACAAGCTGCTGCCGCTGTGGCTGCGCTTGCTGGGCGCGGCGGCGCTGGGCCAGCCCGTGGGTGCGCGCGCCGTGGGGCAGGACGCGTGGCTCGATATCCGCCCCATGCCCATCGACACCGCCCAGGCCCAGCTGGGCATGGTGCTGGAGGCCTGGCGGGCAGGCATGCAGCGGCCGCTGCCCGTGCCCCTGAAAACCGCGCTGGCGCTGGCGCCCGACCCCGGCAGCCCCACCAAGGCACGCACCGCTTACGAAGGCGACAGCTTCGGCGCGGGCCTCCAGCCCGAAGGGGCCGAGCCCTGCCTGGCGCGCCAGTACCCCGACTTTTTTGCCTTGGCGCATGATGGCCAGCTGGCCGACTGGGCGAAGCGGCTCTACGTCCCGCTGCTGGACTGGGCCAAGAGCCACGTCACGCCCCACGCTTATTGAAGAAAGCCGCCGCCATGACCACCAGCCCGCTCCCGCTGCCGTCCTTGCAACCGCTGCAGCCCCTGACGTTCCCGCTGCACGGCAGCCGCCTGATCGAGGCCAGCGCTGGCACCGGCAAGACCTGGACGATTGCCGCGCTGTACGTGCGCCTGGTGCTGGGCCACGCCCGGCCTGACGCCGACGGCCCCGACCGTGCCGAGACCACCGCGTCCACTGAAGCTGGAGCCGTGCTGCGCCAGCCGCTCAAGCCGTCGGAAATTTTGGTGATGACGTTCACCCGCGCCGCCACGCGCGAGCTCTCCGACCGCATCCGCAGCCGCCTGCTGCAGGCAGCGCGCCACTTCCGGGCCGGGGCTGCCCCCGACGGCGACCCCGATGATTTTCTGGACAAGTTGCTGGCCGACTACCCCGACCCGGCCCAGCGCCAGAACGCCGCCTGGCTGCTGGCCACCGCCGCCGACAACATGGACGACGCGGCCATCTTCACCATCGACGCCTGGTGCCAGCGCATGCTGCGCGAGCACGCGTTCGACAGCGGCAGCGTGTTCGACGAAACCTTGGTGGCCGATGAGCACGCCATCTTCACCACCGCCGTGCAGGACTACTGGCGCCGCGAGTGCTACCCGCTCTCGGGGGCGCAGCTGGAATCCGTGTTGCAGCTGTGGCCCGGCGTGGGCGCGCTGCAGGCCGACATGGCCGCCTTGCTGGCCCACCAGGCGCACTGGCCACCGTCCGCCACCAGTGGCAGCCTGGCCGAGGTGCTGGAAAAATCCACCGCTGGCCTCGCCGAATTGCTGTCCAACAAGGCCCGGCGCGTGCGGGCCATGCGTCGGTGGCTGCTGGATGAGCAACTCGCGAACAACGCCAAGCACTGGAATGGCCGCTCCCTCAGCGTCAAGATCGCCGCGCGCTGGTTCGAGGCGTTGACGCAATGGGCGCAGCTCGATCTGCCGCTGCTGTTGCCCGACATCGGCAAAGGGACGGTGAACCTGACGCCCGACGGCTTGCTGGATTTGCGCAAAGCCGCTGCCCCCGCCATGGGCCACAGCGCCATCCCGCCCGACTTCGGCTGGTTCGAGCAGGTGGTGGCGTGCTACCAGGCCGCCCCCTGGCTGCAGGCGCTGCGCCTGCACGCGGCGCGCTGGGTGCAGCAGCGCATGCAGCAGCTCAAGCGCCAGGCGGGCGAATTCGGTTTTGCCGACCTGCTGCAGCGCCTGCGCGACGCGCTGCACGGCGACAACGCCGCACGCCTGCGCCAGCGCATCCTGGCGCAATACCCGGCGGCGCTGATTGATGAATTTCAGGATACCTCGGCGCTGCAGTACGGGCTGTTCGATGCCATCTACCGCGTGGCTGACAACGTGCCCCAGCACGCACTGCTGCTGATTGGCGACCCCAAGCAGTCGATCTACCGCTTCCGGGGCGCCGACATCTACAGCTACCTGCGCGCGCGCTGCGCCACCGCCGGGCGCCATTACGTGCTGGAGACCAATTACCGCTCCACCCAGGCGGTGGTGCAGGCGGTCAACACCCTGTTCGGGTACGCAGAAAAAGCGCACCCGCAGGCGGCGTTCCGGTTCCGCCCACCGGGGGCGCCAGAGGGCACCAACCCGCTGCCGTTCTGGCCGGTGCAGGCCAAGGGCCGATCGGAGCAGTTTGTCAGCCGGGGCGCTGCCGTGCCCGCCCTCACACTGGTACACGACTGGGCCGAGCCACGTGCGGGCGATGCCGTGCGCGCGCGCTTTGCCGAGCACTGCGCCGAGCAGGTGGTGGCCTGGCTCAACGACCCTGGCACCGGCCTGGAAGAGAAGGGCGAGCCGTTCAGGCGGTTGTGCCCGCGCGATCTGGCCATCCTGGTGCGCACAGGCAAGGAGGCGGCGGCGGTGCGCCGCGCCCTGCAGCGGCGCCGCGTGGCGTCGGTGTACCTGTCCGACCGCGAATCGGTGTTCCACAGCCCGGAGGCGCACGACCTGTGGCACTGGCTGCGCGGGGTGGCCACGCCGCAGGATGCGGTGCTGGTGCGCGCCGCGCTGGCCACGGCCACCATTGGCCTGACGCTGGAGGAATTGGCGTGGCTGTCGTCCAACGACGAAGCCTTCGACGCCCACTGCGAGCAGATGCGCCAGTTGCGCCAGATCTGGCAGACCCAGGGCGTGCTGACCATGTTGCGCCAGGCGCTGCACCGCTTCGGATGGGCGGCGCGCTGGCTGGCCCGCCCCGACGGCCAGGGCGAGCGCCGCCTGACCAACTTCCTGCACCTGGCCGAACTGCTGCAGGCCGCCAGCGCCGAGCTCGAAGGCGAACACGCCCTGATCCGCTGGTTGCAGCTCAAGAGCGCCGAAGCCGCGCAAGACAGCGACGAGCAGGTGGTGCGGCTCGAAAGCGACGCCGATCTGGTCAAGATCGTCACCATCCACAAAAGCAAGGGGCTGGAATACCCCGTGGTGCTGCTGCCGTTTGCCACCCTGTCGCGCCCCGTGGACAAGAAAACCGCCCGCGTGCTGGCGCTGCCCGACGGCGACGGCCAGCCGGTGCTGCGGTTCAACGTCCAGGAAGACGACATCGACCAGGCCGACACCGAACGCCTGCGCGAGGATCTGCGCCTGCTCTACGTGGCCCTGACGCGCGCGCGCCACGCGGTGTGGGTCGGGTTTGCGTCGGTCAAGGTGGGCAACGGCCAAGAGTGCCAGGCCCACCGCAGCGCGCTGGGCTACCTGGTGGGCGGTGGCGTGGCGCACCCGCACACGGCGTGGGCGCCGTTGTGGAAGCACCTGGAACAACAATCCGGCGCCACCATCGCGCTGTCGGCGGCAGTGGGCGGCACCATCCCCTGCACCGGCTTGCAGCGCCCCGACGCCCGGCCCGACCTGTGCGACGCCCCGGCCTACCGCGCCGACTTTGACCGCGACTGGAGCGTGGCCAGCTACTCGCGCCTGACGCGCGCCGCACAAGACGCCAGCGCCCGCCCGCTGGCACTGGCCCGCCGCGCCGAGGACGAATGGCTGCCCCCCGCGCCCGGCCAGGCTGAGCCGTCCGGCCAGATCGACCCCGAAGCGCTGGATGCCATCGCCGCTGCCGCTGATGCCTTGTGGCCCCCTCTGGCCCACGCCGCGCGTCCACCGCTGGCAACGCTGCCCATCCAGCACCGCCTGGCTGCCGGGCGCCTGAGCGGCAACTTCGTGCACGACCAGCTGGAATGGCTGCTGACCGAGCTGATGACGCCGCGCCAGCCCGCCGCCGATACGGCCCCCGCCTGGCCCCAGTGGCTGCAACAACGCTGCGAGCGCGCCGGCTACACCGAACAGGCGAGCGAACTGGTGGCCTGGCTGCAGCAGGTGGTCGGCACGCCGCTGCCGCAGCTGGGCGCACCGCTGGCCCAGATTCGCCATGGCTTGCCGGAAATGGAATTCTGGCTGCCCGCACACGCCCTGCACACCCAGCGCCTGGACGAGCTGTGCCGCCAGCACATCTTTGCCGGTTTGCCGCGCCCGGCGCTGCAAAAAACCCAGCTGCACGGCATGGTGATGGGCTTTGCCGACCTGGTGTTCCAGCACGGCGGGCGCTACTGGGTGCTGGACTACAAGTCCAGCCGCCTGGGTCTGGACGACGCCGCCTACACCCTGGACGCCATGCGGCACGACATGGTGCTGCGCCGCTACGACGTGCAGGCCCTGCTGTACCAGTTCGCCCTGCACCGCCTGCTGGCGCAGCGCCTGGGCGCGGCCTACGATCCCGCGCAACACCTGGGCGGCGCGCTGTACCTGTTCGTGCGCGGCATCGCCCGCCCCGGCACGCACGGCCTGTGCTGGGTGTCGCCGTCGCTGGCTGCGCTGCAAGGGTTGCAGGCCATGCTGGCGCCCGCCCCCCACGATGAACCCGAGGCCACCGGAGCGCCCGCATGACCCTGCCATCCCCCTTGCTGCCCCCCACGCCGCCGGACGCTGTCGCCAGCGCCACCGAGCCCTCCCAAGCCCTGCTCGATACGCTCTATGGCTGGTCGCGCCAGCACGGCCTGCGCCAGCTCGACAGCGCCTTGCCCCGCTTCCTGCTCCAGCTCGATCCGCAAGCCGCGCCCGTGGTGCTGCTGGCGGCGGCCCTGCTGAGCCAGATGGAAGGGCGCGGCCACACCTGTGTGCCCCTGGCCACCCTGCGCCAGCCCTGGCGGCCTGAAATCGACTGGCCCCTCGATGTGCGCGCCGACCTGCAAGAATTGTGGTCGCTGTGGTGGCCCCGCACAGCACTGCAGCCGTTGTTCCCCGTAGAGGAGAGCGTCCACGCCCACACCGCTGCCGACCTGGCCCAGCTGCGCACCAGCCCGCTGGTGCGTTGCGTCTGGCCCGGATTGCACCAGCCCGACCACGGCCAGCCGCTGGTGCTGGGCGGCACGCCCGCGCAGCCGCTGCTGTACCTGCGCCGCTACTGGGTCTACGAGCAACAGGTGGCGCACGCCATCGCCCAGCGCTTGCAAGTCCCGCCGTCTGGGGCGGCCAGTGCCGATGCGGTCTGTGCGGTTGACACCGCCCGCGCCCGCGCCTGGCTCGACCGTCTGTTCCCCGCGCCCGTGCCTGGTACCTCGCCCAATGCTGGCTCCGATGATGCCGAACCCGACTGGCAGAAAGTGGCCTGCGCCGTGGCCTTGCGCGCACCGCTGACCGTCATCACCGGCGGCCCCGGCACCGGCAAGACCTACACCGCCGCGCGCCTGCTGGCGCTGCTGCTGGCCATGGATCCGCATCCGCAACGCCTGCGTGTGGCGCTGGCCGCGCCCACCGGCAAGGCGGCCGCGCGCCTGAGCCAGTCCATCCAGGGCTCGCTGGTGCAGCTGCAAGACGCGCTCAACAGCGTCGGCACGGGCGCCGATGGCACCACCCACAGCCCCGAGGCCGCGCCCGACCTGGCCGCGCTCACCACCCGCATCGGCAAGGCCAAGACCGTGCACGCCCTGCTGGGCGCCAGCCAGCGCACGCGCCAGTTCCGCCACCACGCCGCCAACCCGCTGGACGTGGACGTGCTCATCGTCGATGAAACCTCCATGATCCACCTGGAGATGATGGCCGCGCTGCTGCAGGCCCTGCCCGCCACCGCGCGCCTGATCGTGCTGGGCGACAAGGATCAGCTGGCCTCGGTGGAAGCCGGTGCGGTGCTGGGCGATTTGTGTACCCACGCGCAAGCGGGCCACTACAGTGCCGACACCGTGGCCTACGTCCATGCCGTCACCGGCCAGCGCCTGCCCACGCCCTACCACCACCCCGGTGCCAGCCCGGCCCCGGCGCTGGCCCAGCAGACCGTGATGCTGCGCCGCAGCCGCCGCTTTGTGGGCGCCATTGGCACGCTGGCGCAGGCGGTCAACACCGGCGGCGTCACGCCCGCGCTGCTGCAGCGCGCCATCGGCCAGTCCGCCGACGTCAGCACCGTCTGGCTGGCGCCGCAGCACGGGCCACAGGCGCCGCTGTGCGTAGCCGCGCTGGCGGCGGGCCAGCCGGGCGCCCACCCCCACGCGCCACAGGGCTACCGCACCTACCTGGAGCTGGCCGCCAGCCCGCCCGCCGGGGTGGGGCAGGACGCGGCGCTGCACCACCAGTGGGTGCTGGACGTGCTCAAGAGCTTCGACCGCTTCCGCATCCTGTGCGCCGTCCACGACGGCGAATGCGGTGACCGCGCACTCAACCTGCGCGTGCAACAGGCCCTGCAACAGGCCAGGCTGCTGCAATCCAGTGGCGAATGGTTTGTGGGCCGTCCGGTGATGGTGACGCGCAACGACGCCGCGCTGGGCGTGTTCAACGGCGACGTGGGCGTGGTGCTGCCTGCGTTCAGCCAGCCCAAGCTGCTGCGGGCGTATTTCCTGGATGGCGACACCGCGCGCTCGGTGGCGGTGAGCCGGCTGGCGCACGCCGAGACGGCGTTTGCCATGACAGTACACAAGAGCCAGGGCTCCGAATTCGAGCACACCGTGCTGGTGTTGCCCGACAGTGTGGGCCAGGTGGTGAGCCGCCAGTTGGTGTACACCGGCATCACCCGCGCGCGCAAGCACTTCTCGCTGGTGCAGGCGCGGGGCGATGCTTTGCTCAAGGCGGTGGCGGCGCCCGCCTACCGCGCCAGCGGTCTGGCGGGGGTGCTGGCGCAGCTGGGCGCTTGAGGCTTTTTCAAAGGCTGTTCGATGAGCTGGCTCAGGCGGCCAGGGCGTCGATCTGGGCTTGCGCGGCGGCAAAGGCTTTGTCGGCACTTTCGGTGCCCATGGCCAGGCCTTCGGCGTAAATGAAGCTCACATCCGTCATGCCCAAAAAGCTCAGCACGGTTTTGAGGTAGGGCACTTGCGAGTCGGTGGCGGTGTCGCGGTACACGCCACCACGCGCCAGCGCCACGTACACCTTCTTGCCCGTGAGCAAACCCTCGGGGCCGGTGGCGGTGTAGCGGAACGTCACGCCTGCCTTGGCGATGGCGTCGATCCAGCTCTTGAACTGCACCGTCACGCCAAAGTTGTACATCGGCACGCCCAGCACGATGGCGTCGGCGCCTTGTACCTGGGCAATCAGCGCGTCGTCCAGCGCAGCGCGGGCGCACTGCTCGGCGGTGCGTTGGTCGGCGGGGGTGAACAGCGCGGCCAGCGACGCACCGTCCAGCACCGGGTGCGGCTGGGTGGCCAGGTCGCGCAGCTCCACGGCGGCGTCGGGGTGCAGCGCCTTCAGGCGTGCGGTGATGGCGTCGGCCAGGCGGGTGGAGTTGGCACCGGTGGCACGGGCGCTGGTGTTGATTTGCAGGATGTTCATGGGGGTATCTCGGTCAGGTTTCTGGGTTGAAAAGGGTTACATCACGGGCAGTTCGTTCGGGCGCAGGTCGAACAGCAGCACCTCGGCTTGCTGGCCCTGGCCGAACGTCAGCACTTGTTCGTGGCGGATGCGCGCGCCGTCGCCGGCGTGCAGGCGCTGGCCGTTGAGCTCCAGCGAGCCGCGCGCCACGTGCACGTAGGCGTAACGCTCCGGCGCCAGCGTCAAGGTCTGCGCCTCGTCGCCGTCAAACAGCCCGGCGTAGACGCGCACGTCCTGGTACACCGGCAGCGAGCCCTCGGCCTCGTCGGGCGAGATGATCAGGCGCAGGCGGCCACGCTTGTCGGCGGCGTCAAAGTGGCGCTCGTGGTAGCGCGGCGGCACGCCCTTGCGGTCGGGCACGATCCAGATTTGCAGCAGGTGTACCAGCTCGGTGGCCGAGGCGTTGAACTCGCTGTGGCGCACGCCGGTGCCCGCGCTCATCATCTGCACGTCGCCGGGGCGGATCACCGACGACTGGCCCATCGAGTCCTGGTGCGCCAGCGCGCCTTCCAGGATGTAGGTGAAAATCTCCATGTCGCGGTGCGGGTGCATGCCAAACCCGGTGCCGCCTTGGATGCGGTCGTCGTTGATGACCAGCAGATCGGAGAACCCGACCTGCTGCGGGTCAAAGTAGCCGCCAAAGCTGAAGCTGTGGCGCGCATGCAGCCAGCCAAAATGGGCCTCGCCACGTTGGGCAGAGCGTCGGATCTCGATCATGCTGGTCTCCAGTCAATCATTCTTTGATGGCTTCGAGGGCTACGTCGATGCGCACTTCGTCACCCACGTACGGGGCATACTTGCCAGCGTTGAATTCCGAACGCTTGATGACGGTGTAGGCGTTGGCACCAATCGCGTCCTTCTTCATCATCGGGTGCGGCATGGCCTGGAACGAGGTCACCGTCAGCGTCACGGGCTTGGTCACGCCCTTGATGGTGAGCTGGCCTTCGACCTTGGCGGGCTTGTCGCCTTCAAACACCACCTTGGTGGACTTGAAGGTGGCGGTCGGGAACTTGGCGGTGTTGAGGAAATCTTCGCCCTGGATGTGCTCGTTGAAGGTGTCAAAGCCGGTGTTGACCGACTTGGTGTCGATCACGATGTCCACCGCGCCGGTTTTGGCGGCTTTGTCGAACACCACCTTGCCCGTGGTCTTGCTGAAGCTCGACAGCTGGGTCGAGTAGCCAAAGTGGCTGTACGAGAAGCGCGGGAAGGTGTGGCTGCCATCCAGCACAAACGTTTCGGGGGCGGCCAGGGCCGGGGCGGCAGCGGCGGCGGACAGGGCCAAAGCGGCGGCGATGCGGGTCAGTGCTTGCATGGGATGAGTCTCCAAAAAAAGAACAGAAGAAAAAAACTGAACGGAAGTGGCGTTTACTTGCCGGTGGCACTCAGGCGGAACTTGACTTGCACCTCGTTGGCCACGATGTCAAACTTGGCCCAACTGCCTTCGCCAATGGCAAAGTCGGCACGCTTGAGCGTGAAACCGCCGTCGAACACGCCCGTGTTGCCTTGGGGTGTGAAGGTGGCGGGCACCACCACATCTTGCGTCTTGCCCTTGATGGTGAGCTTGCCCGCCACTTCGTAGCGGTTGCCACCCAGCGCCTTGACCGTGCCCGACACAAAACGTGCTGTCGGGAAGGCCGGTGTATTGAACCACGGCTTGTCCGCCACTTCTTGGTTGCCCTCGGGCGCGCCCACGTCGATGCTGCCCAGATCGATGTCCAGATTGGCCTTGGCTGCGGTGGGTTTGGCCGGATCAAAGCTGAGTTGGCTGTTGAATCTCTTGAACTTGCCCTCGACGGCCACGCCCATTTGTTTGTACACAAACTGGATCGTGCTCTGTTGCGGTTGCACCGCGTTGTATTCGATGGCGTGGGCCGATGCCATGCCCAGCAAGGCGATGGCGCTGGTTTGCAGCAGGCGGGAGGCAAATAAGGTCAACATGGTTTCAGTGTCCTTGGGTGGAGTGCGGCAACATGCGGGTCAGAATGTCGTCGCGGTCGATAAAGTGGTGTTTCAGCGCGGCCCCAATGTGGCTGGCCAGCACGGCCACAAAGCCCCAGTTGAGCCAAGCGTGCAGCATGGCGAGCGTTTTGCCCAGTTCAGCGTCGGCGGCCACCAGGTCGGGCAGCGGCAGCACGCCAAACCATACCGTCTGGAAGCCCTTGGCCGAACTCATCAGCCAGCCCGACAGCGGAATGGCCAGCATCAGCCCGTACAGCACCGCATGTCCGGCGTGCGCCAACCATTGTTGCCACAGCGGCATCTGTGTGGGCAGGGCGGGGGGCTGGTGTGTCAAACGCCACGCCAGCCGCACCACGGCCAGCACCAGCACCGTGATGCCAGCCCACTTGTGCCATGAGTAGTACTGCAACTTGGCGGGCGAGAACGGCAAATCGGCCATGTAAAACCCCAGCGCAAACACCGCCACCATCAACAACCCCACCAGCCAGTGCAGGGCTTTAGCGGTGGTGGTGTACGTGCTGTGGGTGTGTGGCATCTGTCGGGCTCGCAATGGCGGGGTGAATCAATGCCGTGCAGTGTAGGCGCGTCTTTGGGTTGAAAAAAGGCCATAATCTGCAAATGTTTATTGCTTATAAAGCAACAGTACAGCGGGAACTTTGCCTTTATGGACCGACTCCATGCCATGCAATTGTTCACCCGTGTGGTGGACTTGGGCAGCTTTGCCGCTGCTGCACAACAACTCAACCTTGCGCCGTCGGCGGTCACGCGCCAAATTGCAGCACTGGAAGCGCACCTGGGGGTCAAACTGATGACGCGCAGCACCCGGCGCTTGAACCTCACCTCGGCGGGGGCGGCTTACTTGGAAAAATGCCGCCAAATCCTGAACTTGGTCGATGCCGCCGAATCCTCGATTGCCGAAGCGCACATGGCCCCCCGGGGGCACATCCGCATCAGCGTGCCACTGAGTTTTGGCATCAAGAAACTGGCCCCTTTGCTGATTGAGTTTGGCCAGCGGTACACCGAAGTCAGCCTGGAGATGGACTACAGCGACCGCCGCGTACACCTGATTGAAGAAGGCATAGACCTGTCGGTGCGCATCACCCGCCGCTTGGCCGCCACCGACGTGGTACGCAAAATCGGCAGCAGCACGCTGCACTTGGTGGCCACCCCGGCGTACCTGCAACGCCACGGCACCCCGCAACACCCACAAGAACTGACGCAACACGCTTGCTTGGTCTACGCCACTGGCGGCCAGCAAGAGGTGTGGCAATTCCACACCGATGGCCATCTGACCAAAGTACCCGTTGAGGCCCACCTGACCGCCAACAACGGCGAAGTGCTGGCCGAGGCCGCTGCCCAAGGCTTGGGCATCGCGTACCTGCCCGACTTCATCGCCGCGCCCTTCATGGCCGCAGGACGTTTGCAGCCCCTGCTGCTCGATCACCCCATTCCACCGCTGGGCATTTACGTCATGTTGCCCGGCAACCGCCAAGTGCCCCACCGCGTGCGCGTACTGGTGGATTTTTTGGCGGAGCGGTTGGACGTGTCATCAGCCAAACAGCTCGCTGTGTGAGCCCAGCAGCAACGGAGGAGCGGTCAATCGTCCGCATGCAAGTCCGCCATCAGATCGTCCACATTGGCGAACTTCTTGCCTTGGCCCGCTTCCAGCTCGGTGATGGCTTGCTGGGTGGTGGCGTTGGGCACCTTGACCTCAAATGGCAAGCGGTGTTCATCGGCAATGCGCAGCATCAGCATGCGGATCGCATCCGAGACCGACAGCCCCATGGCCTGAGGGGCACTGGCGGCACGCTCTTTGGTGTCGGTGTCCAATGCGACGGTTATGCAAGGTGGCATCGTGTAACACGCAAATGTGACTTCCATTTCTTTGTTTTTTCTTAATTTTGTCGTTATAAAATGCCAGGAACAATGAAATTTAAAGGAAGAAGCAACCTTGCCAAAACCCGTACCCAGCACAGACCTCAAGACCATTCTGCACTCCAAACGTGCCAATTTGTACTATCTGGAGCACTGCCGTGTGCTGGTCAAAGGCGGGCGCGTCGAGTATGTGACCGAGCAGGGCCAAAAATCCCTGTACTGGAACATCCCGATTGCCAACACCACCACGGTGCTGCTGGGCACCGGCACTTCCATCACCCAAGCCGCCGTGCGCGAATTGGCCCGAGCTGGGGTGATGCTGGGCTTTTGTGGTGGCGGTGGCACCCCTCTGTTCGCGGGTACTGAGGCCACGTTGGATGTGGCTTGGATACCACCCCAAAGCGAATACCGACCTACCGAATACCTCCAGCAGTGGGTACGTTTCTGGTTCGACGATGCCTTGCGTCTGGACACAGCCAAAAGATTCCAGCAAACGCGCCTGCAACGGTTGCGCCAACACTGGTTTGGCAGCAAAAGCCTGAAGGAGCAAGGCTTCAGTCCCGATCTGCCAGCACTGGATGCCCTGTTGGCCAGCACAGTACCGGCCATTCACAACGCGCCAGACCACACGACGCTGATGACCACAGAAGCGCGCCTCACCAAACAGCTGTACCGTCTGGCCAGTCAGGCCACCCAGTACGGTGAATTTACCCGCGCCAAACGGGGTGAAGGCATGGATGCCGCCAACCAGTTCCTCGATCATGGCAACTACTTGGCCTACGGCTTGGCCGCCACCGCCACTTGGGTGCTGGGCTTGCCGCACAGTCTGGCGGTTTTGCACGGCAAAACCCGGCGTGGTGGGCTGGTGTTCGATGTGGCCGATCTGGTCAAAGATGCCCTCATATTGCCGCAGGCGTTTGTGTCCGCCATGCGTGGCCACAGCGAACAGGAATTCCGTCACGCCTGCATTGAGGCACTGGCCCGCAGTGAGGCGCTGGATTTCATGATCGAGACCCTCAAAGCCACGGCCCAGACTTTCCATAATGCCGCTCTTGAGCGTGCCTCGCATACCGAAGGCGGTAGACCATGAACGTCCTGCTGATCTCCGAGTGCGACAAACGCGCTTTGACCGAAACCCGCCGCATTCTGGACCAGTTTGCAGAACGCCGTGGCGAGCGCACTTGGCAAACCCCCATCACGCAGGACGGACTTGATACCCTGCGCCGCCTGCTGCGTCAAACCGCACGCAAAAACACCGCCGTAGCGTGCCACTGGATTCGTGGCCTCGATCATTCCGAACTGTTGTGGGTGGTGGGCGACAAAAGCCGTTTCAACGCCCGTGGGGCGGTGCCCACCAACACCACCCGGCGCAACGTATTGCGTACCCACGATGAAAACGACTGGCACAGCGGAGAAGACATTCACCTGCTGTCGGCATTGGCCGCTTTGCTGCACGATCTGGGCAAAGCTTGTGCCGCCTTCCAGAAGCGGTTGATGGCGGGCGATGTCAAGCAACGCAACTTGTACCGGCACGAGTGGGTGTCGTTGCGTTTGTTCCAAGCGTTTGTGGGTTCGGACGATGATGCTACCTGGCTGGCGCGTTTGGCCAGTCCAACGCCTGACGACTGGACTACGTGGACGGATGCCAGCGCCGGACGGTTGCAACGCGATGGCTTGGATCCTGCTTCAGTCTGTGCGCCACCTTTCAAGGCACTGGCCCATGCGCCGCTGGCGCAAGCGGTGGGCTGGCTCATCGTCACACACCACCGGCTGCCGGTCTTGCCCGACCAGGACGACCAAGGTCAACAGAATTGGCTGGGCAGCCCGTGCAGAAATTTTGATGCAGACCGTCTGCAATCCGCACTGCTGAAAATGCAGGCCAGTTGGAATGAAAAGGTGGGCTCGGCCGCTGCCGCAGAAGTGGCCCCTTATTGGCAGTTTCCATCGGGCTTGCCCGTGACGTTACCGCACTGGCAGGCTCAGGCCCGGCGTTTGGCGTTGCGGCTGCAAACCCTGTTAACACGCCCCAATCGTGTCGCAGGTTTTGCGTGGCTGAACGAGTCTTACGTCATGCACCTCAGCCGGTTGAGCCTGATGTTGGCCGACCACCATTATTCCAGCTTGAGCGTGGAGCATGGGCGCAAAGCCGCTGGCCGTGTGGATGTGCCAGCGGGTTGTGCCCTGTGGGCCAACACCCGGTTTGATGCCAGTGGTCGGCGCGTTCACAACCAGCCGCTGGATGAACATTTGCTGGGTGTGGCACAAGGCAGTCAACGCATTGCCCACGCCTTGCCGAGTTTGGTACACAGTTTGCCGGGGCTGGTTGGCCACAAACCATTGCGCCAGCGCACCCAACATCAGGATTTTGCCTGGCAAAACAAGGCCACCGACTTGGCCACCCGTTGGCGGGAGCCAGCCCAAGAGAGCGGCGCTTTCATCGTCAACATGGCCAGTACCGGCTGCGGCAAAACGTTGGCCAACGCCCGGTTGATGAACGCACTGGCCGATCCGGTACGCGGTTTGCGCTGTGCATTTGCCATGGGCCTGCGCACGCTGACTTTGCAAACGGGGCGCGCTTTTCAACAACTGCTGACGCTGGACGATGAGCAACTGGCCATCCGCGTGGGGGGCAGTGCCAGTCGGGTGCTGTTCGAGCACTTTGAAGCACGCGCCGAGGTCGCTGGATCGGCATCTCGTCAGGCCTTGTTGCTGGAGCACGATGAAGAAGGCTCCATTGAATTTGCAGGCGATGCCGGTTTGGACAAACGCCACCCCGTGCTGGCACGCACCTTGCACGATCCGAACGTCAAAAAATTGCTGGCTGCACCGCTGCTGGTGTGTACCATTGACCACCTGACACCCGCCACCGAAAGCTGGCGTGGTGGCCATCAAATCGCCCCCATGTTGCGCTTGCTCACCAGCGATTTGGTGCTGGACGAGCCCGACGATTTTGATGTGGCCGACTTGCCTGCCCTGACCCGTTTGGTGCATTGGGCGGGTTTGCTGGGTAGTCGGGTGCTGCTGTCGTCGGCCACCTTGGCCCCTGCCTTGGTGCAAGGGTTGTTTCAGGCCTACCGCGCGGGGCGCATGGCGTACCAGCGCCACCGGGGCAACAGACCGTCCGACGCGCCAACTGCGCCTGCCATCGTTTGCTTGTGGGCAGATGAGTTCAGCCAGACGGCCAGCGCCTGCACCACCCCTGAAGCGTTTGAACAGGTACACCAGCAATTTGCCGCCCAGCGTTGCGCCAGTCTGGCCAGATTGGCGGAACAAGAGCCTCGTCGGCGTTGTGCGCTGGTGGCTACCAAGACGTTGGAAGGTATAGGACACAACAGTGCCAAGCTGCATGAAGCGTTCGCGCTGCTGTTGCGCGATCATGCGCTCAAGCTGCACCAGTTGCACGCTAGCCCCGATCTTCAACAACCAGCCCGACGCGTCAGCTTCGGGTTGATGCGCATGGCCAACATCGAACCCTTAGTTCATGTGGCGCTGGCGCTGTTTCGGCTGGGGGCACCGCCGGGCGTACAGATCCACCTGTGCGTGTACCACTCGCAGTTTCCGCTGTTGTTGCGTTCCAGCATTGAACGTCGGCTCGATGCCGCACTCAACCGCCGCCAGCCCGATGCGGTGTTTGCCTTGCCCGACATCCGCCATCGACTCAACGGCCATCCGCACGCCACCGACCACTTGTTCATTGTGCTGGGTTCACCCGTGACGGAAGTCGGGCGTGACCACGATTACGATTGGGCGATTGTGGAGCCTTCCTCCATGCGTTCGCTCATCCAGCTGGTGGGCCGGGTGCGTCGCCACCGCCCAGGGGCGTGTACCGCGCCCAATGTGCTGATGTTAGATCATAACTTGCGGCACTTTACCCGCAGCAGCCCTGACGAGCTCGTCTATTGGCGGCCCGGCTTTGAAACACCCACCACCCGATTGGCGGACGATGCGTTGAGCCAAGCGTTGCGGCGCGAGAAATTTGGCGTGATTGATGCCCGCCCGCGCATTGTCGAGGCCAGCACACCCAACCCCAGCCGGTACTGGGTCGATCTGGAACACTTCCGTATTCGGCGCGCCATGCTCCCACCTGCGGCCGTCGCCGACGGCAACCCCGTGCCATCGGGTGAAGCGGCTTGGTGGTGGTGGCACCAGCCACCCGATGCCGCGCTGATGACCGCCATCCTGCCCCAGCACCAGCCCTTCCGGCTCGACACGCAACCCAGGGTGGATGTGTGTCTGCGTCCCAGCGACGACAACCCCGACGACATCCAACTGACCGAGGTGCTGGACAGCCGGAAAACCGGCCAGCGTTACGTACCGGTACACAAAAAGCTGACGCTGTGGCCCGATACCGCCGTCAGCGGATTTGGCATCACTCCGTGGGCGGATATGGACTATGCCGAAGCGTTGGCTCATCTGGCCGACAGCATGGACATGCCATTGCAGACCTGCGCCGAGCGTTTTGGCACCGCCAGCCTGCCCGACAGCGTTCAAGGCTGGTGGTGGCACCCGGTACTGGGTTTCGTCAAGCGCCAATGAAGAAGCCGGCCTGTGGCCGGCTTCAGGCTGCCTATGCGGCAGTAGAGGTTTCCAACTGCACAAAACGCGCAATTTTCTGAGCTGTGTCGCTACACAGTGTCAAAAGTAGTCTACACTGTCAAAAAACTGAGAGCAAAAAATTTACAAAAGCACTAAACGTGCAATGGATTAAATTTTTCTCGATTCAATTTGTTTTTGCGGGAGGCAAACCATGTCCCACTTGTCAGATAGGCCAGCCGCCATACGGCAGCACGTGTTGGCCTACCTTCAGCACCGCTTGTCCGCTGCGCTGGATGAGGTCAAAGGCAGTGATGCCGCTGCCGAAAAACGCCGCGAGGCCTTGCGCGGTACTTTTCGCTTCCCCGATCTGGTGGACGAAGGTGCCAAATACATTTGTCAGGTGCAACTGGCCACGCACTTGGTCAAAGGCATTCACCCCGATGCCAAGGTCAAATCGACCACCAATGTGTTGGCCTGGCCTGAAAACCTGACTTCCTTGTTGGAAGTGGGTACCCACGTGCTGGGGGCCCATGTCAACATAGATGCCACCGGCAACGGTGCGGTCAACAAGAAGGTGGCAGAGCTGGCGGCGTTGCTGGTGGGCGTGCAGTTCGATGGTCACTCATTGCTCCACCTACTCAAGGTGGGTGATGCCGATGTTGCGTTGGCGCTGGGGTTTGCCGTGGACGAAGCCGCACACACCACCGCCTGGTTGGCCAGCATCGACGCGCCCCTGAGTCCTGTGCCTGCCTCGCACACCAAGCTCAAGCAACTGTACTGGCTGGTGGGGGACGATCCGCTGCACGAGGCCGATTTCCATCTGCTCGCACCGTTGTACCCCACCTCGTTGGTACAACGCCTGCACCATGTCTTGCAGCAAGACCGCTTCAGCACCGCCGCCCATGCAGCCCGCCAAGCCAAGAAAGAAGGCGTTTTCCACGAACGCCCCACCCACGACTACCCCCAACTGGCCGTGCAAAAACTGGGGGGCACCAAGCCGCAAAACATCAGCCAGCTCAACAGCGAACGGCTGGGGCAAAACTTTTTGCTGGCCTCGCTGCCGCCGCAGTGGCGCAGCCAGAACGTGGCCCCTCTGTATCGCACGGACACACTGTTCCAACGCTTTGGCCGCCGCCCTGAAGTGCGCCAGACCGTCAAGACGCTGCGCGCCTTTCTGGCCAGCAACCCATCCCAAACGGTGGAGACCCGCAACACCCGCGATGCGCTGGCCAATGCACTGCTGGACGAATTTCTGCTCTTTGGGGCCGAGTTACGCGAATTGCCAGAGGGCTGGAGCGATCACGCTGAATGCCGCCTGCCCGATTGCGAAAAAGTTTGGCTCGACAGTGGTGCTTTCGCCGCCGACCCCGTCGCCCGCCCACCGCAATGGGCCGATGAATTGGCCACCCGTTACGCCCACTGGCTCAACGCTGCATTGGGTACCACCGATGCCATGAGGATGGGTGACGTTGAGCACGCCCACTGGCACCACGACTTGCGCGACGCACTGGCCGCCTACGAATGGGAACTGAACCATGCCGCATAAAACACCTTTGCACGCACCCAACATCAATGGTTTGTTGGTATTGCCCCGGTTGCGGGTGCAAAACGCCAACGCCATTTCCAGCCCGTTGACCTGGGGTTTTCCGTCCATCACGGCGTTTACCGGGTTCATGCAGGCGCTGGAGCGCAAACTTGGGGCCGACAGCACGTTGCGCTTCAAATCGATTGGGGTGGTGTGTCACGGCTTTGAACCCCAAACCACCGAGGGTGGCTTTACCCGCGCCTTTCACCTGACGCGCAACCCTTTGAACGCCGATGGCAGTTCCCCAGCGTTTGTAGAAGAAGGCCGGGTACACCTTGACATCACTTTGGTGTTGGGACTGCACATCCAGGCACTGGCCGATGCCGACGAAGCTGCACGCGGCGCACTGGCCCGGCAAGTGGCCGATGTGGTGGCGGGCATGCGCATTGCCGGAGGCAGCGTGATGCCACCCTTGTTCAAAGCTGGAGCCAGTAAAGCTCCACGCACCACCCCCAAACTGTTGCCGTGGCCCTTGCATTACCAAGCCGAGCAGCACACCAAAGCTTGGCACCGCTTGCGCCTGCAATGGTTGCCCGGTTTTGCTTTGGTGGGGCGGGACGATCTGTTGCAAGAACGTCTGGTTCAGTTGCAAGCCGATAACCCCAGCGCCACCGCTTTGGATGCCTGGCTGGATCTGGCTCGGCTCAACCACCGTGCCCAGCGCATTGCTGCACCAGACGGTAAAGACAGCGCGAAAGACCACGCCGAATGGCGCGCCGACACCAAGGCCGGTTGGCTGGTGCCTGTGCCAGTGGGCTATGCGGCACTGTCGTCCTTGCATCCACCGCACACGGTACGCAACGCGCGCGATCCCTCGGTACCGTTCCGTTTTGTGGAAAGCGTGTATTCCATTGGGCAATGGATAGGCCCGCACCGCCTGCACAACGCTGAAGACCTGCTGTGGTGGAGCGACTTTGATGCTGAGGCGGGCCTGTACCGCTGCCGCAACGCTTACCGCGCTGCTGTGGTGCAACCACCAGCCCCGGTAGCCACTGCTGATGCCGAAGACCCCGATTCCCCGTTTGCTTACGCCGATTAAACCCCCAAGGAGATTGTCATGGCCACCAAAAAAGACACCACCGCTTTAATTACCGCTTCGGTGCTGGCGTTTGAACGCAAGCTTGACCCATCGGATGCGCTGTTCCACGCCGGTTTGTGGGACGAGCGCGCCCATGCCCACACCTGGCCTGCCGTGCAAGTGGTGCCCAAGTCGGTGCGAGGTACCATCTCGAACCGGCTCAAGAGCAAAGACCTCGATCCAGCCAAGCTCGATGCCGCTATCGAAAACCCCAACCTGCAAACCGTTGATGTGGCTGCGCTGCCCGCCAGCGCCGATACCCTCAAGGTCAGCTTCACGCTGCGCGTGCTGGGCGGGGCTGGTGTGCCATCGGCCTGCAACAACGCCGACTACAAAACCAAGCTGGCCCAAACGGTTGAGAGCTACAAAACCACGCTGGGTTTTGGTGAGCTGGCCCGGCGTTACGCTTGCAACTTGGCCAATGGCCGCTTCTTGTGGCGCAACCGCATGGGTGCCGAGGCGGTGGAAGTGCAAGTGGCGCATCTGGTCGATGGCAAAGCGGCCCAAGTCTGGACGTTTGATGCCTTGCAGCTGCCGCTGCGCGAGTTTGGTACCAACGCGGGCGGTGCAGCCCTGACGGAGCTTGCCAGCTTGCTGGCCCAAGGCTTGGATGGCCAGCGCCACGTGTTGCTGCAAGTCACCGCCTTTGTGCGCCAAGGGTTTGGGCAGGAGGTGTACCCGTCGCAGGAACTGATCCTCGATCGGGGCCGAGGCGATAAAAGCAAGACCCTGTACCAAGTGGCTGGGGTGGCGGGCCTGCACTCGCAAAAAGTGGGCAATGCCCTGCGCACCATCGACACCTGGTACCCCGATGCCGAAACCCTGCAATTGGGCCCCATTGCGGTAGAGCCCTACGGTTCTGTCACCACCGAAGGCCGAGCCTATCGCCGCCCGCAGCAGAAGGCCGACTTTTACACCCTGCTGGACAACTGGGTGTTGCGCGACCAGCCGCCAGAACTCGACGGCGACCGTCACTTTGTGATGGCGACCTTGGTGCGGGGCGGCGTGTTTGGCGACGCTGGCAAGGACTGACACCATGACCAACCCTATTGTGTGCGGCCACTATGTGGACTTGATCGTGCAGCCCGACCCCGAGTTTGGCAGCGCCATGCTGATGTCGGCATTGTTTGCCAAGCTGCACCGCGCACTGGTGGCGGCTGAACAAGCGACCCACAGCGGCAGCGCAGGGGTGGGCGTGGGTTTTCCGGGGCACGATGATGGGGTGCCAACTTTGGGCACGCACTTGCGCCTGCACGGCAGCCAAGCGGCATTGGCCGCATTGATGGCCACGCCTTGGCTGCGTGGTGTGCGTGACCATCTGGCCGACCCAGCGCCGCCTGTGCGCCCAGTGCCCGACGTGGTGATAGGCTACCGCACCGTCAGGCGCGTGCAGGTGGACAGCAACCCTGAGCGTCTGCGCCGCCGTTGGTTGCGCCGTCATCCCGGCATGGACGATGCCGCCGCGTTGCAGCACATCCCTGACACGCTGGGTCAGCGGTTGCCGCTGCCATTTGTGCAACTCAACAGCCTCAGCACAGGGCAAGCGTTCCGGCTGTTTGTGGCACACGGGCCACTGCAACCGCAGGCGGATGCTGTTGAAAATGTACGGCCACACTTCAACGCTTATGGCCTAGGTGTGCAGGGTGCTACCATTCCGTGGTTCTAATCCCCTTTTTTCACACAGCCATTGCTACCTCTTTTAAAGTCAATGACTTGCAGTGGCTGTTGAAAAAAAGGTACAAGCCTGTGTTTGTAGACAAGTTCTTTAAAAATCAAGTATTTGCTGTATATTCTGTCTTGTTCACTGCCGCATAGGCAGCTCAGAAAACACTCCGCGCGTCCCGGATCTGCCGCATACAGTTCACTGCCGCATAGGCAGCTCAGAAATTGGTTACGGGCCTGCCCGGTCACGGAAAAACGTTCACTGCCGCATAGGCAGCTCAGAAAGAAAGTCGGGCGGCCAGACCATCAAACGCGCCGTTCACTGCCGCATAGGCAGCTCAGAAAATGGCGCAAGCGCAAGACATCCGCACCAGCACGTTCACTGCCGCATAGGCAGCTCAGAAACTGGTAGAGCGCACCGCCGCCGAGCTGGGCGTGTTCACTGCCGCATAGGCAGCTCAGAAATTCGCGCCCACGTAGACAGCAAACACGGCACCGTTCACTGCCGCATAGGCAGCTCAGAAAGCGCACAAATTTAGACACCACCGCGCAAGCCAGTTCACTGCCGCATAGGCAGCTCAGAAAAAGTAATCGAACGACAACAAGGACACACATGCGTTCACTGCCGCATAGGCAGCTCAGAAAGATTTTGATTCGGTATTGACTTTAGATCCATCGTTCACTGCCGCATAGGCAGCTCAGAAATTCCACGGGTAAAGCTCTTACCCCTGCCCAGCGTTCACTGCCGCATAGGCAGCTCAGAAATGTTCGGGGCCGCGGTCAACCTCCTGAATTTAGTTCACTGCCGCATAGGCAGCTCAGAAATTGCAATGCGCTGCTCTGCATTTCACTTCCTTGTTCACTGCCGCATAGGCAGCTCAGAAAATGCGGCGGGGGCCGTATCGGGCTGTACCGGCGTTCACTGCCGCATAGGCAGCTCAGAAATGGAGGGCAACATCGTGAAGTACATCACCCGCGTTCACTGCCGCATAGGCAGCTCAGAAATGGTACACCTCGGTGTGGACATCTTCCAGCGAGTTCACTGCCGCATAGGCAGCTCAGAAAGCATTCGGATTGAAGCCGCTGCTTTGGAGCGCGTTCACTGCCGCATAGGCAGCTCAGAAATTCAACGGGATGACGGGCGGCGCCGTCCGTAAGTTCACTGCCGCATAGGCAGCTCAGAAACAAACCGTGGGCCAGATCAACGCCCAGCGCGCGTTCACTGCCGCATAGGCAGCTCAGAAAATCAGCATGTGGTCAAAAGACAAAGCCACCGCGTTCACTGCCGCATAGGCAGCTCAGAAAAACGCCACCAGCGCCCACGGCGTCCAGCATGGGTTCACTGCCGCATAGGCAGCTCAGAAAAAGGACGTGGCCACGCTGGCCACCGAAGCCGACGTTCACTGCCGCATAGGCAGCTCAGAAATGTGCGCGCTGCGCCCGATTGGCGCATGGTCGGTTCACTGCCGCATAGGCAGCTCAGAAATTCGCCAGCGTGCAAGCCAGCCGCGCCACCGCGTTCACTGCCGCATAGGCAGCTCAGAAATGAATATTCCCAATTGGCAAGAATGGGATGTGGTTCACTGCCGCATAGGCAGCTCAGAAACAGTGCGTCCAGTAGTCGGCGCGGTTGTAGATGTTCACTGCCGCATAGGCAGCTCAGAAAACCGGGGCCAAGTGCCCGCGCTGGAAAGCACCGTTCACTGCCGCATAGGCAGCTCAGAAAAGGCCGGAAAAAATAACATAGCCAAAACCCAAGTTCACTGCCGCATAGGCAGCTCAGAAAGCAACGACTACTGGACACACTGGGCACCGCTGGTTCACTGCCGCATAGGCAGCTCAGAAAACGATGTAAGCGCCGGTCGGCTGCTTACCATCGTTCACTGCCGCATAGGCAGCTCAGAAAATCATGCTGTTCTGGCCGGGGGATTCTTTTGTGTTCACTGCCGCATAGGCAGCTCAGAAAGCCGTGGGCCGGTCGAATATCGGCATAGTCGCGTTCACTGCCGCATAGGCAGCTCAGAAAGTGGGCCAGTCAAAACCCGGCCAAGCCCGCGCGTTCACTGCCGCATAGGCAGCTCAGAAAACCCCGTCAGGCGCTCAAATTTCGCCGCATCCGTTCACTGCCGCATAGGCAGCTCAGAAAGCACTGCCCATGCCTTGCAGACGCAGCCCCACGTTCACTGCCGCATAGGCAGCTCAAAAAATCAACGCAAAATCCACAGCAGCCCGCTCAACGTAAAAAACGAGACAAGCGTTGTCGCCAGTAGCGCCGCCGAGCTGATGCCCTCATGGCCGTGACGCTGCGCCAGAATCGTGTAAATGCCAAAAATAGGCATCGCGCAACTCAGCAGCAGTGCGGTGTGCAGCACCGGATTGGTCATCGGGATGGCGAAATACAGCACGCCCAGCACTACGATCGGGTGCAGCACCAGTTTGCCCACGCTAATTTGCACGACCACGCTGGCCATGCCTTGCAGCCGCAGGCCGACCAGACTACCGCCGATAACCAGCAGCGACAGCGCGCCGCTGGCCTGCGCGAACAGGTTGACCGTGCGCGACAGCGGCTCTGGCAGCCGAATTTCGAGCAACGAGGCCGTAAACCCGGCCACGATGGCGATGATCATCGGGTTGCGCGTCAAGCCCTTCAATGTCTGCTTCAAGGCCTGGCACCAGTTGCCTTTGCCGTCGGTGTCAAGGTCGGCCAGCGCCAGCAACATCGGGATCAGCAGCAGGTTTTCGACGATCATGTTCAGCGCCAAACAGACACCGGCGGTCGAACCGCCCAGCGTCAGCAGCAGCACCGGGTAGCCCACAAAGCCGCTGTTGGGGCAGGTCATGCCCATCGTCATCACGCTGCTCAGGCTCATGGAGCGGCGTTGCACCACGCGCGTCCAGGCAAAGCCGGCCGCAATCATCACCAGCCCGGTCAGGGCGTAGGCGGCCATGTAGCGCAGGTTCAGGATCTCGGCCACGCTGCGCTGCGACAGCGCGTTGAACAGCAGTGCGGGCAGCGCCAGCTGGATCACGAACTTGCCGAACACGCGCATGTCGGCGGGCGCAAACATGCCCGTGCGCGTGATGCCAAAGCCAATGGCAATGACGAGGTAAATCGGGATGGTGATGGCCAGGATATCGAGCATGGAAGGCGCCGGGTAGAAAGCAGCAGGGCAAGAAAAAAGCCTGTCAATTGCTTGACAGGCTTTTTTCTTTTGTTGGTCGGCGTGGCGGGATTCGAACTCGCGACCCCTTGCACCCCATGCAAGTGCGCTACCAGGCTGCGCTACACGCCGTAAGCCTTGAATTATAGGGCCTGTTTTGGGCCTTTTACGGCAGGGGGGGTAAAAGTTTGCGAATTTCCTGCAATTCCTGCGCCACCCAGGCCCAGTCGGGGGTGGCGGCGGGCTGGCGGGGCACCGCGCTGGCGCTGGTGGGCGCAGGCGTGGTGGTGTCGCTGGGCGTGGTGATTGTGGTGGTGGCTGCGCTGATTACAGGTGCGGGCGTGGGCGGCGCTTTCGGGGCCGAGGTGGGTGCTGGTGGGGTGGCCGCTGGTGCGTGCTCGGCGGGGGCGTCTGCCACATCCGGTGCTGCCTCCAGCAGCTCGCGGGCGCTGGGCAGGCTGTGGCCTTGCACGTGGATCAGGGTGTGCAGGCGGCGCACCAGCAGCACGTCCTCGGGGCTGTAGTAGCGGCGGTTGCGGCGGCGCTTGAGCGGGCGCAGCTGGGCAAACGCCTGCTCCCACTGGCGCAGTACGTGGGGTTGCACGCCACACAGCGCGCTCACCTCGGGGCCACTGAAGTAGCGTTTGGCGGGCAGCGGCAGGGCGTGTCGGGCGGGGGCGGGGGTGCTCATTGGGGTTGTTGGGCGGATTGGGCTTGTTGCAGCAGGGCTTCGAGCTTGATCGCATCGGCGCAGAAGGCGCGTATGCCCTCGGCCAGTTTTTCGGTGGCCATGGCGTCGTCGTTCAGCGCCAGGCGGAAGCTGGCTTCGTCGTATTGCACCGGCGGCAAGTCCAGCTGGCGCGCGGCGTCGGCATCGAGTGCGCGCGGCAGCGGGGCCTCGCTGGCGGCCAGTTGGGCCAGCAGTTCGGGGCTGATGGTGAGCAAGTCGCACCCGGCCAGCGCCACAATCTGCCCGACGTTGCGAAAACTCGCGCCCATGACCTCGATGGCGATGCCAAAGCGTTTGTAGTGGTTGAAGATGCGGCGCACCGACTGTACGCCGGGGTCGTTGGTGCCGGACTGGGCGGCTTCGTCCCACTGCGCGCCCGCTTGCTTTTTGTACCAGTCGTAAATGCGGCCCACAAACGGCGAGATGAGTTGCACCTTGGCTTGGCCGCAGGCCACAGCTTGGCAAAACGAGAACAGCAGCGTCAGGTTGGTGTGGATGCCGCGTTGTTCCAGTTGGGCGGCGGCTTGGATGCCTTCCCATGTGGCGGCGATTTTGATGAGCACGCGGTCGATGTGGATGCCTTCGGCTTGGTACAGCTCGATCAGGCGTTCGGCGCGCGCCACGGTGGCGGCGGTATCGAAGCTCAGGCGTGCATCGACTTCGGTGGAGACGCGCCCCGGCACCGTGGCCAGGATCTCGCAGCCAAAGCGCACCAGCAGCCGGTCCACCACCTCGTCCAGTGCGCGGTCGCCAAAGCGGCGCACGGTGTCGTGCAGCAGCGGGGCGTATTCGGGCTTTTGCACCGATTTGAGAATCAGCGACGGGTTGGTGGTGGCATCGCGCGGCTGGAACTGGGCCAGTTGCAAAAAGTCGCCGGTATCGGCCACCACCGTGGTGTATTGCTTGAGGGCGTCGAGTTGGTTCATGGATGTTGTCTCACTTGCTTGCGGTTGTTATGGGGTTGGCGGGGTGGCGGCATCGGCTTGTTTGGCGGCTTTCAGGCGCAGGCGCACGTGCAGCGCACAGGCGGTAAACAGCAGCACGCACAGCAGCACTTCGGCGCTGGCCAGCCAGGCGCTCAGGCCGCTTTCGCTGGTGGCGCGCACAATGCCTTCGGTGAAGTACAGCCACACCATCAGGCTGAGCCAGCGGTAGGTGTACATGCGGTGCTTGAGCAGCCCCGCCAGCGGCAAGGTCAGCGGCAGCACTTTCAGCGCCCACCACGAGCCACCGGGGCGCAGTGGGGCCAACCACAGTTCCCACGCCAGGCCCAGCGCCACCAGCGCCAGCAGGCTGCCCACAGCCAGCGCGCGTGTGGCGGCCACGGCGGCGCTGGGCGGCACCGGAGGCAGGTCGGCGGGGTGGTTAGGGGTGGCGGCAGAGGGCAGGGGGGTGTCGGCGGTCATCAATCTGTGCGGGAAACCCCGGCATTCATGCCGGGGAGGGATAGCACGGCTTGCACAGCAAGCCCCTGTTTCCGCTCCTTTTTAGGTTGGCTATCTTCTGGGTGGATGGGGTGGTTTTCGTGTAAATTGCACACATGGACATCAAGCGCGCATACCGCTTTAGGTTTTACCCAACGCCCGAGCAAGAGGTCATCCTCGCCCAGACGTTTGGTTGCGTGCGCTTTGTCTACAACCACATGCTGCGCCTGCGCGGCGAGGCGTGGGAACAGCGGCAGGAACGGATGGGCTACCACGACACGTCTGCCGCGTTGACGTTGCTCAAAAAGCAGCCTGAATACGCGTGGCTCAACGACGTGTCCAGCGTGCCGTTGCAGCAGGCGCTGCGGCATTTGCAAACAGCATTCGGCAACTTCTTTGCCAAACGTGGGCGTTACCCACAGTTCAAGCGCAAGGGCGGCCACCAGTCGGCGGAATACACCGCCAGCGCGTTCCGCTGGGATGGAGAGTCGCTGAAGTTGGCGAAGATGGAAGCA
>NZ_NWBQ01000049.1:2276-10144 GCF_002837135.1 Macromonas bipunctata | reverse complement strand
CCGCACCAAGGAAGCGCTGGAACGCGACATCAAGCATGTATTTGATAACTTTGGCGAAAAATACCAACTCGACTTTTGAAAAAACTTATTGTGCCCAACTTATGCGCGACCCACACGACACCCAGAAAGCCTACTTGGCCGAACTGGTGGAAAAGCTCAACAACACCTTTGGCAAGGGCATCAGCGAGACCGACAAGGTAGCATTGGCGGTGCATGTCTCCGAGAAACTGCGCCACGACAAAGTGGTGATGGCCCAGGTCGAGAACAACACCAAGGAACAGGCCATGAAAGCCAACTTGCCCGTGGCCGCGGTGCAAATCATCGTCAGTGCGATGCAAAGCCACCAGAGCATGGCGCAAAAGCTGCTGAGCGACGAGTCCACGCGGGGATTGTTCTTGGATGTGGTGTACGACTTGCTCAAGCGGGATGGTGGCGCTGAGTTGTTGAAGGCAGCGCGGTGATAGGTCGAAGCTTTCTCTTACACCAAACTGTTAACCATAGAAAGCACAACGCCACCTTTCAGGTGGCGTTGGACTCTAATGCTGCTGAGGTCATCACCGGCTTAGGTACCTGTAAGGTGCGGGAGTGGGCTCCTCAGTGCCTACAATGTAAGTATAGCATCCTACGTAAAAATTAACTTTAGCGTAAGTTAGGCGGTTCCAAAAAAATTTCGAGATTAAATTCTGGAAAGCAACTACAATCTAACGTTTTTAACTAAAATAAAGCCATATTTTGATGGAAAAACCTAATCAACTCGTTGTGGTTGACACCAATTGTCTTGTTCGTGTTTATTTTTCACCACTAAGGCCTATTTTTGGCCGAGTAGTAGATGGATATGAACTTAAGACCTTGGCCGTATTAGCAGAAGAGATTAAAACGCTAGCTGAGCGCAATGATTTTGCGTGGCTAAGTGATAAGGTGATTTTGAGTGAAGCAGATGCCGCAACCCTGAAACTTTCTAAGCTAGAGAGAGATACAATCAATGAAGATGCCAGAGCCATCCGAAAACATGGCAATGCAGAACTCTATCAAGAGTATCTTACCAAAAACCTTGAAACGCAAAGAAGTTTATCAGTCCGAGCGTAAAACCTCGGCATTCATGCCGGGGATATAAGCGAGAAACTAACGCTAAAAGATTGGCAATTAACAAACTACACGGTACGTGCTATACTTCAATCTAATTTCAAACAAATATGGCCATAGAAACTCAAACCAAAACCCTAAAGCTGCGCTTGAAAGATAAGCACGCTGGGTTTTTGCGCGAGCACGCTAGGGCCGTCAATTTTGTTTGGAATTTTTGCAATGAACTCTCCGTCAAGCATTTTGAGCGCAAGCGTGAGTTCATGTCGGCCTACGACATGCAGCCCTACACCAAAGGCGCCAGCGCTGAATTGGGCTTGCATTCTCAAACCGTACAAGCGGTACAGGAAGAATACTGCACTCGGCGCAAACAGTTCAAGAAAGTCAAATTGCGCTGGCGCACCTCTCGTGGCAGCCGACGCTCACTGGGCTGGATTCCGTTCAAAGCCTCAGCCCTCACGTACAAAAACGGTCAAGTTTGGTACGCAGGCAAGCCACTCTCACTTTGGGACTCTTACGGGCTGTCGAAGTACAAGTTGGGTACAGGCTCTTTCAGCGAAGATGCGAGAGGTCGTTGGTACTTGAACGTCACCGTGGCAGTGGGGTGCAAGCCTGAAGTTCGGGTGCCACTGTCCCGTGCAGCTCTGGGCATCGATTTGGGGCTCAAAGAGTTTCTCACAGACTCTGAAGGCGGCTCAGTTGCAGCACAGAAGTTCTATCGGGACATGCAAGAGCAGCTCGCCACCGCACAACGAGCCAACAAAAAGCAGCGTGTGCGCGCTATTCACGCCAAGATTGCCAACCGACGCAAAGACTTCCTACACAAACTCTCCACGAAACAAGTCAACGAGCATTGCGCTATTTTCGTCGGTGATGTCAATGCAGCCGCATTGGCCAAAACCACCATGGCCAAGTCGGTACTCGACGCCTCTTGGTCAGCTTACAGAACCATGCTGCAGTACAAAAGCCATTGGGCTGGTACATGGTTCAAAGAAGTCGATGAACGTTACTCTACGCAAGAATGTCACGTGTGTCACCAGCGAAGCGGGCCAAAAGGCCGTGCAGAGCTGGATGTTCGCTCATGGACTTGCGAGCATTGTGGCACTAAGCATTTACGAGACCACAATGCGGCCATCAATATTCGCGACCGCGGATTGGCGTGGCTGGAGCAACAATTTGCAGATACCAAGGTGCTGCGAGGTGAGCCTCAAAGTATTTTGAATAAGGCTTTTGAACCATTCGGAGCAAAAGTCGCGGCCGGACGTGGCCGTCTCGCAGGAGGAATCCCGGCCCTTTAGGGCGGGGAGGACGTCAACCAAGCGGACGTATCGAGGGACAACCACCTGGCGTTGGTGCTCCAAAGTCGATTGCTGCCCTGCTACGGTAATAGCCGCATATCGTCATACGATAGCCATCAATCAACCGAAGCGCATACTCTTGATTGTGACAAATCGTGGGCATCCTGATTGTTCTCCGGTTGGTTCCTGCCATTCTTAGGCAGGCCCAACCCAAATAATGTTATTAGTTGAGCTTGGAGGATTAGTTGTTGTATCGTTCGAACAATTAGCCATACACGGAATATTCACTGAATCATACGAAGCAGAACCACCTGTAGTGGTAATTGTGGTTGAACCTGATTGAGAATTTCCACCTGTGGCCGAACTATTTTGTCCACCCGAAAACAATAAACCAGAAACAGTTGTAGACCCACTGGTACTTAAATATTGTCCAGCCAGAACCGAGCCATAAATATTATTTGAAGCGCCCAATGCTATATTTCCACCCGAAAATACGCCAGAATTATAACTCCCAGCAAGTATTGCAATGTTACCAATTGCTGCTCCGTTAAGTGTCGGAGGAGAACCTGAACATAACTGAGTTGCGTAGTTAGCTGAAGAAATTCCATGACTTGAAACTCCCGTGGAAAGACCATGTGTGGTGTCGGCAGCTCCTTGACATGTATATCCAGAAGAAACGTAATTGGGGGCATACATCTTTGTAGACCCACTTGTAGTTACATTACCTGAAGCTAACACCGCATTGACCCATGTACCATTACCTACGGTGACATTACCATTAAACCACAGTACAGAGGGTAACATCGTAGTACCGTTTATAGCCCAACCTGAACTGTTGCTATAACTAAAGCATGAATTTCTGTCCGAATAACCTTGACATACCTTCATTAAGGTGCTTGATGAACAGTTTGTTCCACTTACAGATGCACATAAATAATTGCTTAAACCTGAAGAATTTTTAGCAATAAAATAATTTCCATTAGAAATTCCACTAATATTCTGCACTTCAACTATAGGATTATTATTCGAGTCAACTCCATTAAATAAAAAATTGGCACTTGCCTTTAATGCATTTGCATCAACTGTAGGTGTGTTTGGATTATATATTGGTATGGCATTGACTGTAACAGGAGTTATTGATACAGTATGGCCAGAATTAATATTTACATTTATAGAGAGTGGTAAGGGTGTACTTTGAACACTACGAACCGTACCAGAGTTAACTTTATTTCCATTGCTGTTCCAGCTGAGCTTACCCTGGCTATTTAATATTCCTCCAATGCCTTGTCCGTAGTAACCTGTTAAAAATGCAGAGCCTTTTGTTGAAACGTTCTGTGCAGTAGATAAACTAACATCTCCAATTGAATTAATATTTGTCATAGCAGAAAATGCCGATGTGCTGTAAGTTACAGTTCCATTGGCATTAAGTAAGGTTGCAGTTCCACTTGATTTCCAGTTAATGTTTCCCTGAGTATTTATAATAGATGCTGTGGCTGACCCACCAGACACAGAAACATTGCCTGTTGAATTAATTGTATCGGCACTAGCTGAACCACCGGACAATGTAACAGTAGAATTGCTGTTAATAGTGCCAATTGTCGAAGCTGCTCCGCCTGAAAGGGTCACACTTCCTATTGCTGATATAGAACTAGCTGATGCGGCCCCATTTAATACAACATTGCCATTTGCACAAATTGCATTAACAGAAATTGCAGAGTTAACGGTAACATCCCCGGTTGCGCAAACTTCATTCAACCCAGAAACGGAACCACTCAAGGTTAAGCTACCTCCGACGACAGAGAGGTTGGTAGGTACAGAGCCTGTGTAAGTCACATTTCCTTGAAGAGTGGTGTTACCTCTCAAAGTCATACCGTTTACAAAACCACTAATGGACGAACTAGACCCGCCACCGGTACCTACTTGTGCGGCAATTGGTAGTGAATATACAACTTTAAGCACGGAGTTAGCTCCAGCACTAGAGCCTGTCACCTGAAATACTGCATACGTATTAGATTCATCAGGCCCCACATAGAGCGCAGAAACACCCGGAACATTACTTAATGTAACAATTGAATTCGGGGTTAAAGATTCCAATGTTGTTGTAGTTGGTAATGTAGCCACAGCCGCAGCAAGCACATTAACACCATTCCAAGCAGTTAACTCAGCTTGTGTTGCAATGTGCTCAGTATAGAAAGATTTTTGAGCAGAGGAAACAGCATTAAGAACACGCGCTGTAACTGCCATTAAGGCAAATGCTGCCATTATTATAAAAAGCAGCGTTGCAGCACCGCGCTGCTCAGTATATTTCAAAGATATTTGATTCTGCCGCATAAATTTTTAATTAATTAGGTATATTGGATAAGCATATATCGACCGGCGGACTATCAGGCGGACTACCATTATAGTTTAATGTTACCAACAAACCGGATTGGGGGCTCAAACCAGCATTATAAGGCCAGCATGTGGTTCTTTGTGCCGTAAAATTCGCATCATTAAATGTGTTAGGTATATTTAATGGAGTTTGACTAGATAACGGCCAAATTAATGAAGACCACGCTGCTGCATTAATGCAAGATATGGGTCCAATTAGGGTAAGGCCACCGTTACTCCAGACTAGCGCTGAACAAGACAATGCACCATTGATTTTCGTATCCCAGATTAACGCATTTCCTGAAGCTGATGCGGTTGATAAAGTAACGGGGGTACCGGTGAGGGTTGTACCTGCTAAAATAGCAGAACTCAATAAGACTACATCTGTGTTAGCAACCCCTCCTGGCGGAGTTGCCGCTGCCCCTACACCCCAGCCAGCTTGTTGTAAATTCCGTGCAACCAATATTGCATTAGTCGAACTTTGACTAGATGTGGATGCCTTGGTGATTACAGAGCTTGCATTTGCCAACAGACTTTTATACGAAAACAGTAAACCTATTATTGCTACCATAGAAACAATAATTCCCACCATCAAACTAATGAGAGAAAATCCATTTTGAATGTGGTGGCGTTTCATTTGCAGTCTTTTTTAGTTATCCCCAATAACGATGGTTCCACCGACATCAGGTACACTTACACTCACTGAAATAGATTGTGCCTGCGTCGTAGGAACTGTAACTGGAGTAGTCCCTGATAAACCAGGAAATGAAGCCGTTACATTGGTGTACGGTGTACATGAAACTACTGCAGTATATACTTTTGAATTTACAATCAAGGATACATTGGTGCCGCAAGCAGATACTCCTTGTGCAATAAGCATTCCTCTCACAGCATCAACAATCTGTCCTTTCAAATTATTGACATACTGAGCATTAGAACCACGGCCAACAGCATAGATTGTTCCCATCACAACAATTCCAGCAATCAACATTCCTACCACAGCCTCTAACAATACATCACCAATTTGCGAGTGTTTAATAGAGGATTTTGTTAGTGACATTAGCAAGTCCCGCTGTAATAGAGTAATTAACCGATGTAACGCAATTCCCTGCATTGGTCGTACTAACTAGAGCTCCCATATTAGTCAGTGCTAAACAGCTAGGGGTGGTTCCACCCAGGGTAATTGTAACACCAGAAGGCAAGGCACTTTGCCATATCAGAACACCTCTATTACACGATTCCCCACTAAATACCTTCAACTCAGAAGAGTTGAAGCATAAAATAGCCGCAGCCTCAATGCTAGATTTGGCTGCAGAATTTGCCAGGGCTGTATTTTTTGTCATAGAATAGGCGCGCTGTAGTACACCCTGGGCACGAGTTACATTTGCAGTTTGTATCCATGTTCCTCCCAAAGAACTCGTAAGTAGAGCCAATGCCACCATTAAACTTAAGGAGACTATTAATTCTAATAAAGTAAAGCCTTTTTCGAGGTTTCGAATATGAAGCATATTTAAATAATGAAATTACCAAGTAGAATTTCCATTTGGACAAGATGCCAATGTTCGTGTATTGGTACTGGTTAAAGTTACAACACACCCACTGACAATCGTTGAAGTACCGGTAGCTTGTACAGTGTAAGTTGGTGGTACGGCCGTATTATTGACTGCAGTTATTGCATAGCTAAAATCTGCTTTCTGGGCGGGTACCCAGCCAGGCAGTGAAGACTGAATATTAGTCACCCCGGACGCAGTAGCGGGATATGTTGTCGAATTTTGGAGATAATTTTCCATATTCATAGCCAAACCTACCAAATCATTTCCAGCAGCAGATATTTTTTGTGATGCTATATAGCGTTGATAGGAAGGCAATGCAATTGCCGTAATAATTCCAATTATGGCAACAACCACCATCACTTCTATTAAAGTGAAGCCTCGTTGCTTTAAATGATTATTTTTCATTTTTGATTTTTTTAAAGGATAAAAAGAGAAGCGATTTACAGATTCTTGAGTACGTGCTCATAGACCGCGAGCTGGGTTAAAGTTGTGCGTCGCACGGAACCGGTTGTTCAGCAGGCTATCCGAATCCCATCGAGTTCCTCCTGTGAATGCACGCTTAGGTACTGGCGCAGCAAACCATTGGTATTCTCGCAGATGCCGCGTTGCCAGTAAATCTCCGACTCATCTCAGAGTGCTTCTGCGGTGGTGGTAGGTATGAAGGTCGCAATCTGGCTGCTTAAGGTCGGTGCTTGAGGCCACAGTACTACGATATTACGAGCATACGGTATTATCGTAGTGAGATATAGTCTTAAAAATGACCGTTTTTGAGACAACAACCAGCCTCACCAAACAAAAGTAGCTCCACCGTCAAGCCCTCCTCGTCGCAAAATCCATCTCATATTCAAAGTATCAAGAGGCTATACTCCAACAAGTTTTGAGACAACAGGAGCTTGTCATGCTGGTTGGTTACGCCCGAGTCTCCACAGGAGACCAAAAACTGGAGCTACAGCTCGATGCCTTGCGCCAGGCTGGGGTCGAAAAAGTTTTCACTGACAAGGTCAGCTCAGCCAAAGTCCGACCTGGCCTTGACGAAGCCTTGGCCTACGTTAGAGAAGGTGACATCCTTGTAGTGTGGAAGTTGGACCGCTTGGGGCGCTCAGTCAAAGGCCTCATCGAACTGGTGGAGGGACTTCAAAAAAGAGGTGTTCAGTTCCGCTCACTTACAGACAGCATCGACACTTCCACTGCAGCTGGTCGATTTTTCTTTCACATGATGGCAGCCCTCGCCCAAATGGAACGCGAACTCGTCCGAGAAAGAACAAATGCTGGCCTAGCAGCAGCTCGCGCACGCGGTAGAAAAGGTGGACGAAAACCCAAGATGTCCGAGTCAAAGCTGGCCGCAGCCAAGCAGCTGGTGGACGCTGGCAATCCAGCAACCGAGGTCGCAACCCACCTTGGCGTGTCTAGGGCAACACTGTACCGGAGCTTGTCAAAGCTGAAAGATATTACGGTAATAAGTTAATATCATTCTATTTAATGCATTTCTCTGAGATATGTAGCGCGGCTCCTTGACTAGCTTGCTAGGCTGCGCTATACTGAAGACATCAGGAGATACGCTGCCTTG
>NZ_NWBQ01000049.1:0-2198 GCF_002837135.1 Macromonas bipunctata | reverse complement strand
GCCTTGAGTGCGAACTTGAAACCAGGTTCTCGACACCTTAAGTCGAGAAAAAAGTGGCACTAGCCACTTTTTTATTTGCAGGAAGCAAAAATGCGTTTTTACACGGTCACCAGCGAATACGTTAAATTTTTACAACAGTTCGATTCAAAGGTTCCGAATAACGGAGGCCTCAACTACAAGAGTTCGAAGGTCTACATTGGTATACTTCTCGAAATCAGCAATCATAAGTTTTTAGCGCCACTTTCCTCTTACAAACCCCAACAAGACAGCATTGACTCTTCATCCCCCACAGCGTTCAAACTTCACGAGAGGCTGAATCCCGATAATAAATTAGGAATGATTGCCTTGAACTATATGATTCCGGTACTAGACAGCGAGATTGCTGAGTTAGACATAGAGGCTCAAAATGATAAGTACAAGCGTATGTTGAACAAGCAATATGAATTTATCAAGGCACATCGTACGGAAATCATGGAGCGCGCAGCCAAGCTGTACGCGCATATCGTGGTAAAGCGCACATCTTTCTTTGTACGTATTTCCTGCGACATTCCGAAACTCGTTGACGAGTACAAGAACTTCAAGCGCCCTACTGCGAACTGAGACAGTAGCTATGGCACAGTAAATAGTAAATTTCACCATACCGACGAATATGGCTTTATAGCCGGGCAATGGACGCAACCAACCTTGGAGTGTCTAGGGGCGACACTTTACCGGAGCTTGGCGAAGTTAAAAAATAATATTGTAATAAGTTAATATCTTATTACAATATATTACTACGCAAAATCCAAAAGATACTTGAGTATTGATGTTCGCGCCTATACAATAAAGAAAAGCCCCTGAGCGGCAAACTCAGAGGCTTTAGGTGACTAGGTCACGTTACAGCACGTCGCCGCTGTACAGCAGCCATATGAGTCGTAAGACCCACACGGCGAACTTGACCAACTAGGTGTGGCCCTGACGCTTGTTTTTATTGCGCATCGTCGGTGCCTCCTTCTGGGTGGCTTATCCTCCCTTATGGGTAGGAGTCGGCAATGCGACGCGTGCGAGGCGTCACGTTGCCGCAACACCCAAAGTTGATTATAAGGGCTTCAAGGCTTCAGCTTTGAGGCCCTTGTAATTTACGGCAGGTTTAGGGCAAAAAACCTCTAAATAATCCAATACTTAATCAGAGTTACGGCCTACTTAGCTCTCACAAAAAATTACGCTTGAATTTTTCGTGGTTATCGATGTTACTGCGCATATCGGCCTTATCCCAGATTTGCAGTTCCCACGGAAAATAGAAATTGCTTCTATTTTTAAAATAGACGTGCAATCCGCGATAACCCTCTTTGTCGCGTAAGTACCAATTCTTTAGGTTCAGTTCATCCTGCCAATCATCCAAAAGACTCATCACAGTGTCGATATCGTCGGCATTCAGGATAATACGCGCGCCGAAAATATCGTTTAACCAGTTGTTGACGGGGTATTGGTCTTCGCGGTTGGTGTAGCGCTCAATTTTGTCGTCAATACTTTCGCGAGTCTTAACGCGGTAAAAGTATTTGATGTCGATATCTGCCGTCATCAAGTAATCATTGATGCTCTCATGCAAAGTGAGCCGATAACGGTAAATGTGAGGAACCGGAACATTCGAAATAGTTCTAGAAAGATTAATCTTTTCTATCTTTCCGGATTCAAAGTAATCACGGGAAAAGTCGTAATGCAATCGGTTGATTTCACTGACCAATTGTTGCACTTGATTAATTTTATCCATAATAGGCTCCAAAAGTCTAAATACCATCGCTTATTGTATTTGCTAAGGATTCATGCAATGCGAGGTGTTTTGCCGATAATGTTCGGGACCTCATGGCAATATACTCAGCCATTACCTTGTTATCCTTAGAATTTTGGGCCTGCGCAGCCAGCCACAGCGTATCTGCTCCAATCTGGATGTCCAGTTCGGGCCACGCTACCGTCAAGCCTTCCCCTTCCACCAGTATGGCATTGGCAAACTGCCGAGCATCTCGCAATGGTGCTAAACCCAGAGACTCGGCTTTGTTGCATAAACGGCCCAGAAACAGGTAACCTTGGGCCATGAGTGAAGCCAGCGCCACCCCCAAGACCCGCTACCAGACACGCAACTGGGCCGAGTACAACGCCGCGCTCAAGGCGCGAGGCTCGCTGACGCTGTGGCTCGACCGCGATATGCAGTGGCTGGCCGC
>NZ_NWBQ01000048.1 GCF_002837135.1 Macromonas bipunctata | reverse complement strand
TACAGTTTGGTTTCGGCATTGCCCGTCCTCTCATCCAGATTCGATACCTCGATGTTCGGGCATTTCAAGGGCAATGCCGTCCTCGTTTCTACGGATTGCGGTGAAATATCCGGGCTAAAATTGCGCGCATGAGCTTCTTCGCCCGCCCCCACTACACCTCCGACGCCACGGACTTCATCAACAGCCTCAAGACCGAGCACCCCGGGCTGGACGCGCAACAGCGCCAGGGCCGCGCGCTGCTGTGGGACAAGCACATCGACTGGGAACAGCACGCCCAGGGCCTCAAGGCCCGCGTGGCGCAAAAGCCCTACGTGTACCAGACCAACGCCGACCCGCACTGAGCGCCAGCGCACACGGCTGATCGGACACGCCACCTTGCCCCTTGTGTCCTCCCAAGTGCTGGAGGCGGCGGATGCCGTCGCCTTGGCCCGGCTGTATGGCGAGCCCCTGCACACCATCCCGCACGACCTCTACATCCCGCCCGACGCGCTGCGGGTGTTTTTGGACGCGTTTGAAGGCCCGCTGGATCTGCTGTTGTACCTGATCCGCAAACAAAATTTCAACATTCTCGACATCCCCATGGCCGCACTGACACGGCAATACTTGGCGTATGTCGATGAAATACGCACCCATCATCTGGAATTGGCCGCCGAATACCTGCTGATGGCCGCCATGTTGATCGAAATCAAATCGCGCATGCTGCTGCCCGCACCGCCCAAGGCCGACGACACCGAGGCCCAAGACCCGCGTGCAGAACTGGTGCGCCGCCTGCTGGAATACGAACAAATCAAACTCGCAGCCCAGCGGCTGCACGACTGGCCACAGCAAGGGCGCGACTTTTGGCCCGCCCAAGCCCACGTGGACCGCACCCAAGCCGTGCGCTGGCCCGACGTGTCGGTGCCCGACCTGCAAGCCGCTTGGCAAGACATGCTGCGCCGTGCCCGGCTGGTGCAGCACCACACCATCAGCCGCGAGGCGCTGTCGGTGCGCGAACACATGAGCCTGGTGCTGCGCCGCCTGCAAGGTCGGCGCTTCGTCGAATTCACCGACCTGTTCGACCCCAGCCAAGGCGTGCCGGTGCTGGTCGTCACCTTCATTGCCACGCTGGAGCTGGCCAAGGAAACGCTGGTCGAGCTGACGCAGGCCGAAGCGTTTGCCCCCATTTACCTGCGGCTGGCCTACACCCCGGTCTGAGCCGCTTTCTTTTTCACCCACCACCTCCCACACCCACCATGAGCGCCACTTCCAGTGCCCCGACCCGCCGTTTTGACGTTGTGATTGTGGGCAGCGGCCTTGCGGGCCTGAGCACCGCGCTGCTGCTGCCTGGCCACCTGCAAGTGGCCATCCTGACCAAACGCTCCATCGAAGACGGCTCCAGCGGCTGGGCCCAGGGTGGCATTGCCGCCGTGCTGGCCGACGACGACAGCTTCGAAGCCCACATCAAGGACACCTACATTGCCGGGGCCGACCTGTGCGACCCCGCCGCCACCCGTGCCACCGTGGAAGGCGCACCCGCCGCCATCGCCTGGCTGCAAGCCTTGGGCACACCGTTCTCGCTGGAACAGGGCGATCTGCACCTCACGCGCGAAGGTGGCCACAGCCACCGCCGCATCGTGCACGCCGCCGATGCCACCGGTGCGGCCGTGCAGCACACCCTGATCGACCGCGTGCGCCTGGCACCCAACGTACACGTGTTCGAGACCCACAGCCTGGTCGATCTGATCTTGAGCGACAAGCACACCCTGGAAGCGGACAACACCACCCCGCGCCACTGCCTGGGCGCCTACGCCCTGAACGTGGCCACCGACCAGGTGGAAGCCTTTGTGGCGCCGCACACCGTGCTGTGTACCGGCGGCGCGGGCAAGGTGTACCTCTACACCTCCAACCCCGATACCGCCACCGGCGACGGCATTGCCGCCGCCTGGCGCGCTGGCTGCCGGGTGGCCAACATGGAATTCATCCAGTTCCACCCCACCTGCCTGTACCACCCCGATGCCAAGAGTTTCCTCATCAGCGAAGCCGTGCGCGGCGAAGGCGGCCTGCTCAAGCTGCCCGCGCACCTGGGCGGCCACCGCTTCATGCCCGACCACGACCCGCGTGCCGAACTGGCCCCGCGCGACGTGGTGGCGCGCGCCATCGACTTCGAGATGAAAAAACACGGCATCGAATGCGTGTACCTCGACATCTCGCACCAGCCGCCCGAATTCCTGCACGAACATTTTCCCAACATCCTGGCCCGCTGTGCCGAACTGGGCATCGACATCACCCGCGAGCCCATCCCCGTGGTGCCCGCCGCGCACTACACCTGCGGCGGTGTCGTCACCGACCTCAACGCCCACACCGACCTGCCCGGCCTGTACGTGGTGGGCGAGGCCAGCTGCACCGGCCTGCATGGGGCCAACCGGCTGGCCAGCAACTCACTGTTGGAGTGCATGGTGTTTGCCCGCGCCGCCGTGGCCGACATCGCCGCACAACCCAACGCCAGCATCCCCGCCATCCGCCCGTGGGACGACAGCCGCGTCATTGATGCCGACGAACAAATCGTCATCTCGCACAACTGGGACGAGCTGCGCCGCTTCATGTGGGATTACGTCGGCATCGTACGCACCGACAAGCGGCTGGAGCGCGCCGCCCACCGCATTGCGCTGCTGCAAAGCGAGATCCAGGAGTTCTACAAGAGCTTCCACGTCACGCGCGACCTGCTGGAGCTGCGCAACCTGGTACAAGTGGCCGAACTCATCGTGCGCTCGGCGCAAAGCCGCAAAGAAAGCCGGGGCCTGCACTTCAGCCGCGACTACCCCCACCTGCTGCCCGAGGCCGCGCCCACAGTTTTAACGCCTCAATAAAAATATCATATACCAAAAGTAAAAGTAAAAGTAAAAGTAAAAGTAAAAGTAAAAGTCAAGATCAAGGTCAAATTGAAAGCAAAAGTAACCCTCAAGATGACCGCCAAAAAGCCGAAGCACTGAAAAGGTGCCCATATCGGGCATCGCTTTCAAGGAAAAATACTATGCGACAACTGTTGTCCAGTCTTTTGGTGGGTGTCGGCCTGTTGGGCGTGACCGCCGCCCACGCCCAAGTGGTGGTAGGCCATGCGCACGGCCACGGCCATTGTGGTACTTGCTATGCGCCTGCCGTGGTGGCGGCCCCGGTGGCCTACCAAGTGGTGGTGCCGCAGGTGGTGGTGGCCCCCGTGGTGCAGCACGTGGTCACCGTGCCGGTGATGCCCATGGTGGTGGCGCAACCGCTGGTGCCGGTGGTGAGCAGCGGCTGCGTGCAGTGGGGTTGCCGCTGACCCATACCCGGGCACCGCTGCCGGTGCCCGCCTGAGCAAAACGAGGTTACAACATGAAAAAAACGCTTTTGGGATTGGCCAGCGCGGTAGTGCTGGGCTTGTGGGGTACCGCACTGCAAGCACAACAAATGGTAGCAGCGGGGCCGGGTGGGCACGCACACTGCGTCAGCGGTGTGGCCTGCGCGCCAGCACAACACGTCCAACCCGTGCAACAGGTCGCCACTGCGGTGGCGCCGCAGCCTGTGGTGGTGCCCGTCACCACCCAAATGGTGGTGGCCCACCCGTGCGCCAACGGTGGCTGCACCCAATACACGTACGAAATCACGCGCGACGCCTGGTGTGGCAACGGTTGCGACACCTACCCCGTATCGCACCGTAGCCGTGAACTGAACTGCGACAACAACAAGGTCGAATACCGCCATCACATCATGTCCGGTGCGGTGCATGTGTCGCCTTGCCGACCCCGCTAACCTGTCCAGGACGCCTCATCATGACTTTCCCCCGTCTTTCCGCCCTTGGCCTGAGCGCCATGCTGGCTGTGCCCGGCCTGGCGCTGGCACAAAACATGGTGCCCGCCCCCGGTGCGCAGTGCTACACCGTGCAGGGCCACGCCATTCCGTGCTTCACCGAAGGCAGCATCCCGGTGCAGCAAGTGCAATCGGCACCCGGCAAGTTTGCGGCCAAGATCATCTTCCTGGCCGACCAGCTGGAGCGCAACCTGGACCGCAAGAACTCCAACATGTCGTTCCTGGTTAGCAGCTTCACCAACCTGAACAACCTGGCCGAAACCTCGCCGCTGGGCCGCCTGATTGCCGAGAACCTGATGCACGAGCTGCAAGTGCGCGCCTGGCGCGTGTACGAGCCGCGCCTGATGCAGAACTTCGTCATCAACAAGAATGGCGAATTCACGCTCAGCCGCGACGTCAAGCACCTGCGTGAGCACTACGGCGTGACCAACGTGGTGGCCGGCACCATCATGAACTCCGACGACCAGCTCGTCATCAACGCGCGCGTCATCGACACCAGCACCGGCATGGTGATGTCCAGCGGCCAGATCCAGATCCCGTCCAACTGGTTCACCAACGGCTTGATCGAGGAGCCGCGCGTGCGCAACTTCAAGATCATCGGAGGCTGAACCCATGGCCACACGCTACCGGCTCGGTTGGCTGGGCATCCCGCTGGTAGCGGCTCTGGTGGGCTGCGCCAGCCCATCGGGGCCCACGGCCACGTGCAGCCCGCAACAACTGCCCAAACTGGTGGGCATCACCAACGTCAACTACCTGCTGCGCGGCGTGGCCAGCGAGCTGTGCCCGCTCACCTGCCCACCCGGGCGCAACGGCGTGGCCAGCTGCCAGGAGCGCGACCTCAGCCGCTCGGTGCTGGTGCCCGACTTCCAGAACCTCGACACCTACGTGCCCGGCTCGGTGGGCCTGTACATGGGCGAGCAGATGCGCGCCGCACTCAGCCAGCAATGCGCCAGCCAGATCGTGCAGGCCGACTTCGGCAAATACTTCCGCCTCTCGGGCGACGGGCTGGCCGTGCTGACGCGCAACCCCAACGACATCCAGAACGACGAGCTGCGCACACAGGACGTGGTCGTGGGCACCTACAGCTTCCAGGGCAACAAGCTGTCGCTGTTTGTGCGCAAGACCCACGGCAGCACCGGCATGATCAAGAAGATGGTGGCGCGCGACGTGCAGTACAGCTGCCAGGGCGGCCAGTACAGCATCGTGGCCCCCAGCGCCACCCTGCCCTGAAACCAGCACCCGCCCCGGGGTCAAAGCCGGAACCGCTAGAATCTGAAACGCTCCGGGGTGTCCACACGGTGTGGACTGAGACGGCCTGAACCGAACCCGCGAACTTGATCCGGTTCACACCGGCGTAAGAAGAGCGCCTGCCAGCACACCCAGCGCAGCACCCTTCGGAGCACCCCCACACCCGAAGGACTGCCCATGAACGCCCCCGCTGAAAAATTCCTCGCCGCCGCCGCCCAGGTGGACTCGGCCGCCATTGCACCGCTGCCCAACTCGCGCAAAATCTACGTGCAAGGCTCGCGCCCCGACCTTCAAGTGCCGATGCGCGAAATCAGCCAGCACGACACCCCCACCGGCTTTGGTGGCGAAAAGAACCCACCCATCTACGTCTACGACTGCTCGGGCCCCTACACCGACCCCAACGCCCAGATCGACATCCGCAGCGGCCTGCCCGCCGTGCGCCAGGCGTGGATTGAGGAGCGCAACGACACCGAAGTGCTGGCCGACCTGAGCAGCGAATTTGGCCGTGCCCGCGCCGCCGATCCCAAGCTGGACGAACTGCGCTTTCCGGGCCTGCACCGCGCGCCGCGCCGTGCCAAAGCCGGTGCCAACGTCACGCAGATGCACTACGCGCGCAAAGGCATCATCACGCCCGAGATGGAATACATCGCCATCCGCGAGAACCTGCGCCGCGCCGAATACGTCGAGTCGCTCAAGGCCACCGGCCCGCTGGGTGAAAAAATGGCCCGCCTGCTGACACGCCAGCACCCCGGCCAGAATTTTGGTGCCAGCATCCCGGCAGAAATCACGCCCGAATTCGTGCGCGACGAAATCGCCCGTGGCCGCGCCATCATCCCCAACAACATCAACCACCCGGAAAGCGAGCCGATGATCATTGGCCGCAACTTCCTGGTCAAGATCAACGGCAACATCGGCAACTCCGCGCTGGGCTCGTCCATCAACGAGGAAGTGGACAAGATGACCTGGGGCATCCGTTGGGGTGCCGACACCATCATGGATTTGTCCACCGGCAAGAACATCCACGAGACCCGCGAGTGGATCATCCGCAACTCGCCGGTGCCGATTGGCACGGTGCCCATCTACCAGGCACTGGAAAAAGTCAACGGTAAAGCCGAAGACCTGACGTGGGAAATTTTCAAAGATACGCTGATCGAACAAGCCGAACAGGGTGTGGACTACTTCACCATACATGCGGGCGTGCTGCTGCGTTACGTTCCCCTGACCGCCGACCGCATGACCGGCATCGTCAGCCGGGGCGGCTCCATCATGGCCAAATGGTGTCTGGCGCACCACAAGGAAAACTTCCTCTACACCCACTTTGAGGAAATCTGCGAGATCATGAAGGCCTACGACGTGGCCTTCAGCCTGGGCGATGGCCTGCGTCCCGGCTCCATTTACGACGCGAACGACGAAGCGCAACTGGGCGAACTCAAGACCCTGGGCGAGCTGACGCAAATTGCCTGGAAGCACGACGTGCAGGTGATGATTGAAGGCCCCGGCCACGTGCCGCTGCACATGATCAAAGAAAACATGGACCTGCAACTGGAACAGTGCCACGAAGCACCGTTCTACACCCTGGGCCCGCTGACCACCGACATCGCCCCCGGCTACGACCACATCACCAGCGGCATTGGTGCGGCCACCATCGGCTGGTACGGTTGCGCCATGCTGTGCTACGTCACGCCCAAGGAACACCTGGGCCTGCCGGACAAGAACGATGTCAAGGAAGGCATCATCACCTACAAGCTGGCTGCGCACGCCGCCGACTTGGCCAAAGGCCACCCCGGCGCACAAATCCGCGACAACGCCCTGTCCAAGGCCCGCTTTGAATTCCGCTGGGACGACCAGTTCAACCTCGGCCTCGACCCCGACAAGGCGCGCTCGTTCCACGACGAAACCCTGCCCAAGGAATCGGCCAAGGTGGCGCATTTCTGCTCCATGTGCGGCCCGCATTTCTGCTCGATGAAGATCACGCAGGACGTGCGCGACTTTGCCGCCAAGCAGGGCCTGGCCGAATCCGAAGCCCTGGAAAAAGGCATGGAAGTCAAGTCCATCGAATTCGTGAAGATGGGCGCTGAAGTCTATCGGACGGTATAAACCCGGGCTTGACAGGTGGTGCGTGTGCCTACAATCGCGCACCATCTGCCACAATTCGGCCCCACCGTTGGAGAAGTTTCCATGTACCGTACCCTGCTTAAATCCAAAATCCACCGCTGCACCACCACCCAATGCGAACTGCATTACGAAGGTTCGTGCGCCATTGACGAAGACTTGCTGGATGCCGCCAACATCTGTGAAAACGAACAAGTCCACATCTGGAACATCAACAACGGCGAACGCTTTATCACTTACGCCATCAAAGGCGAGCGTGGTTCTGGCATGATTTCGGTCAACGGCTCTGCCGCACGCCGCGCCAGCGTGGGGGACTTGCTCATCATCGCGTCCTTCGCACAAGTGGACGACAAAGACGTGGCCACCCACGAGCCTCAACTGGTGTTTGTGGACGAGCACAACAAGCAAGTCGGCCTGCGCCACCACGTGCCCACACAACCGGCACCGGGCCACAGCACCGACGAGTGCTGAAGCGCACCCACGCGCTTCAGGGCCACCACAAAAATCAGGCCGCGCCGATGTTGGGCACCAGTGCTCCAGCATCTTGGCCAGCCTTGTGCGCAGCGGTGAAGGCCAGCATGCGGTCGATCGGCTGGCGCGCACGCGGAATCAGCGCCGGATCGACGTGGATCTCGTTCAGACCCGTTTGCAGCACCTGCGCCACCCCGGCCAGGCTGTTCATGGCCATCCACGGGCAATGCGCGCAGCTTTTGCAAGTGGCGCTGTTGCCCGCCGTGGGGGCCTCAATAAAGGTTTTGCCGGGGTTGAGCGTGCGCAGCTTGTGCATCATGCCGTTGTCGGTGGCCACGATGAACTCCTTCGCATCCATCGTCCTGGCGGCGTTGAGGATGGCGGAGGTGGAGCCCACCGCATCGGCCAGCGCCACCACTTCGGCGGGGCTTTCGGGGTGTACCAGCACCTTGGCGTCGGGGTGATCCTTGATCAGCGCCTCGAGCTCGAAGGCCTTGAACTCGTCATGCACGATGCACGAGCCCTGCCACATCAGCATGTCGGCCCCGGTTTCGCGTTGGATGTAGCCGCCCAAATGCTTGTCGGGCGCCCACAAAATTTTGTGGCCCTTGTCCTTCAAGGCGCGCACAATTTCCAGCGCGCAGCTGGACGTGACCAACCAGTCGGAACGGGCCTTGACCGCCGCGCTGGTGTTGGCGTACACCACCACGGTACGGTCGGGGTGCTGGTCGCAGAAAGCGGCAAAGTCGTCCACCGGACAACCCAAGTCCAGCGAGCAATTCGCGTCCAAGTCGGGCATGAGGATGGTTTTTTCGGGCGACAGGATCTTGGCGGTTTCGCCCATGAAGCGCACGCCCGACACCACCAACGTCTGTGCGGCGTGGTCGCGGCCAAAGCGGGCCATTTCCAGCGAATCGCTGACGATACCGCCGGTTTCTTCGGCCAAATCCTGCAAGTCGGGGTGGACGTAGTAGTGCGACACCATGACGGCGTTTTTTTCCTTGAGCAAGCGGCGGATCTTGTCCTTCAGCGCCGCGCGCTCTACGGGGCCAGGTTCCACCGGCACCCGCGCCCAGGCGTGGCGGGTGGTGCAGGCGGGTTGTTCGTAATCCACTTCAATGATGGAGGAGGCTGTCGTGTCGGTCATGGTCGGGGTATGAATGCGTTGGAAAAGGGCCAGACGGGCTTACAGCGCCTCAAAGCGCATGGAGTAGTCGATCGCCTTCACATCCTTGGTCAAAGCACCAATCGAGATGCGGTCCACACCGGTCTCAGCCAGCGCGCGCACGCTGTTCAAGTTGACACCGCCCGAGTTTTCCAGGATCGCGCGGCCCGCATTCAGGCGCACCGCCTCGCGCAGGGTGGGCAAGTCCATGTTGTCCAGCAGAACCATCTGGGCACCGGCCTGCAGGGCTTCTTCCAGCTGCGCCAACGTTTCAACCTCAATCTGCACAAACTTGGCATCGGGCGCGGTGGCCTGCACCCGTTGCAGCACGGGCGTGACGCCGCCTGCGGCCTCGATGTGGTTTTCCTTGATCAGCACCGCGTCGTACAAGCCCATGCGGTGGTTGGTGCCGCCGCCCACGGTAACGGCGTACTTTTGCGCCAGCCGCAAACCTGGCAAGGTCTTGCGGGTGTCCACAATCTGGGCCCGGGTACCGGCCACGGCCTGCACGTACTCGGCGGTCTTGGTGGCCACGGCACTGAGCAGCTGCAAGAAGTTCAGCGCCGTGCGCTCGGCCGTCAGCAGCGCCTGGGCGTGGCCTTCAATCTCCAGCACCACCTGGTCGGGCGCACAACGCTGGCCCTCGGGCACGTGCCAGGTGATTTGGGCGGTGGGGTCGAGTGCCGCCACCGCCGCCTGCACCCACGGCGCACCGCACACCACGGCGCTCTCGCGCGCCAGCACACGGGCGCGGGCCCGGCGGGCGGGGTCCACCAGCGCGGCGGTCAGGTCGCCCTCACCCACGTCCTCGGCCAGCGCCAGCGCCACATCGGCCTGGGCCAACACGGCCAGCTTTTCAGGGGAAAATTCGTTCGATTGCATACGTCGTCACATCCATTGAGGCTACACAACCAGGCCACGGCGGGCCCGCACAGTGGCTATTACACAACAAGCGCCGCCCGCATCCGGCGCCAGCGGTCGATTAGACTCGCAACTTCACACGGACACCCACTGGCCACACGCCACACCCTGCCCATGCAACCTGCTACCGCCAACACCCCCGGCACCCCCTACGGAACGCTGCCAGCGGCATCCCCGCTGCCCCAGCGCAAACCCATCAGCCTGCCGCGCCTGAACGAAATGCGCGAGCGCGGCGACAAGATCACCATGCTCACCGCCTACGATGCCACCTTTGCCGCCGTGGCCGACAGCGCGGGCGTGGAATGCCTGCTGATTGGTGATTCGCTGGGCATGGTGTGCCAAGGCCTGTCCAGCACCGTGGGCGTGACGCTGGAGACCATGTGCTACCACACCGAAAGCGTGGCCCGTGGCCTGCGCCGGGTGCAAGGCACAGCGTGGATCGTGGCCGACCTGCCCTTTGGCAGTTACCACGAATCCAAAGAGCAAGCCATCCGCAGCGCCTCGGCCCTGATGCACGCGGGGGCGCACATGGTCAAGCTCGAAGGTGGCGGCTGGACCACCGAGACCGTGGCCTTTTTGGTCGAACGCGGCATCCCGGTCTGCGCGCACCTGGGGTTGACACCGCAAACCGTCCACGCACTGGGCGGCTACCGCGTACAAGGCCGCAGCGACGCAGACGCGCAGCGCCTGCAACGCGACGCGTTGGCCCTGCAAGATGCCGGTGCCACCATGCTGGTGCTCGAAATGGTGCCCGCCACGCTGGCCAGCACCCTGACACACCGACTGCCCCATTGCCACACCATCGGCATCGGCTCGGGCCACGGCACCGCCGGCCAAGTGCTGGTGATGCACGACATGCTGGGCCTGGGGCTGGGCAAACTGCCCAAGTTCGTGCGCAACTTCATGCAAGACGCGCCCAGCATCAAAGCCGCCATGGCCGCCTACGTCGCCGCCGTCAAAGACGGCAGCTTCCCCGACAACACCCTGCACGCCTGGTAAGACCCCGCCCCATGCAAGTCGTTCACACCATCGCCGAACTGCGCCAAATTCTGGCCCAATTTGATGCCCCCGCCTTTGTGCCCACCATGGGCAACCTGCACGACGGCCATCTGGCCCTGATCCGCCATGCCAAGCCCCTGGGCGACGTGACCGTGGCCAGCATCTTCGTCAACCGGCTGCAATTCCTGCCACACGAGGACTTCGACAGCTACCCCCGCACCCTGCAAGCCGACTGCGCCAAGCTCGAAGCCGCAGGCTGCAACGTGGTGTTCGCGCCGTCTGAAAAAGAACTCTACCCCGAGCCGCAAACCTTCAAAGTCCACGCCCCGGCGGCGCTGGGCGACATGCTGGAAGGGCACTTTCGCCCCGGCTTCTTCACCGGGGTCAGCACCGTGGTGATGAAACTGTTCCAAATCGTATTCAGCCAAGCCAAAGGCCCGCGCCACGCCGTGTTCGGCCAGAAGGACTACCAGCAGTTGATGGTGATCCGGCAACTGGTGCGCCAGTTTGCTATGCCCATCACCGTGCATGGCGTAGCCACCGAACGCGCCGCCGACGGCCTGGCCCTGAGCTCGCGCAACGGCTATTTGTCTGAGACGGAGCGCGCCGAAGCGGTGCAACTGTCGCTGGCGCTCAAAGGCCTGATTGCCGCCGTGCTGGGCGGTGAACACAACCTGGCCGCGCTGGAACAACACGCCGCGCAAACGCTGGCCGCACGCGGCTGGCAACCCGACTACCTGACCGTGCGCCGCCGCGACGACCTGCAACCCCCGCAAGGTGCCGATTTCCAGCCCGGCCAATTGGTGGCTTTGGGCGCAGCACGCCTGGGTGCCACGCGCCTGATCGACAACCTGGAGTTCTGACGCTGCCCCGCCGCACGGCGCGCACAGCGCCAGCGGCAGCGCTCAATGCACCTCTGCCGCCGGGTCGCGCGCCATCAGCAGCGCCACCGCCTGCTGTGGCTTGAGTCGGCCATCGAGCAAGGCCACCACGGCCTCGGTGATCGGCATCTCCACCCCCAGCGCGCGGGCGCGTTGCCACACCGTGCGGGCGCTGTAAACGCCCTCGGCCACATGACCCAACGAGGCCACGGCTTCGTCTTGCGTCAGGCCCTGTGCCAACAGCAGGCCCACCTTGCGGTTGCGGCTCAAGTCCCCGGTGGCGGTCAGCACCAAATCGCCCATGCCGCTTAGGCCCATGAAGGTCTCGGCCCGTGCCCCCAGTGCCCGCCCCAACCGGGTGATTTCGGCCAGCCCGCGCGTGATCAACGCCGCGCGCGCGTTGAGGCCCAGTTGCAGCCCGTCGCAAAAGCCCGTGGCAATCGCCAACACATTCTTGACCGCACCACCCACCTCCACACCGATCAGGTCGTCGTTGGCGTACACGCGCAAGGTTGGGCTGTGAAACGCCTGCACCAGCCGTTCGCGCACCGTAGCATCGGTGCTGGCCGCCACGATGGCACTGGGCAAACCGCGCGCCACCTCCTGCGCAAAGGTGGGGCCGCTCAGAATGCCGATCGGCAGATCCGGTGCCACCTCGGCGGCGATTTCGTGGCCCAGCAGGCCCACCGCTCCCAGCACCGCAGAATCGGGCCATTCAAAGCCCTTGCACAGCCATGCCACCGGGGCCTTGCTGTGGCGCAGCAGGGTCAACATCTCGCGCAAAGCGGCCATCGGTGTGGCCACCACCACCACGTCTTGCGTGGCCAGACGCGCGGGCAGCGTGTCCGCCACGCCGGTGAGGATCTGCAGGCCGTCGGGCAACGGCAAGCCCGGCAGGTAGCGGGTGTTCTCGCGCGTGGCCTGCATCTGCGCCGCCTGGGCCGCGTTGCGCACCCAGAGTTGCACCTGGTGGCCCGCCCCCGCGTGCGACGCCGCCGCCACGGCCAGCGCCGTACCCCAGGCGCCCGCGCCCAACACCATGATGTTCAATGCCATAGCACCCTTGCCCACAACCGACATAGCGGTAGCGGCACTTATTGCACTTGCTGGGCTTGCTGTTGCTCGTACATACCTTGGAAGTTGATCTCGGCCAGATGCACCGGCGGAAAGCCCGCGCGCTGGATCAAATCGGCCACATTGCCACGCAAGTACGGGTACACAATCTGCGGGCAAGTGATGCCCATCACGGCATTGACCTGCTCGTCGGGCAGGTTGCGGATCTCGAAGATGCCGGCCTGCTTGGCCTCCACCAGAAACACGGTGCGCTCCTGGATCTTGGTCTGCACGGTGGCGGTTACGCACACTTCGAACACCCCCTCGGCCACGGGTTCGGCGCTCACACCCAACTGAATGTCCACCGACGGCTGTTCCTGCTCCAGCAAAATGGCCGGAGAATTGGGCTGCTCCAGCGAAGCCTCTTTCAGGTACACACGCTGGATTTGGAACACGGGATCAAAAGATTCGGACATACGGCACTTTCTGGTCGGTCAAACACAACAAAGCCCGCCACAGGATCGCTCCCGCAGCGGGCCGAACATACGCCCGGATTATGGCTCAGGCCGCTGCCAGCAGCGGCGCCAGGCCGCCCTTGGCGTCCAGCGCGTGCAGGTCGTCACAACCGCCCACGTGCTGGCCGTTGATGAAAATCTGCGGCACGCTGGTGCGCCCCACCAGTTGCGCCATCGCGGCGCGCACCGCCGGCTGGCCGTCCACCACCACCTCGTCCCAATCCGTCACGCCGCGCTCGCGCAACAGCGCCTTGGCACGGTGGCAGTAGGGGCAGTAGTCGCTGCTGTAAATCTTGACGTGGGCCATCTTGGTTGCTCCAAAAAACGGGGAATCAGCTTTTTTCAATGGGCAAGTCCGCCGCACGCCAAGCGCGCATGCCACCCGCCAGCGAATGCGCGGTTTCGTAACCCAACTGTTTGGCCACCGCCAGCGCGCGCTTGGAACGCATGCCCGACGCACACACCAGAATCAGCGGGGTTTTCTTGCTCTTGACCAAGCCGGGCAATGTGGCTTCCAGCGTCTCCAACGGCACATGCTTGGCCCCGACCACGTGGCCAGCGGCAAATTCGGCACCACTGCACACGTCCACCACCACCGCCTTTTCACGGTTGATGAGCTGCACCGCATCGACAGGGGCCAACCCACCCGGCACCCCGCCCTGCACCAAGGTGATCCACACCAAACCGCCGCCCGATGTCAGGGCCAGCAGCACCAACATCCAGTTTTCCATCAAAAACGTCATTCACTTGCCTTTCAAAACCAGCCCTATTTTAGAATGATGGGCTTTTCCCCTGCTGCAAACACCGCCATGTACAAACTCGTCCTGATTCGCCACGGCGAATCCACTTGGAACCTGGAAAACCGCTTCACCGGCTGGACCGACGTGGACCTGACCCCCACCGGCGTATCGCAAGCCATGTCGGCGGGCAAACTGCTCAAGGCCGAAGGCTGGGACTTTGATCTGTGCTACACCAGCGTGCTCAAGCGCGCCATCCACACCCTGTGGTACGTGCTGGACGAAATGGATCGCACCTGGCTGCCCGTGGTCAAAAACTACCGCTTGAACGAACGCCACTACGGCGCACTGCAAGGCCTCAACAAGATCGACATGGCCAAACAGTTTGGCGACGAACAAGTGCTGATCTGGCGGCGCAGCTACGACACCCCGCCGCCCGCACTGGAGCCGCAAGACCCGCGCGGCCAGCGCGCCGACCGCCGCTACGCCGACCTGGCCCAAGACGACATCCCGCTGACCGAGTGCCTCAAGGACACCGTGGCCCGCGTGGTGCCGTACTGGGAACAGACCCTGGCCCCCACCATCCAGTCCGGCCAGCGCGTGTTGATTGCGGCACACGGCAACTCCATCCGTGCCCTCATCAAGCACCTCGACGGCATCTCCGACGCCGACATCGTGCACCTCAACATCCCCAACGGCATTCCGCTGGTGTACGAGTTTGATGAGCACATGAAACCCATCCGCCGCTACTACCTGGGCGATGCCGAAGCCGCCGCCGCTGCGGCCGCCGCCGTGGCCAGCCAGGGCAAGGCCTGATCTTTTTTTCGGGCCAGATGGAACCGCCCACCCCCGGGCGGTTTCCAATACGCACACCGGTTGGGAACCGCTTGAAAAGGGCAGGACAGATGGGACAGAAACTGAAAATCGCAGGCTGGGTCGCCGTGGGTGCCCTGGCCGGGGCCTTGACCACCGTGCAGCTGCAGGCCGTGGCGCGCGGCTCCATGGCACCGCTGCCGCTGGAGGAGTTGCAGCAGCTTGCCGCCGTGTTCGACATGGTCAAGAGCGACTACGTCGAGCCGGTGGACGAGCGCAAGCTCATCTCGGACGCGATCTCGGGCATGGTGGCCAGCCTGGATCCGCACTCGCAGTACTTCGACAAGAAGAGCTTCAAGGAATTCCGCGAGGGCACCAGCGGCCGCTTTGTCGGCGTCGGCATCGAGATCACGATGGAAGACGGCCTGGTCAAGGTCGTCTCGCCGATTGAGGGCTCGCCCGCCGACCGCGCCGGGCTCAAGACCAACGACCTCATCACCAAGATCGACGACACCGCCGTCAAGGGCCTGACCATCAACGATGCCGTCAAACGCATGCGCGGTCAACCCAACACCAAAGTGCGCCTGACCATCTTCCGCAAGGACGAGAACCGCACCTTCCCCGTCACCATCACGCGCCAGGAGATCAAGACCCAGAGCGTCAAGGGCAAGGTGGTGGAACCCGGCTACGCCTGGCTGCGCGTGTCGCAGTTCCAGGATCGCACGGTGGAAGACTTTGCGCGCAAGCTCGAAGAATTGCACCAAGAACAGCCCGACATGAAGGGCCTGGTGCTGGACTTGCGCAACGACCCGGGCGGTCTGCTCGATGCCGCCGTGGCCCTGTCCGCCGCCTTCCTGCCCGAGGACGTGACCGTCGTCAGCACCAACGGCCAGCTGGAAGAAAGCAAGTTCACCTACAAGGCCGCGCCCGCCTTCTACGCCCGGCGCAGCGGCAACGACCCGATTGCCCAGATGACCCGCGCCACGCAAGGCAAGTTCAAGCGCGTGCCGCTGGTGGTGCTGGTCAACGAAGGCTCGGCCTCGGCCAGCGAGATCGTGGCTGGCGCGCTGCAGGACCACAAGCGCGCCACCATCATGGGCAGCCAGACCTTTGGCAAGGGCTCGGTACAGACCGTGCGCGCCCTGGGGCCGGACACCGGCATCAAGCTCACCACCGCACGCTACTACACGCCGCTGGGGCGCTCCATCCAGGCCAAGGGCATCGTGCCGGACGTGTGGCTGGACGAGACCGAGAACGGCGACGTGTTTGCCCAGCTGCGCCCGCGCGAGGCCGACCTCGACAAGCACCTGGGCAACGGCAACGGCGCGCAAGCCGGCCCCAGCGCCGCCGACAAGGCCGCCGAAGCCCAGCGCGAGCAGGAACGCGAACAGGCCCGCCTGCGCCTGGAAGAGGAAGCCAAGAAAAACCCCGGCAAGCGCCTGGTGCCCGAGCTGGGCTCGGCGCAGGACTTCCAGCTGCAACAGGCCCTCAACCAGCTCAAGGGCCAGCCGGTGCGCGCCAGCAAATCGGCCAGCGAACGCCCGCTGGCCGAAGCCGACAACGACTGACCGCTGCCCCGAGCGCCATGACCGACGACGAGCTGCTGCGCTACTCGCGCCACATCCTGCTGGACGAGCTGGGCATCGAGGGCCAGGAGTGCCTGCTGGCCGCGCACGCCGTGGTGGTGGGCGCGGGAGGACTGGGCTCGCCGGTGGCGCTGTACCTGGCCAGCGCGGGCGTGGGCCACATCACGCTGATCGACCACGACCACGTGGACGCCACCAACCTGCAACGCCAGATTGCGCACACCCTGGCGCGCGTGAGCCAGCCCAAGGCCGAATCGGCCCGCGTAGCCATGCACGCCATCAATCCCGACGTGCGCATCGACGCCCTGGTGCAACGCGCCGACGCCGCCTTGCTGGACGCGCTGCTGCCCCGCGCCGACGTGGTGCTGGACTGCACCGACAACTTCGCCACGCGCCAGCTGCTCAACCGGGCGTGCGTACAACACCGCGTGCCGCTCGTGTCGGGCGCGGCCATCCGCTGGTCGGGCCAGCTGGCGGTGTACGACAGCCGCCAGAGCGATAGCCCCTGCTACGCCTGCATCTTTGCGCCCGACGACGCGCCCGAGGAAACGCGCTGCGCCACCTTGGGCGTGTTCGCGCCGTTGGTGGGCACCATCGGCAGCTTGCAGGCCGCGGAGGCGCTCAAGCTGCTGTCTGGTCTGGGCAGCCCGCTGGTGGGCCAGCTGCTCACTTTCGATGCGCGCACACTGGCCACGCGGCAGCTGCGGCTGCAGCGCGACCCGGACTGCCCGATGTGCGGCGCACCGGCCTGAGGCCGCTCAAGCCCGGCACCGCACGCGCGCGGCGTCAAGCCCGGCCAATGATGCTGGCGGTGGCCATCAGCTCCTCCAGCAGCGCCAGCGACACCTTGCCCGACACGCTGTAGGGGTCGAACTCCGGCTTTTCCGAATACTTCAGCACGATCGAGGTGTTGAGCTTGCTCAGGTTGACCTGGCCCATGGTCCAGCCGCCAAAACGGCGTTCGGTGATTTCCTCGTAGTGCAGCAGCTCCACGTCCTGGTGACGCGGGTCTTCGATGATCTGGGTGTAGAGCCGGTTCACCGCCGAGCGCCCGCCCTCGATCGCCTGCACAAACACGCCACCACCGTAGCACAGGATGCCGGTGATGCCGTTTTGCAGATTGTGCTGGCGCGCCGACGCCAGAATGGCGTGTACCGCCTCCTGGTTCTCGGGGGCAATGGCGCGGCTCACGTACAACAAACGAACCAACATGGTGTTCAACCTTTCCGGGGAATGAGGGACAGGAACTCGCGGCGCAGGTTGGTGTCCTTCAGGAACACGCCGCGCATCACGGAATTGATCATCTTGCTGTCCATGTCCTTGACGCCGCGCCAGCCCATGCAGAAGTGGCTGGCCTCCATCACGATCGCCAGGCCATCGGGCTGCGTCTTTTCCTGGATCAGGTCGGCCAGCTGCACCACCGCCTCTTCCTGGATCTGCGGGCGGCCCATGATCCACTCGGCCAGGCGCGCGTACTTGCTCAGGCCGATCACGTTGGTGTGCTCGTTGGGCATCACGCCAATCCAGACCTGGCCAATCACCGGGCACAGGTGGTGGCTGCAGGCGCTGCGCACCGTGATCGGGCCCACGATCATCAGCTCGTTCAGGTGCTCGGCGTTGGGGAATTCGGTGATGGCCGGGGCCTTGACGTAGCGGCCCGCAAACACCTCTTTCAGGTACATCTTGGCCACACGGCGCGCGGTGTTGCCGGTGTTGTGGTCGTTCTCGGTGTCGATCACCATGCTGTCGAGCACGCCCTGCATCTTGCCGGTCACTTCGTCCAGCAGGGCATCGAGCTCACCGGGGCGGATGAAGTCGGCGATGTTGTCGTTGGAATGGAAACGCTGCCGGGCCGCCTGCAAGCGTTCGCGGATTTTGACGGACACAGGGGTGCCTTCATCACGGGCGGTCACAGTGGTGGCAGGCATGGCAGGTACGGAGGTGGGTTCAGTCGTTGACATGCCCACATGCTAACACCGGCAACAAGACCACAATTTCAGTAGCGGTGTCCGCTCAGCCACAGCACGGCGCGCATGGTGCCAAAGGCCAGCCAGTCCAGCGCGCGCTGGTGCCAGGGCCGCTGGCGCAGCGCCTGCACGCTCAGGGCGCGCGCCGCCGTGTGCAGCAGGTGGCGCAGGTGGCGCTGCAGCTGGAGCGCCAGCGCGCGGTCGGTGGTGACGATGTTGGCCTCGCGCGCCAGCAGCAGGCTCAGCGGGTCCAGGTTGCTCGACCCGACTGTGGCCCAGCGCCCGTCCACCACCGCCACCTTGGCGTGCAGCGCGCTGGGGGTGTACTCGTACAGCTCCACGCCGCGCTGCAACAGGTAATGGTGTACCGGGCGCGCCGCGTGGTATTGCAGAAAGTGCTCGTAGCGCCCCTGCAGCAGCACCCGCACCCGCACTCCGCGCTGCGCCGCGCGCACCAGCGCCTGGCGCAAGCGCCGCCCCGGAATGAAGTAGGCGTGCGCCAGCAGCACCTCGTGCCGCGCCGTGGCCAGCGCCTTGAGGTAGGCTCGCTCGATGTCGTGCCGGTGGCGCACGTTGTCGCGCAGCAGCAAGGCGGCGCGGGCATGGGGCACCCGCCGGCGCAGGCCCGGCGTACCCCACGTGGTGCGGTCGTCGTCTGGCCAGCCTGAGCGCCAAGCCTGCCACGCCGCACGCAACGCGCGCTGGCGCACCCGCTGCACCGCCTGAACCCGCCACCACACGCGCTCCATCGCTTCCTGCATCTCGGCCACCAGCGGGCCGCTCACCTGCAGCGCAAAATCCAGCCGGGGCCACGCCAGCCGCCCCAGCGCCACGTCGTTGCGGTCGTCAATCAGGTTGATGCCGCCACAGAACCCCACCGCCCCGTCCACCACGCACAGCTTGCGGTGCAGGCGACGCCAACGGCTCGGAATCAGCAACCCCACCCGGCCCAGCGGCGCATAGACGGCACACGCCACCCCGGCCCGCGTCAGCCGCTCCCACCACGGGCGTGGCCAGTGCGGCGTGCCCACGCCGTCGGCCAGCAAGCGCACCGCCACGCCCCGGCGCGCCGCGCGCTCCAGCGCCAGCAGCACCGGCAGCACCGCATCGGCACAATCCAGAATGTAGGTTTCCAGGTACACCGTGCGCCGCGCCCGTTCGATCGCCTGCACCAGTGCCGGAAACAGCGCCGCCCCGCCCTGCAACAGGCGCAACCGGTGCCCCGGCCGCAACACCGCCCTCGCCATCTCAGCGCCCGCTCAACCGAACGCCAGCTCCGCCACCAGCGGCAGGTGGTCGGACATGCGCGCCCAGTCGCGCCCCCGCGGCACCTGCGCCGACACCAGCCGCAGCCCGCGCGTGTAGATGCGGTCCAGCTGCAGCAGCGGCAGGCGCGACGGGTAGGTGGCCAGCCGCGCCGCCTCCAGCGTGTGCAGGCCCAGCGCGGCCATCGGGCGGTGCAGCCGCACGCCCCAGTCGTTGAAGTCGCCCGCCACCACCAGCGGCGCATCGGGCGGCACCTCGCGCGCCACAAACTGCCCCAAGCGCTGCACCTGGCGCTCGCGGCTGGCGTGGAACAAGCCCAGATGCACCACCACCACGTGCACCGGCAGGCCCTGCAACTGCAGGCGCACATGCAGCAGGCCGCGCTGCTCCAGCCGGTGGTCCGACACGTCCTCGTGCCCCACCCCCAGCACCGGCCAGCGCGACAGCAGCGCGTTGCCGTGCTCGCCGTGGCGCGTCACGGCGTTGGTGCGGTACACCGCCTCGTAACCCGGTGGCGCCAGGTAGGCCGCCTGCTCCACATCGGGCCAGTGCGCAAACCGCTGCTGCAGCTTGTGGTGGAAGCGGCGCACCTCCTGCAGGCACACCACATCGGCCTGCAACCCGGCCACCGCCTGCAGCAGGTTGTGGATCTCCAGCCGCTGCACCGGCCCCAGGCCCTGCACCCCCTTGTGGATGTTGTACGTGGCAATGCGAACGGTGTGGGCGTGACTCATGGCACAGATGATGCCAGCAAAACCGACACCACCCACGTGCAGGCCACCACGCACCCAACAGCAGGCCCAACCCCCTCTACATTGAAAAGACGGATCGACAAAGCCCGAGAAATTGCAGAAATTCATTGATTTTTCGGCCTTTACCCCCTAAAGTTTGCCCATCGGTCTACCGAAAGAACCAGTAACGAGCCCGTGTCAGGGCTACGTGGTCAAACCCAGCACAGGGCTGGACTTGACACCGGCATCAGGCCGGTACTGTTCCACACGAGGAGTAATCATCATGGCTATGGGTATCAACACCAACGTTCAATCCATCAACGCACAGCGCATGGCTGCCAAAGCCCAAGAGTCGTTGGGCACTTCCATGGCCCGTTTGTCGTCTGGCCTGCGCGTCAACAGCGCCAAGGACGATTCCGCTGGCTTGGCCATTGCCGACCGCATGGACTCCCAATCGCGTGGCATGTCCGTGGCTATCCGCAATGCCAACGATGGTATTTCCTTGACCCAAACCGCTGAGGGCGCATTGGGCAACATCGGCAACATGCTGCAACGCATGCGCGAGTTGACCGTGCAAGCCGGTAACTCGACCCTGAGCGCCACCGACATCAGCGCGCTGAACAAAGAGTACGGCCAACTGGCTGCCGAAATCAGCCGCACCGTGTCGGCCACACAGTTCAACGGTCAATCCGTGTTAAACAGCACCGCTGGTGTGGGTTTCCAAGTGGGTGCCAACGGCACCGCCGACCAATTCATTACCATTGGTTCGGGTGACATCAACGGCGCTGGTGTCACTGCTGTGGCTTCTGCCACGGCTGGTGCGCTGGTCGCAGCAACTTCTGCTGGCAACGCCAACACCGCCACGCTGTCTGCCATTGACTCGGCACTGGCACTGGTGAACGAACGTCGGGCCAGCTTGGGGGCGATTCAAAGCCGTTTCGATAACACCATTTCCAACCTGCAAACCTCGGTGGAAAGCCAAAGTGCTGCCCGTGGCCGCATTGTGGATGCCGATTTTGCTGCGGAATCTGCCAACTTGAGCAAGTCGCAAATTCTGCAACAAGCCTCCACCGCCATGATTGCACAAGCCAACCAGTTGTCGCAAGGCGTGATGTCTCTGCTGCGTTAATTCGCCAGAGCTTCCTCTCTGCAACCGGCTCTGGTCTTTTTCCAGAGCCGGTTTTTTTATAGCCGTGGCATACTTAGCCCCACACTACATTCTTATTTTTAGCTACAGGAGTCCATCATGGCCGGCATTTCTTCCACAGGTATTGGCAGCGGTCTGGATGTCAAAAGCATTGTTTCGCAACTGGTGCAGCTGGAAAGCAAGCCCCTGACGCAGTTGCAAAGCAAAGGCAGCAAACTCAGCAGCCAGATTTCCACCTGGGGCACCATCAAATCGCAGCTGTCGGCGGTACAGGATGCCTCACAAAAATTGATGGGCTTGTCCAGTTGGAATGCCCGCTCTTTCAAATCAAGCAGCGAAACCGCCGTTTCAGGTTCTGCGGCAGAATCGGCTGTGGTCGGTTCTTTTAACGTATCGGTGTCGCAGCTGGCACAAGCTCAATCAGTACGCAGCAATTTTTCCAGCCCTATCCCTGCTGGCGGTGCTGTTGGCGGCACCTCGGGCAATCTGCAAATTTCTTTGGGTGCATGGGCTGATGCCAGCACTTTTAACGCGTCCGGGTCTCCGGTTACTGTCAACATCGACAATACCGACAACCTCAGTACCATCGCAGGCAAAATCAACACTGCAGGCGCAGGGGTAACTGCGACCGTCATCAGCGTGGGAGGCAACGACCAACTGGTCATGCGCAGTAACAACACTGGTGCCAACATGGCCTTCAAAATTGAGGCCTTTGAAGGTGCTGACCAAAGTACGCCCATTACCACCAACACCGGCATTGGGGCGTTGGCCTACACTGGCACAGCCGCCGGTTATGGCATGCAACGCTCGCAAGAAGGACTAGATGCACAGGCCACTATTGAAGGTGTGGCAGTTACCTCGGCCTCCAACACACTCAAAGATGCGGTACCGGGCTTGACCCTTAACCTGCAACAAACCACTGGGGCCACACCCGCCACCATTACCGTTGGCAACGACACCAAACCTGCCAAAGAGGCGGTGGAGGCTTTCGTCAAGGCTTACAACGCCATTGTCAGCAACTTATCCACACTCACCAAATACGATGCCGACACCAAAACCGCCGGTGCGTTGCAAGGTGATGGCACGGCCACAGGTTTGCTCAATACCCTCAAAACCATGGTGGGCAGCACTGGCCCAGCAGGCACCACCTTTGGCCGCTTGAGCGACGTAGGGCTGGAACTGCAACGTGATGGCACCCTGACCACCAACGCCACAAAATTGACATCGGCGCTGACCAAACCAGAAGATTTGAAAACCTTCTTCTCGGCGGCGGGTACCACCAACACCGATACTGGCATGGCACGTCGTTTTTACGACTATGCTTTTGGTGCCAACGGTGTGGAAGGTTTGTTGTCAGGACGCAACAACGCCTTGCAACAAGCTGTTAGCCGCAACCAGAACGACATGGACAGAATGCAAACACGCATCAACAAGACAGAAGACCGTCTCTACAAGATGTACAGCGCACTGGACACCAAAATCTCCAGTCTCAACTCCATGAGCAATTACGTTACACAACAAATCTCGGCGTGGAACAACAACAACTCCAACAACTGATCCCAAATTTACCCCCTCAAAGCCCCGTTTATCGGGGCTTTGTCTTTGGTGCAGCCAGACAACAATGCCAACACATCCAGTCACTCTCAGGCACACAGCAGAGGCGTCTTGAAAGTGTGGCAGGCATCTGTTTTTTTCTGTTTCAAGGAGCTTTACTATGGCCATGGGCATCAACACCAACGTCATGTCGATCAACGCACAGCGCCAAGCGGCCAACTCGCAAGCTGCGCTGGGCACCGCTATGGCCCGCTTGTCTTCGGGTCTGCGCGTCAACACTGCCAAAGACGATGCAGCAGGTCTGGCCATTGCCGACCGCATGGACACCCAATCGCGCGGCATGACGGTGGCCATCCGCAACGCCAACGACGGTATTTCTTTTACCCAAACCGCTGAAGGAGCATTGGGCAACATCGGCAACATGCTGCAACGCATGCGCGAATTGACGGTACAGGCCGGCAACTCTACCCTGAGTTCAACCGACGTTTCTGCCCTGAACAAAGAATATGGTCAGTTGGCGGCTGAAGTGGCACGCACCATGTCTGCCACCTTGTTTAATGGGCAAGCGGTATTGACAGGTGGCGGTGTCGGTTTCCAAGTGGGCGCCAATGGCACCGCAGATCAATTCATTACTATTTCGTCTGCCGACACCAACGTCAGTGCTTTGTCTGGTGTAGCATCTGCCAGCGCAGGTGCATTGGTTGCAGCAACCTCGGCGGGCAATGCCAACACAGGCACACTGGCGGCTCTTGATGCTGCTTTGGCCTTGGTCAACGACCGCCGTGCCAGCATCGGTGCCATTCAAAGTCGTTTTGACAACACTATCTCCAACCTGCAAACCTCCATCGAAAGTCAAAGTGCCGCCCGTGGTCGCATTGTCGATGCCGACTTTGCCGCCGAATCGGCCAACCTCAGCCGCGCCCAAATCCTGCAACAGGCCTCCACCGCCATGATCGCGCAGGCCAACCAAGTGCCGCAAGGTGTCATGAAGCTGTTGAACTGAGTCTTGTTTTCACCATCCCACGGGGCCGTGTACCCGTGGGTTTGTGATAAGGTTGGGCTCTGCCTTAGATTGTTCAGGGCCGTTGCTTCTACACTTTTTTCACATGCAATCAGCCTCGTCACACCCCACAGCAGATCGTCGTGGTCGCACCTTAGCTGCTCCTTTCTATATTCAAACCGCGTCGTTTGGTGACAACAATGCAATGGCAGCACGCCTGCATAGGCTGTGCGATACGCTCAACCAGCTGGGTTACGAGGCTTACGTGTCAGGTACCGTTCAAACCCACGGTGGTTTGTGGACCCCGCAACTGACCCCTCAGATACAAGCTGCACACTACCGCGCAGGACGTATTCCGGTCACGGTCAGGCTGGGCAATGCAGGAACCGGAACAACACACGCTGGCTTGCTCGTGGAATACGTGTCAGAAGGCTTTTTTATTGACGGCGTGGAACAAATGCAGGGGGAAGCCCGGTTGTTGCCACCCAGCACGCCCACAGTCGCGTCAGAGACGGTCACGCTGCGCCTGCCATCGGCCAACCCAGAGCTGTTTTATACCGACCCCAGCTCACCACGCAACGGCAACGCATTGCTGTATGCCGAATTGCTGCACACCTACGATTGCACCCCACGGCCTGAGCACGCACACGCCACAGACATTTCACCCGTCATTGCGGGAAAACTGTCAGAAATTGAAAGAGCCACCTTGCTGCGGCAAGCGCCTTGCCTGTACGCCTACGAAACCGGCACCATTGTGACCGAAGCACGGTTGTGCGGTTGCCCTGTCATTTACGTGTCCAATGACCGCTCGCTGATCACAGCGCCACAGGGTTACTGGGACACCCAAGGCACCGTTTGGAACCAAGACACACTGACGGACGCGCAAACCGCTACGCTGCGCACTGAACTGGACGACTTTGCCGCACGTTACCAACAAATGGTGGTTCATTCCGAGGCCGATGTGCGGCATTTTGCGGAACGTGCTAACACTGTGGCCCAAACCTTGACACTGGCACAAGCGTGGCCAGGTGCGGTGCTGGAACCTCTTGAAGAATGGGCTATCGAGAAGAAAGAACGTGCCCGCTGGGCCGATGCCACCAAATACCGCCACTTACAAGAACAATACCAAATCTGGCGCAAACGCAGCTCATTGCGCGAAATTGATGCCGACATCTACGCAGAGCATGTGGCTTCGGGCACGCTGCCAACCTTTGAGGTTCTGCTCTACGCCACCCACACCGACATGGAGGCGATAGCCTCCAGCCTGGACAGCCTAGAACACAACTTCTGGAAACCTACTCACATTACAGTGATTGCACCCGTTTCCTGTCCGGTCAATGAAGAAGAACTGGGCGGACATTTGCGGTGGATACAACACGATGCAACAACCCCACTGGCCATGGTGGCCAGCCCCGCCCCGTGGACACTGTTGCTGGAAGCAGGCACCACACTGGAGCCCCATGCATTGGTGGAATTTGCACTGAGCGCGCGCGATGCTTCCATTCAACTGGTGTACTGCGACGACGATCAGCCTGGCCCCGACAACAACGGCCCCGTGCCACACTTCAAGCCCGATGCCAACATTGAATGGCTGCGCGCCTTTAATTACCTGGGTTCGGCCATTGCCGTACGCAGCAGCGTTTGGTTTCAGCAATCCAACCCCGGCCACATGGGCAACAGCTATGGGTTGGCCATGCAACTGCTGGCCCAGCATGGCAAAGCCGCTGTAGCACACATCGACACGGTACTGGCACACAGTACAGGCCAAGCAGCGGCGCATACAGAAGCCGACGAAATGGCGCAGTTGCAGGCATTTTTGCAACAGCAACAACTGCACGCCAGCGTGCAACCCGGCCAAACCTGGGGCACTCGCTTGGTGGAATACCACCCAAAAACACCACACCGCGTATCTGTCATTATCCCAACCGGACACCAGTTGGGGTACTTGCAATGTTTGTTGCGCTCGCTGGAAGCGTTCAAAGACCCACAATTGACCGAAGTGGTTTTGGTAACACAAGAGACCCAATACGCGACCACCTGTGAGGCCATTGCAGAGCCCGACATTGCACAGCTGTCGGTGCCCATTCGCGTGGTGCAAACGCCCGACGGTCACTACAACCACGCCGCCGCACTGAACGCAGGTGCCGCCGTGGCTACAGGCAATTTGCTGCTATTTGCCGATGACGACACCGAAGCCCTGCACAGTTACTGGCTGCAAACCCTGTGCGCTTATATGGAGCAAAGCGACATTGGCTGTGTGGCACCACGCCTGACGTTGCAAGTGCAAAAAGATCCTCGTCTGGTGGGCGGGCCAATGATTGCTGGGTTGCTCAACAGCACAGCTCCCTATCTGGGTGAACGCGGCCTGCTGGAAGAACAAGGGGTGTACTCACGCCTGCAAACCGCGCAAGACGTGACCACCGTGGCGGGCCATTGTTTTCTGACACGCCGCAGCCTGTGGCAAAGCCTCAACGGCTTCAACACCACCGAGTTTTCGCTGTACTACACCGTGCTGGATTATTGCCTGCGCGCTGGTTATGAGGGTTACCGGCATGTGTGGACTCCCATCAGCAATGTCTTGCACCAAGGCAGCAAAACGGTGGCTTTCTTGGCCTACGATCCAGAAAAATCGTTGTACCTGCAAGGCCAAGCCATCACTGAAAAAGAACACCTCTTGCGTCGCTGGGGCTCTACTTTAGCGCGTGATGGTTGTTATAACCGCCATTTGTCGCTGGTGCGCGCTTACGACATTGAAACCGATATCGTGATCGATTGGCACCGCTCGCGCAAAGACCGCCCTACCGTGCTGGCACTGCCCATTTCCAGTGGCTCAGGCCAATACCGTGTGGTTGAACCGCTGCATGCGGTACAAAATGCAGGATTGGCCAAGACCTGCGTGGTGCTACCCATGGTCAACCGCAACGTGCGTACACCCACAGCCATCGAATTGGCACGTGCCAATCCAGACCGCTTGATAGTTCAGCACAGTATTGCCGATTTGCAATTCAAATTGTTGCGTGAATACCGTCTGGTGTGCCCAGAACTGTTCATTGTTCAAATGGTGGACGATTTGTTGCGGAATCTGTCCAAACACCATCCAAACTACAACATTCACCAGCGCGAAGGCGATACACGTATGCGCGAAGCGTTAAGTCTAAGCAATCGGCTGATTACCTCAACGCAACCTCTGGCAGATTTTTACCAAAAATACTGCGACGACGTACACGTCATGCCCAACTGCCTAGATGAAGAAGATTGGGGCATTTTTTACCATGGCCCTCCTCCAGAAAGGCAACGGCTGCGCGTAGGTTGGGCGGGTGCTGCACAGCATCTGGGCGATTTGCAAATGATGACCGATGTGGTCGCAACTTTAAGTGACAAGGTGGATTGGATCTTCATGGGCATGTGTCCAGACGATTTGCGTCCTTACATCAAAGAATTTCATCCATTTGTTTCTTACAGGCAATACCCCAAGAAGCTGTCATCTCTTGATCTCGATATTGCTATCGCACCATTGGAAGATAACCAATTTAATGAGTGCAAGAGCAACCTACGCTTGCTTGAATATGGTGCGATGGGATGGCCTGTGGTGTGCTCGGACGTGTATCCGTTTCGCGTTGCGAACCCGCCTGTGTACAAGTGCAAGAACAACTCGAAAGAGTGGCTGGAAAATATTGAAGCCTTAATAAACAATCGCGAATTAAGGGTACAAAAAGGCAAACAACTCCACGAATGGGTCGAAGATAATTTCTACATATCTAAGAATGCCCATGAATGGCATCGAAAAATTTTTGAATAAGTAAATCATGAACCATATTTTTTGCATTGCCCACAAAGAGATTACCTACAAACTTCCAGAGAATACCACCATTATCTGGACAGGCCACAATCAGGTGGATTGCGATCAAGATCTCAAACAATACCGATTGCTGGACGCATCGCATGAGATTGAGTTCTTCTACCCATTCTTATCTGGTTCCGCAGGAACATTTGCAATTCTGGAGCTGTTCCTAAATAAGAAGTTAGACATCTCGGTTCACGAAGACTCAATCACCATATTTCAATACAGAAAATTTCTGCATCCCAATTGCCTAGGTGAACCTTCATCCAACTACCCTGGCATGAAGGTCATTAAAAATACCAGCAACACCAAACCCGATCCATTTGATGGTGTTTCGTTGCCAGACATTTTAATATCACGGCCTGTCAACATAGGCAATTTATACTGGCAGTATTGCAACGTTCATCGTCCTGCTGATTTACTGAAATACACTGCAATAGCTTTGGATCTTGGAATTTTATCTCCAACAGATTCTTTCAACTTTTTAAATTGCGATGTTTTGATCCCCGGGGGCTCGGAATTCGGAACGCTGCCTGCATTTATCTTTCTAAAAGTAATGTCTAAACTTGAAGATATTTGCATAAACTTCATCAAAACCAACCATCCAGCCGATTTAAGTCAATACCAAAGGCGTGCTCTTTCATTCTGCAATGAAAGAATGGGAAGTTACTTACTCATGAAATACTTGAGCGAAGAAAATATTTACATTGAAGATAATATGGTGGGCAATATACATTGCGTCACCACTGATCAGCAGGACTACTGGGCCAGCTACTAAAATTTTATTTTGTTTTTTAGTTTTTTCTTCTTCAATCCGCACCTTCACCACAAAGGACACAGACGATGCAAAGCCTGACTTGTACAGAATTCCTGAAGATTCAGGATATTTACGATGGTTCATTGACCATCGCTGTGGGTATTCCGGAAAGCATGGCATTGGTAGAGCACGCCAAAAATATCGTTGAAGATATTTTCGAGAATCAGATTGATTCAATTTCCGCAGAAGACTTTCCTGATGTGCAACAATTTGTACATAAAGCTAAACAAGCCAAATCCAGGTTTACCAACGACAGTTTGACACGTGAGATTTTGGTTGAGTTGATCAAAAAACGATACTCACAAACCAATTCAACCGGTTTGCTCTATGACGTGCCACGGCTCAGAATTGTTCCGAACTCTGATTTTTTGTCCAGTGGTATTTCGTACAACTACAAAGCTCACCGAGACACGTGGTACGGAGGAGGACAAGAACAGATCAACCACTGGATGCCCGTAGCCAATGTGACGCCACAATCGACTTTTTATATTACACCAGAATATTTCCACAAACCTATTGGTAACAATTCAGAGATTTTTGATCTGGATGAATGGGATACCAGATACAGGATTTTAGCAGAACAGAATATTGGCGAAGAAAATCGACCCCACCCTGTTCCTACCGAAGCGTTACCGGATGAGAAGAACTACTACATTTTGCTTCCGGTTGGCACTGAGTTCGTATTTTCTGGACACCATTTGCACGGATCGGGCAAGAATACCACCAACAAAATTCGGTTTAGCGTTGATTACCGTGTAGATCCTGTTGCATCTTCAGAGTATCACCCTCCGGTTAATTTGGATTCGAGAGCCACAGGTAACTACAAAAAGTACATGTTTGAAGTCAAATAACCCTTAAACTTATCAAAAAACAACATGACAAAAAGAAACATTACTGCCGAAGAACAGAAATACTACAGTTTGATTGAAGAAATCAAACAAGAGAGTCCTGCCCATTTGCTGACAAGCTCTCCTATGTTGTTCAGTAACCGAATCACCGTTCAATCGCTGATCTCCAGATACGAACTGTACAAGATGGTGCAGGAAATTCCGGGTGATATCGTGGAATGCGGTGTGTACCAAGGCAATTCTTTTCTTTGGCTGGCGCATCTTTCCGTAATTCTGGAACCATACGCCATCAACCGAAAATTTATCGGTTTTGATACTTTTGAGGGTTTCTCTAGCATTGATGAGAACAACGATCCGAAAGACATCAGCAGCAATAATTTTTCTGACACATCGTTCAGCGTGATTCAAAAATCGTTGCAAGCTATTGATGTGCTGCGTCCCGTCAATAAAATCAAGCGTTTTGAACTGGTCAAGGGAGATATTACCGAAACCGTGCCAAAGTACATTGAGGACAATCCAGCATTCACTTGTGCCATGCTGATCTTGGATACTGACCTGTACAAACCCACACTGACGGCATTGGAACACATCATACCCAACATGCCCAAAGGGGCTATCGTTGTTTTGGATGAATACAATTATCAAAACTTTCAAGGTGAGACAAAAGCATTGAAAGACTACAAAGCATTGGGCAACTTCAGAATCAAAAGATTCAAATACGACAGTTGCTTGGCTTACTTTGAAATATAATTTCACCATATTTCAAAACCACTCCCCCTTTTCAAAATGAAAGCTGTTATTCTTGCTGGTGGTTTGGGCACCCGCATTTCAGAAGAAACGCATCTGAAACCCAAGCCTATGATTGAAATCGGGGGAAAACCGATTCTGTGGCATATCATGAAAATGTATTCCGCCCACGGAATCAATGATTTTGTCATTTGTTGTGGCTACAAAGGCTATTTAATCAAAGAGTATTTTGCCAATTACTTCTTGCACATGTCGGATGTGACTTTTGACATGGTCAGCAATCGGATGGAAGTGCATGAAAAGAAGGCCGAGCCTTGGCGTGTCACATTGGTCGATACTGGCGAAGACACGATGACAGGGGGACGGTTGAAGCGTGCCGCCAAATACTTGGAAGGCGATGAAGCTTTTTGCTTTACCTATGGCGACGGTGTGGCCGACGTAGACATTGGTGCCAGCATCCGGTTTCACCAGCAGCACGGCAAGCAGGCCACGGTCACGGCGGTACTGCCACCGGGCCGTTTTGGTTTGCTGGAGCGCGATGGCGATACCGTGCGCGGCTTTACCGAGAAACCGCGTGGCGATGGCAGTTGGATCAACGGGGGGTTTTTTGTGTTGTCGCCCCAAGTGATTCACACCATTGAAGGTGATCACACCAGTTGGGAAATGGAACCCATGGCCACACTCGCCGCCCAAGGTGAATTGCGCGCTTTCGAGCATTCGGGCTTTTGGCAGCCTATGGATACCTTGCGAGAAAAAAATCTGCTGGAGGATCTGTGGAACAGCGGCAAAGCCCCCTGGAAGCGGTGGTGATGAACCATTCACCCCTGCCCCACCCGGATTTTTGGCGCAACAAGCGCGTACTGCTCACAGGCCACACCGGCTTCAAGGGCGCTTGGCTGGCATTGTGGTTGCAACGGCTGGGCGCGCACGTGACCGGCATCGCTTTGCCACCTACCACTGCGCCAGCACTGTTTACGCTGGTGCAAGCCGAACAGCACATAGACAGCCACTTGTGCGACATACGGGACGCGGCATCGGTAGCGGCCATTGTGCGGCAGACGCAACCCGAGGTGGTGTTGCACTTGGCGGCCCAAGCACTGGTGCGCCCCAGTTACGCCCAACCGCTGGAAACCTTCAACACCAACGTCATGGGCACCGTCCATGTGCTGGATGCGTTGCGTGACCTGCTCAGCGTGCGGGTGGCGGTGGTCGTAACCACCGACAAGGTATACCGCAACCAGGAATGGGCCTACCCGTACCGCGAAACCGATGCACTGGGCGGGCACGATCCTTACAGCGCCAGCAAAGCCGCGACCGAACTGGTCACGGCCAGCTACCGCTCGGCCTTACTGTCCGCGCAAGGTGTGGCGGTGGCCACGGCTCGGGCGGGCAACGTGATCGGCGGTGGCGACTGGTCACAAGACCGGCTGTTGCCCGATGCCATACGTGCTTGGGAACACGGTGGGGCATTGCACATTCGCCACCCCCAGGCCACCCGCCCTTGGCAGCACGTATTGGAACCACTGGCGGCTTACCTGCGGCTGGCTGAAGTGTTGTGGCAACAACCACAAATGGCAGGTGCCTACAATTTTGGCCCATGGCCACACGAGGCCGCCACGGTGCGGCAAGTCATCGAACAAGCGCGAATCGCTTACCCACAAGCCCAGGTGGTGTACGGCACCTCGGAACACGGGCCACACGAAGCCCAATCGCTAGCCCTGGAAACAGCACATGCCCACCAGGTGCTGGGCGTGCGTCCGCGCTGGTCGCTGGCCACCGCTATTGCACGCACCACAGGGTGGTACAGTGCCTTGTGCCAAGGTGCCGATGCGCGTGCCTTGTGTTTGGCCGACATAGACCATTACCTCGCTTCCGACACCTAACACATGGGCCGATTCACCCTCTCCTCCACCCCGCTGCACGGGCTGGTTGCCATTGAGCGCCAACCACTGCGCGATACGCGGGGCTTCTTGGCCCGGCTGTTTTGTGCCGAGGAGCTGGCCAGTGCAGGCTGGCACTGGCCGATCGCACAAATCAACCACACCCACACCGCACAGCGTGGGATGGTGCGTGGCTTACATTACCAATGCCCGCCTGCGGCAGAAGCTAAACTGGTCACTTGCCTGCACGGCGCTGTGTGGGATGTGGTGGTGGATGTGCGCGCCAACTCACCGACTTTTTTGCAATGGCACGCACAAGAATTGTCGGCCTCCAACCACGCGGCGTTTTTAATTCCACCTGGCTGTGCCCACGGGTTTCAAGCTTTGGAAGACGGTGCCGAACTGCTGTACCTGCATTCAGCGCCCTACACCCTCACCTGCGAGGCCGCCTTGAATGTGCGCGATCCGCGCTTGGACATTGCGTGGCCACTGCCGATTGCCGATTTGTCACCACGCGACGCGGCCCATCCCATGCTGGATGCCAGCTTCAGCGGCGTGTGTTTGTGAGGATATCACCATGAAATGTCGCCATTGCGCCGCCCCTGTCAGCTTGTCACTGACCGATCTGGGCACCGCACCGCCCTCCAACGCCTATTTGAATGCCAGCGATCTGCATGCCCCAGAGCGTTGGTACCCGTTGCGTGTGCTGGTGTGTACAGAATGCTGGCTGGTACAAACCGAAGACTTTGCCCAGGCACATGAGTTGTTTGACAGCGAATACGCTTACTTCAGTTCGTACTCCAGCAGCTGGCTGACACATGCGCAAGCCTATGTAACCCAAATGGTGCAACGCTGGGGCCTGAACCATCAGAGCCAAGTGGTGGAGGTGGCTGCCAACGACGGCTACCTGCTGCAATACGTGGCAGCACGTGGCATTCCTTGTCTGGGCGTGGAACCCACCACCAGCACCGCGAATGCGGCACGGGCCAAAGGCCTTGCGGTGGTAGAACGGTTCTTCGGCACCGCACTGGCACAAGAACTGCTGGATCAAGGACACGCTGCGGATCTGATAGCCGCCAACAACGTGCTGGCCCACGTACCCGACATCAACGACTTTGTGGCTGGATTTACCACCCTGCTCAAGCCGCAAGGGGTGGCCACCTTTGAATTTCCACACCTGTTGCAGCTGGTACAACAGTGCCAATTTGACACTTTGTACCACGAGCACTTTTCTTACCTGTCGTTGACGGCGGTACAGCGCATTTTCCATGCCAACGGCTTGACCGTTTTTGATGTGGAAACACTGCCCACCCACGGCGGCAGCCTGCGGGTTTTTGCGCAACGCAGCGACAGCATGGCACATCCGGTATTGCCATCGGTCGATGCGATGCTGGCCACCGAAACCGCCGCGGGGATGCGCAACGCCAGCTTCTACACCCAATTCCAAGCACAGTGCTTGCGCATCAAGCGGGAACTGCTGCTGTTCTTGCTCAACTGCCAAGCCCAGGGCCGTAAAGTAGCGGCCTACGGTGCCGCCGCCAAAGGCAACACGCTGTTGAACTTTGCAGGTGTACGTGCAGACCTGCTGCCGTACGTGGTGGACAAAAACCCCAGCAAACAAGACAAGTTCTTGCCGGGCAGCCGCATTCCGGTGGTCGACGAAGCCCACTTGCGTGCGGATAAGCCCGATATTGTGCTGATCTTGCCGTGGAACTTGCGGGATGAAATCACCGCACAACTGTCCTACATCCAAGCATGGGGCGGCCAATTTGCGGTAGCCATTCCCGGTTGGACGTTGATCGCACCTGCCCAGCCATGAAAGTGTTGTTGACAGGAGCCAGCGGCTTCTTAGGACGTTATGTGCTGCAACACCTGCACGCCGCCGGGATAGAAACCGTGACGTTAGGCCGACGGCCACCCATGTACCCAGCCGGGCACAGCACCACCACTTCATCTTGGCTAGAAGCCGACCTGCTGGCCACCGCCGACTGGGATGCTGTTTGCCAAGAAACCCAAGCCACGCACTTGCTGCATCTGGCATGGTATGCCGAACACGGCCAGTATTGGGCCTCACCGCTGAACCTGCGGTGGGTAGAAGCCACCATCCGTTTGGCCGAAAGTTTTTGCCGAACTGGGGGTAAACGCATGGTCATGGCGGGCACCTGCGCCGAATACGACTGGTCACACGGTTACTGCCGGGAAGCCAGCACGCCCCTGCGTCCAGCCACGCTGTACGGCACCAGCAAAGATGCCACACGCCGCTTGGTGATGGCGATTGGTCAGCAACATCAGGTTTCGTGCGCATGGGGGCGTATCTTCCTGCCTTTTGGAACGGGCGAGAACCGTCAACGTCTCATCCCCTCCTTGATTGAAGCGTTGCGTGGACAACGTCCCGCTTTCGGCATCAACGCCACCGCATACCGCGATTTTTTGCACGCATCCGATGTAGCATCGGCTCTGGTAACTTTGCTGCACCACAGCGCCTCTGGGGCTTACAACATCAGTTCTAGCCAACCCGTGCAACTGGCGACTTTGGTACGTGAACTGGCCACACTGCTACACAGTCAGCCGGACACCGTACTGAACCTGACCACAGAACGCCCCGGTGAACCCGAATTGCTGGTCGGGCAAAATCAAGCCTTGCGAGCCTTGGGGTGGCAACCTACACTGTCCCTCAAAGAGGGATTGATGCAACTTGTTCAGGAGACAACGGCATGAGTGCTCAAACATGTCCAATATGCAACAGCGTACATTTTTCGACGCTCCTGAAACGTGAGCAGGTACCCGTACACCAGAATTTGATTCTGGCCACACGAGAGGCTGCACTGGCAGTTGCCCGAGGTGATCTGGACTTTGTGCTATGCCAAGATTGTGGCTTTGTATTCAATCGGGCATTCGACTTGTCACTTCTGGCCTATGGCAAAGATTACGACAACACTCAAACCTGTTCAGATTACTTCGATGATTATCTCAACGGTTTGGTTAAATACTTGGTTGAAGAACAAGGTCTTCGCAACAGTACTATTGTTGAAGTAGGTTGTGGCAAGGGGCATTTTTTACGAAAATTTGTTAATTACCCCGATACCAACAACCGTGGTATCGGTTTTGACCCCAGCTATGTTGGCCCGGATTCTGAGTTAGAGGGTCGTTTAATATTTCGACGCTGCTATTACGACGACAGTTGTACCGATGTGCAAGCCGATGCCGTGGTATGTCGGCATGTAATTGAACATGTGCCCGAACCTTTGGCATTGCTGAAAACTGTAAGATCTGCCTTAGATAACTCACCCCAAGCCAAGGTTTTTTTTGAAACCCCGTGCGTCGATTGGATTTTGCACAACAAAGTAATTTGGGATTTTTTTTACGAACATTGCTCCCTATTTACAAAAAATTCATTGCGTACAGCATTTGAGGCCGCGGGTTTTTCAGTGAAGAATATTAGACATATTTTTAATGGCCAATATTTATGGTTAGAAGCAACAACAGACGCAACTAAAAATAAAACCAAAAAAAATTATAATGATTCGAATTTACCCAAACTCGCCGCAGAATATTTGAAGAGTGAACAACAAGAGCGAAGTACATGGAAAACAAAGCTAGAATTTCTGCGGCAACAAGGCTCAATTTCCATCTGGGGAGCCGGGGCAAAGGGCTCTACATTTGCCAACTTGATTGACTCGAATCAAAGTTTGATTGATTGCGTTGTGGATCTCAACCCCAAGAAACAAGGCCACTATATTGCAGGCACAGGACATCTTATTGTCTCCCCTTTTGACATCAGCAAGCGTCGCATTTGCAGTGCCATACTGATGAATCCCAATTATCGGGAAGAAAACATGCGTTTATTGAGCGACCTCGGCATCACACTGAACCTTGTTGACTGGAACCACTCATGAAAATCACAATTGACACAGAAAATAAAACTCTCCGTATCGAAAATTTGAATCAAGAAAAGATAATAGATCTTTACTCGGAAGAAGCCTTCGAAATTATTTCCGATCAATGGATTAAGGTGGGATGGGATCAAAGATACCAATACACCTTCAGTTGGATGGGTCGTCCGGTCATTCAATTGCCGGAGGATATGATCCGCATACAAGAAGCAATATTTCAAGTAAAACCTGATGTCATCATCGAGACGGGGGTGGCGCATGGTGGTTCGCTGATTTTTTATTCCAGTCTGTGCAAGGCCATGGATAAAGGGCGCGTGGTTGGGGTGGACATCGAGATCCGCCCCCACAACCGCACCGCCATTGAGCAGCATCCGCTGAGCGACCGCATCACACTGATCGAAGGTAGTTCCACCGCCCCCGAGGTGGTGGCACAAGTGGCAGCCCACATTCAACCTGGCGAGACCGTGTTGGTCATTCTGGACTCTAACCACAGTTATGCCCACGTGCTGGGTGAACTGAACGCCTACGCCCAGTTTGTGACACCTAGCTCCTACATCGTGGCCACCGACGGTGTCATGTCGGAGGTCGCCGACACGCCCAGGGGCCATCTGGAATGGACGCAAGATAACCCGACACAAGCGGCCAAGGACTTTGCGGCACAGCATCCGGATTTCGTAATCGAACAGCCCGCATGGCCTTTCAATGAAAGTACACTGACACGCAACATCACTCACTGGCCAGGGGCATGGCTCAAACGTCAAAAAAATTGATGCACCGAACAGGATCGCACTGAATTTATGTCCACTTTCAACCGCCAGGCCGCATCGGCCTACCGCAACATTGGTCTTGAAACACGTACGCCACAGCAGGACAAGCACCAGCTGGTGGCGCTGATGTACGAAACCTTTCTGGAGGCAGTGAACGCCGCCATTGGGGCCATCGAGCGCCAGGACGTGCCGGAGAAGATCAAGAAGATCAACCATGCGCTGTTGCTGCTGCGCGACGGTCTGGAGGCCAACCTGGACATGGAGCAAGGTGGCGAGCTGAGCAAGAACCTGGCCGGGCTGTACGACTACTGCTGCATTGCCCTGATGCAGGCCAACCTGAAGAACGACACCGCCAAGCTGCAGGAGGTGATCGGCCTGATCAAGCCTGTGGCCGAGGCGTGGGCGCAGATCCGCAGCCAGGCCACCGGTGGCGGTGCGGCCAGCCCCGAAGGTGCCGCCGGCCGCAACCCCGCCACCATGCAGAGCATGTACAGCTTCACGGTGGGCTGAGCCTGCAACTTGCCAACTTACCACCAACCTCTCAAAAAGTGAGAAGTTAGGTCTATCTTCTCAAATTTTGAAAAGATAGCGTTGCCCCGAAGCGGGAAATTTTGAATCTTGGCAGGCAAAGCCTGAAAAGCGGTGTTTTGGCACCGCTTTTTGCATGTTGGCACCAATCAAGTGCGCGCTGTTTGAGGTCGATACAGCAGGTATTGACATCAACATGACACACAGGACGCACAGACCATGACTTTCTCGCTGCTAGGCTGCTACGAAGCGATTGCCGATACCAGTGCCCGGATGTTGAGTGCGGCCGAGCAGGACGACTGGGACGAGGTTGAGCGGCTGGAGGCGGTGTGTGCCGCCCAGGTGCGCGCGGTGCGCGACCGCACCGACGGGCTGGAGCTGACGCCGCAGGAGCGGCTGCACAAGCAGCGCATCCTGTTGTCGATGTTGCGCCAGGACGCGCAGGTGCGCGATCTGGCCGACGCCTGGGTGGTGGCCTGGCCGGTGCTGGACGACCACCAGCATCGCGTGTCGCGTGTGGCCTGACATGGTGGTGCCACCCCTGCCCCCTTCCTCCCCCTTGACCACCGCCGCCTTACCCGAGCCCCACCCCATGATGACCTCCTCGCCACGCTCCCTGATCGACTACTACAAAGCCATTGAACACACCAGCACGCAGATGCTAGACGCCGCACGCCAGGACGACTGGGACGAGGTGGTGCGCCTGGAGGGCGCCTGCGCGGTGCTGATCGAGCACCTGCGCGCCCACAGCCACGCCAGTGTGCTGTCGGCGGACGAGCGCGCCGAGAAGAACCGCATCATGCTGGCCATCCTGCGCCACGACGCGCAGATCCGCCACCTGGCCGAGCCGTGGCTGGAGGACTTGGGCCAGATGATGGACCGGGGCGTGCAGCCGCCAGCGCGCTTGCACTGACGGCTGCGGGCAGGCCAGCGGTTACAGGGATAATCTGGCCTTATGTCTGACATTGTTTCTGAAGTGCGCCGCCGCCGCACGTTTGCCATCATCTCCCACCCCGACGCGGGCAAGACCACGCTGACCGAGAAGCTGCTGCTGTTCTCGGGCGCGATCAACATTGCCGGGTCGGTGAAGGCGCGCAAGGCCGCGCGCCACGCCACCTCCGACTGGATGGAGATCGAGAAGCAGCGCGGCATCTCGGTGGCCTCGTCGGTGATGCAGATGGAGTACCGCGACTGCGTGATCAACCTGCTCGACACCCCCGGCCACCAGGACTTTAGCGAAGACACCTACCGCGTGTTGACCGCCGTGGACGCGGCACTGATGGTGATCGACGCCGCCAACGGTGTGGAACCCCAAACCCGGCGCCTGTTGCAAGTGTGCCGCGCGCGCAACACCCCCATCATTACGTTCGTCAACAAGATGGACCGCGAGGTGCAGGCGCCGTTGGACGTGATGGACGAGATTGAGCGTGAGCTGGGCATGACCGTGGTGCCGTTCACGTGGCCGGTGGGCATGGGCAAGCTGTTCCACGGCGTGTACGACCGCCGCTCTGACCAGATGCGCGTGTTTGCAGCGGGCGAGGAACGCGCTGGCGGCGACGAGGAGGTGCTGGCTGGGCTGGATAACACCGACAGTGCGCAACGCTTCGGGTTGGAGTGGGCACAGGCCAAAGACGAGTTGGAGTTGGTGGAAGGCGCATCGCCCGCGTTCGACGAACAAGCATTTTTGGACGGCAGGCAAACCCCCATGCTGTTCGGCTCGGCCATCAACAACTTTGGCGTGCGCGAGGTGCTGGACGCGCTGGTGGATCTGGCGCCGCCCCCCGGCCCCAAGCCCGCCATGCAGCGCGTGGTAGAGCCGACCGAACCCAAGTTCAGCGGCGTGGTGTTCAAAATTCAAGCGAACATGGATCCAGCCCACCGCGACCGCATCGCGTTTGTGCGCTGTGCCTCGGGCCACTTTGAGCGCGGCATGCGGCTCAAGGTGGTGCGTTCCGGCAAGGAATTGCGCCCCAACACCGTGGTGAGTTTTTTGAGCCAGCGCCGTGAGCTGCTGGACGAGGCCTATGCGGGCGACATCATCGGCATCCCCAACCACGGCGTGCTGCAACTGGGTGACACGCTCACCGAGGGCGAGGCGCTGCAGTTTACTGGCCTGCCCTTCTTTGCGCCGGAGATCATCCGCAGCGTGGAGGTGGCCGACCCGCTGCGCGGCAAGCAGCTCAAGGCCGGCCTGACCCAGCTCGGCGAGGAAGGCGCAATCCAGGTGTTCCGCCCGATGGCAGGCAGCATTTTGATGCTGGGTGCGGTGGGGCAATTACAGTTTGAAGTGGTACAGCACCGGCTGGAGGCGGAATACGGCGTGAAGGCGCGCATCACGCACAGCCCGTACCAGGTGGCGCGCTGGGTCACCTGCCCACCCGAGAACGGCGGTGACGTGGAGCTGAAACGCTTTATTGATGCCAATATTCACCGTATGGCCTGGGATGCGGTGGACGCACCCACCATCCTGGTGGATCACGGCGCCACGCTGCGCGCGGTGGAAGCCAACTGGCCCAAGATCCAGTTCCACGCCATGCGCGAACACGCGGGGCTGGTGTTCCACAAGGCGGTGTGATCTTCAGAACGCCACTTTCCAGTCCTTGAGCATGGACACGGTTTGCGTCAGGCCTTGTCTGAGCAGGATGTCGAGAAACTCGTCAGCGGTTTTGGGTGGTTTTTTGAGGGCCGCACGTTGCTCGGCCACCGCCTGCAACACCGCTGCCGGGTGCAGGTCGAACAAGTCCACCACAAAATCGTCGGGGTGCTGGGCCTGCAGGTGGTAGCGGAACAGCACCTTGGGCGGAAAGTCCTTCAGGTTGAAGGTGACAATAGTGTCGGCCCCGCTGTGGATGGCGGCCGCCAACACATGGCGGTCGTTTGGATCGGGCAGTTCAATCGCAGGGATCAGGTGCTCGAAGCCCTCCACCAAGCTGTCGCGCACCCCAGTGTTCATGAGGATACGGGTCTTGTCCAGAGCAACCGGATCAAGCTCCGGGCGCTGCCTGAGCAGGTTGCGCGTCCATTCGTCGTGGATGGTGTTGGACCAGCGCGCGCGGAAACGGTCGGTCAGCGCCAGCCGCATCAGCAAATCACGCAACGGTGCGGGGTACAGCACGCACGCGTCGTACACGACCGTGAAGTGCGAGCTCATTCGTAGCCCATGCCCAGTGCCTGTGCCTGCTCCGCCAACGCATCCAGCGCATGGCGCCGCTCCGCGTCAATGCGATCCTTGTAGGCCATGACATCTTGGTAGCGGACACGGCGATGGGTGCCGGTCTTGTGAAACGGCATTTCGCCCCGCTCCAGCAGCTGCACCAAATGCGGACGCGAGACGTTCAGGACGTCGGCCGCCTCTTGCGTGGTCAACTCTGCATGGACGGGGATGATGCTGACGGCATTGCCCTCACCAATGGCGCTCAGGATGTCCACCAACAAACGCAGCGCCGACATCGGCACGCGCACCGGGTGGGCTGCGCCCTTGTCGTCCAAGATGTCGATCTGCTGGGTTTCAGAGCGCACCTGTAGATAAGCCGAGAGCACACGCCCGCTTTCGCGGGCAAGCGCGACCTCCTGGGCCGAAGGCATGGTGTGTGGAAGCTGGACAGCGGTCATCAATCGCTCCTGAAGGGGGTGGATTGGATGACCTGATCTTAAACGAAATAAACGAAAAACCTCAGAGCTACCCAACAGGGGTTATGTTGCGGCACTGGCCGCCAGCAGTTGCTCGATCGCGCGGGGGTAGATGAGGTGCTCTTGCGTGAGCACGCGGGCGGCCAGGGTGTCGGGGGTGTCGGTGGGGAGCACGGGCACCACGGCCTGGGCCAGGTATTCGCCGTGGTCGAGTTCGGCGGTGACCTGGTGCACGGTGGCACCGGCAAATTGGCAGCCGTATTCAATGGCGCGCTGGTGCGTGTGCAGGCCCGGGAACGCGGGCAGCAAGCTGGGGTGGATGTTGAGCAGGCGCCCCTGGTAATGCGCCACAAAGCCGGGCGTGAGGATGCGCATGAACCCGGCCAGCACCACCAGCGCGGGCTGGCCCTGGGGGTCGAAGGCGTCGATGGTGCGCATCAGCTCTGCATCGAACGCTTCGCGGCTGGGGTAGGACTTGTGGTCCACCACTGCGGTGGCGATGCCGTGCTGCTGCGCAAACTGCAGGCCCTTGGCGTCGGCCTTGTTGCTGACGACGGCGCGCACGGTGGCGCCGTAGCGTTGCTGCCAGTGGCGCTGCTGCGCGGCGCGGACGATGGCGGCCATGTTGGAGCCGCCACCGGAAATCAGGATCACGATGTTGCGAGTGGGTGTCACAGGGAAAACCTAGGCCTGGGTAAAAAGAGAAGTGGGCGCCGCTGCGGATGCGGAGGCAGCAGCGGCGGTGGCAGGCGGTTGCAGCGGGATCTCGAACCAGAACACCGAGCCCTGGCCAGGCGTGCTGCGCGCGCCCATGTCGCCGCCCATGAGCTGCACCAGCCGCTGCGCGATGGACAGGCCCAGGCCGGTACCGCCGTAACGGCGGGTGTCGGACGAGTCGAGCTGCGTGAAGGGCTGGAACAGTTGCGTCAGGTCGTCGGCGGCAATGCCGATGCCGCTGTCGTGAACCTCGAAGTGCAGCCGGTCGTTGAGGGTGGTGCAGGAGGCCAGCTCCACGCACAGCCGGATCTGGCCCTGGTGGGTGAACTTGACCGCGTTGGACAGCAGGTGCAGCAGCACCTGGCGCAGGCGCTGGGGCGCACCGTGTACTTGGGGGGGCACGTCGGGGTCAATCTCAGCGGGCAGCAACATGAGTTGTTTTTTGCGGGCGCGTTGGCTGACACTGTTTAAGGCTTCGGCCGCCAAGTCTGCGGGGGCGTAGTCCAGGCTGTCCAGCGCCAGCTGGCCGGCGTCGATCTGGGCAAAATCGAGCACGTCGTTGACGATGGCCAGGAGGCTGGCGCTGCAGGCCTCGATGGTCTGCACGTAGTCGCGCTGTTCGTCGTCCAGTGTGGCGTCGCTCAGGGCGTAGGTCATGCCGACGATGCCGTTGAGCGGGGTGCGCAACTCGTGGCTCATGTTGGCCAGGAACTGGCTCTTGGCCTGGTTGGCGCTTTCGGCCTCGCGCGCCACGGTTTGCAGCAGCTCCAGTGCCTGTGCCATTTCCTCGTTCAGGGCTTCGGCTTGCAGGCGCGCGGCAATGGCGTCCTGTTCGGCCTGCTTGCGGTCGGTGATGTCGGCAAAGCTGCCCACCATGCGCCTGGGGCGGCCATCGGGGTGGCGCTCCACCACGTCGCCCCGGTCGATGATCCAGATCACGCTGCCGTCGTGGCGGCGCATGCGGTGCTCGTGCCGGTACGGGCCCTGCCCGGCCAGGCAGGCGTTGATGACTTGCAGGATGGCGGGGCGTTCCTCGTCCAGCAGGTGGGTCGAGAATTCCTCCATCGTGTTGCTCAGGCAGCCGCCGTCCAGCCCCAGGATTTCGGCCCAGCGCGGGTTGTGGCGCACCACGCCGGTGTCGATGTCCCAGTCCCACACGCCTTCGCCGGTGGCTTGCAGCACGTACTGCAGCTGGCGCTCGCTGGCCTCGGCGCGCAGCTGGGCCTGGCGGATGTCGGTGATGTCGTTGGCAATGACCAGGATCTGCAGGTTGCCCTGGTCGTCGCGCAGGGGCTTCTTGATGGACTGGTAGTAGCGCACCTCGCCGGTGGCGCTGTCGGTGGAGGATTCGAGCACCACTTCGGTCTCGAAGCGGCGCATGATGCCCTGCACGTTGGCCAGGTAGAACGCGACTTGCTCGGCGTTGGGGTTGAAGGCGCTGTCGTCCTGGTCTTCCAGTTGGTCGGTGGTGGTGCCGTAGAGTTGCGCCAGCGCGCGGTTGCCCAGCAAAAACTTGCCGTTCCAGTCCTTGAGCAGGATGATGTTGGGGTTCTCGTCGATGACGGTGCGCAGCAAGGCGCGCTGGCGTGCCAGCTCTTGCTCCAGCACGTGGGTGGCATCGGAGGGGGCGGCAGGCGGCATGGCGGTGGGGCGTGGAATCATGGCGGGGGCCCGATTTTGCCGTATCTGGCCCGGAGCTGGGCCGGTGGGTGGTGGCGGCGGCACCAAGTTGTGCCAAGATAGCGCACCCGCGCGGCGCCCCCTGCCGCCCAAGACGCTTGACACCCACAACAATGCACATTATTCGAGGCCTGAAACACCTGCTGGCCCACACCGACCTGGCCGCCACCGGCTGCGCGCTGACCATCGGCAATTTTGACGGCGTCCACCGTGGCCACCAGGCCATGCTGGCGTTGCTCCACAACGAAGCCCGCCACCGGGGCGTACCCAGTTGCGCCCTGACGTTTGAACCCCACCCGCGCGACTACTTTGCCGCCAAGTTCCGCAAGCCCGATCTGGCCCCGGCGCGCATTGCCACCTTGCGCGACAAACTGCACGAATTGCGCCGTTGTGGTGTGGAACGCTGCGTGGTACTGCCGTTTGACGACCACTTGGCCAGCCTGCCGGCTCAGAGCTTTATTGACGACGTGCTGGTCAAGGCCTTGGGCGCACGCTACGTGCTGGTGGGCGACGATTTTTGTTTTGGCGCCGGGCGCAAGGGCGATTACGCCATGCTGGACGCAGCGGGCAGTGTGCAAGGCTTTGACGTGGCACGCATGATGAGTTACGAGGTGCATGGCCTGCGCGTGTCCAGCTCCGCCGTGCGCGATGCGCTGGCCGAAGGCCGCATGGACGATGCCACGGCCCTGCTGGGACGGCCTTACAGCATCAGCGGCCACGTGGTGCATGGGGCCAAACTGGGGCGCGAGCTGGGCGCCAGCGCCAGCGGGGCGGGCGATGGCTTTCGCACACTCAACCTGCGCTTCACACACTGGAAGCCCGCCGCCAGCGGCATTTTTGTGGTGCAAGTGCATGGACTGGATCCCGACCCAGATGCGCCGCCGGTGCCCGGCGTGGCCAACTTGGGGGTGCGCCCCTCACTCGATCCCAACGATGTCAACGGTGGCCGCGTGCTGCTGGAAACCCATTGCCTGGAATGGCCCGAGCGGGTGCAGCGCGCCCTGGCGCACGCCACGACCCCAGGGGAGGCCTACGGTAAAATCATCCGGGTGGAACTGCTGCACAAACTGCACGATGAACTCAAGTACGACGGTCTGGAAGCCCTGACGCAGGGCATTGCCAAAGACTGCGATGCGGCGCGCGCTTACTTTGCCCACGCCGCCGTGCGCCGCCAGACCACGCGCGACCGAATCTGACGCCCGCTGGACTGCTGCAAGCTGCGCACCTCTGGACGGGCTCGGGGTGGGTGGCCCCGGTTTTTTTCTGGATCCTGCGCTGAGCGGGCCGAGCCTGTCGCCGACATCATCCCCCTTTTTGATTGCCATGTCCGACACCCCCAACGCCGCCCCCGATTACAGCAAGACCCTGAACCTGCCCGACACCCCGTTCCCGATGCGCGGCAACCTGCCGCAACGTGAGCCGGGCTGGGTGCAGCAATGGGAAGAGCAAGGCATCTACCAGCAACTGCGCACAGCGCGCCAAGGCGCGCCCAAGTTCATCCTGCACGACGGCCCGCCCTACGCCAACGGCCAGATCCACATTGGCCACGCCGTCAACAAGGTGCTCAAGGACATGATCGTCAAGGCGCGCCAGTTGGCCGGGTTTGACGCGCAATACATTCCGGGCTGGGACTGCCACGGCTTGCCGATTGAAAATGCGATCGAAAAGCTGCATGGCCGCAAACTGGCCCGCGACGACATGCAGGCCAAGAGCCGCGCCTTTGCCACTGAGCAAATTGCGCAGCAAATGGCCGACTTCAAGCGCCTGGGCGTGCTGGCGCAATGGGACAAGCCCTACCGCACGATGGATTTCCAGAATGAGGCCAACGAAATCCGCGCCTTCAAGCGTGTGATGGAGCGTGGCTTTGTGTACCGGGGCCTCAAGCCCGTGTACTGGTGTTTTGACTGCGGCTCCTCGCTGGCCGAGTTCGAGATTGAGTACCAAGACAAAAAGAGCGACACGCTGGACGTGGCCTTTTTGTGCGCCGAACCGGCCAAACTGCTGCACGCCTTTGTGGGCCACAGCGGCCTGCCGCACGCCAACACGGCGGAGCTGGCCAACAAGCCCATGTTTGCCGTCATCTGGACCACCACCGCGTGGACGATTCCGGCCAACCAAGCGCTCAACGCGCACCCTGAGCTGACCTACGCACTGGTGGACACGCCCAAGGGCCTGCTGGTGCTGGCCGAGTCGCTGGTCGAAAAATGCTTGACCCGCTACGGGCTGGAAGGCAACGTGGTGGCCACCTGTACGGGCCAAGCACTGGAGCACATCCACTTCAAGCATCCGCTGGCGCATGTCGATGCCGGTTACGACCGCCTCAGCCCCATCTATCTGGCCGACTACGTGAGCGCCGACGACGGCACAGGGATGGTACATGCCGCTCCGGCCTACGGCGTGGACGACTTCAACTCCTGCCTGGCCAATGGCCTGAAGTACGACGACATCCTCAACCCGGTACAAGGCAACGGCCAGTACGACGAGGCGCTGCCGTTGTTTGGCGGCCTCAATATCTGGAAAGCCTGCCCCGTCATCATCGACACGCTGCGCGAGCAGGGCCGTCTGCTGGCCACCCAGGCCATCACGCACAGCTACCCGCACTGCTGGCGGCACAAAACCCCGGTGATCTACCGCGCCGCCGCGCAGTGGTTTGTGCGCATGGACGAGGGCGAGGGCATTTTCACCACCGACAAAGCGCCCAAAACGCTGCGCCAGACCGCGCTGGCAGCCATCGAACACACCAGCTTCTACCCGGAAAATGGCCGCGCCCGCCTGCGCGACATGATTGCCAACCGGCCCGACTGGTGCATCAGCCGCCAGCGCAGCTGGGGCGTGCCTCTGCCCTTTTTGCTGCACGTGGACAGCGGCGAGCCCCACCCGCGCACGCCCGAGATTGTCGATCTGGCCGCCGAGGTGGTCGAAGCCGGTGGCATTGAAGCCTGGAGCCAATTGAGCGTGGCCGACATTCTGGCCCGCATGGGCGACGCAGCCGACCCGGCCCAGTACAGCAAGAGCACCGACATTTTGGAGGTGTGGTTCGACTCCGGCACCACCCACACCACCGTGCTCAAGGGCAGCCACGCTGGCAGCGCCCACGACCACGGCCCCGAGGCCGACCTCTACCTCGAAGGCCACGACCAGCACCGGGGCTGGTTCCACAGCTCGCTGTTGACCGCCTGCGCCATGTACGACCGTGCGCCGTACCAAGGCCTGCTGACCCACGGTTTTACCGTGGACGGCCAAGGCCGCAAGATGAGCAAGTCGGTGGGCAACGTGGTGGCCCCGCAGACCATCAGCACCAAGATGGGCGCTGAGATCATCCGCCTGTGGGTGGCCATGACCGACTATTCGGGCGATCTGGGCATCGACGACAAGATTCTGGCCCGCGTGGTGGACGCTTACCGCCGCATCCGCAACACGCTGCGCTTCTTGCTGGCCAACATCAGCGACTTCGACCCCGCCACCGACGCGGTGCCGCTGGAGCAGATGCTGGAAATCGACCGCTACGCCCTGAGCCGCGCGGCCCAGTTCCAGGCCGATGCGCTGGCGCACTACCACGCCTACGAGTTCCACCCGGTGGTGGCCAAGTTGCAGGTGTACTGCTCGGAGGACTTGGGGGCGTTCTACCTCGATGTGCTCAAAGACCGGCTCTACACCACGGCACCCAAGTCGCTGGCGCGCCGCTCGGCCCAGACCGCGCTGCACCAGATCACGCACGCCATGCTGCGCTGGATGGCGCCCTTCCTGAGCTTTACCGCCGAAGAAGCGTGGGCGCTGGTGGGCAAGACCCCGAGCATCTTCACCGAAACCTACCTGCCGCTGGGCACACCCAACGAGGCGCTGCTGGCCAAGTGGGGCCGCGTGCTGGAGCTGCGCAACACCGTCAACAAGGCAATTGAGGCGGTGCGCACGGCGGGGCAGGTCGGCTCATCGCTGCAAGCCAACGTCACGCTGACGGTGGGGCCAGAAGACCACACGCTGCTGCACAGCTTGGGCGACGACCTGAAGTTCGTGTTTATCGTGTCGGCGGTGGCGCTGCAACTGGGCGATGATCTCAGCGTGGCCGTTGCACCGTCCAGCGCCACCAAATGTGAACGTTGCTGGCACTACCGCGACGACGTGGGCCACGACGCGGCCCATCCCGGTATTTGCGGGCGCTGTACCAGCAACCTGCACGGCGACGGCGAAGCGCGTCAGGTGGCCTGAGCGATGCCCGGCGCCGCCACCAACAAGACCGCCCCCCCAGCCCGCTGGACGCCCGGCCTGGGGCTGTGGCTGGGGCTGGCCGCCACCGTGCTGATGTTCGACCAGCTCAGCAAGATGCTGATTCTGGGCGAGTACCACCTGAGCGAAAGCACCACCGTCACGTCGTTCTTCAACATCGTGCGGGTACACAACACGGGGGCGGCGTTCTCGTTCCTGGCGCAGGCGGGGGGCTGGCAGCGCTGGTTCTTCACCGGCATCGGGCTGGCCACGGCGGTGTTCATTGTGTGGATGCTGCGCTCGCACCACCAGCAAAGGCTGTTCTCGTTCTCGCTGGCGTGCCTGCTGGGCGGGGCGCTGGGCAATGTGATCGACCGGCTGCTGCACGGCTACGTGGTGGACATGCTGGATTTTCACGCCGATTGGCTGGCTCCGCTGTTTGTGCAAGGGCATTTTCCGGCGTTCAACGTGGCCGATGTGGGCATCAGCGTCGGGGCCATCGGGTTAATATTGGACGAAGTGCTGCGCGTGCGCCGCAGCGCCAGCTGAAGGCGCTGAACCGCTGCCCCACACGGCCCACCCCCACCAGGATTCCCGACCATGCCCGCCACCCCCCGCCGAACCGTGACCGCACCGCAACACCCCCACCAGCCCCCTGCCCGCCCGGGGCGCTGGCACGGCGTGGCGCTGGCGGCGCTGCTGGTGGGCGGGGCGGCGCTGGCTCCAGTGGCCTCGGCGCAGTCGGTGCGCTGCCACTTGACGTACGCGGGCGCCACGCGCTCGTTCACGGTGCCGCCCGCCATGTGCCCCGACGAGGTGGCGCCGGTGCTGGAAGGGGCGTCGTTCGTGTTCAAGGTCACCAACCTGGCACAGCCCGCGCGCAAGGCCGGGGTGGACATTGAGGTGCTGACGCGCGACCGGAAAAACCGCCTGCAACCCACCCACAAGGCGCATTACAAGGCGTGGGAAGCCAGCACCAGCCAGCCCGGCGTGCCGCATGGCTTTACCGGCCAGCAAACCGTGCGCGGCGTGGGCTACAGCCAGGGCCTGAGCTACTGGTGCGAGCGCCTACTGGACAAGCCCGCCGTGCTGCGCCCCTGCGGTGGTGCCACTCCAGCCGCATTGCCAGCTGAAGCGCCGCCCGCACCCGTGCCAGCGGAGACGCCTGCCGTATCTGCCCCAGAAATGCCCGCACCTGCGGCGGAACCGCCTGCAATGCCGATTGCGGTGCCGACGGAACCTGCGCCCGTGTCCCAGGTACCGGTGGCGCTGGAGATGGCAGCCATGCCACAGGGCCAGGTGCTGCCGTTTCACTTCATCAGCCCCTCTGGTGGCCTGCTGGTGCCAGTGATGCCGCAGCCGGACTGATGCGGCAACGCCCCAGCACAGCGGCCCCAGGCGCTGGCTGCTACAGTGGCGCCATGTCTGCTCCCGCCTACCGCCTGACCCCCGCCACCGCACTGATGATGCTGATTCCGCCCCTGCTGTGGGCGGGCAATGCCGTCATCGGCCGCGTGGCGGCAGGCTGGATCCCGCCGTTCACCTTCAACTTTCTGCGCTGGGCGCTGGCCCTGCTGGTGCTGCTGCCGCTGGCGGGCTGGGTGCTGCGTCCGGGCAGCCCCGTGTGGCAGCACTGGCGGCGCTATGCGGTGCTGGGCGCGCTGGCCATCACCACCTACAACTCGCTGCTGTACCTGGCGCTGCAAACCTCCAGCCCCGTCAACGTGACGCTGGTGGCGGCCAGCATGCCGGTGTGGATGCTGCTGGTGGGGCGCATCGGCTATGGCGTGGCCATGACGCGCCAGGCCTGGCTGGGGGCGGCGCTGTCGCTGCTGGGCGTGGTGGTGGTGCTGACGCAAGGCCAGCCGCTCAGGCTGTTGCAGCTCGATCTGGTGGCCGGGGATGCGTGGATGCTGCTGGCCGCGCTGGCGTGGGCCTGCTACAGCTGGCTGCTGACCCGGCCCGACCCGTGCCCCGCCATCCGGCAGGACTGGGCCGCCTTCCTGCTGGCGCAGATGGTGTTCGGGCTGCTGGTGTCGGGCGTGCTGATGGCGGGCGAATGGCTGTGGCTGCTGCAAGCGCCGCGCGCGCCCGGTGCGGCACCGCTGGTGGCCTGGGGCTGGCCACTGCTGGGGGTGCTGGTGTTTGTGGCCATCGGGCCGGCGGTGCTGGCGTACCGCTTCTGGGGCGCGGGGGTGCAGCGCGTGGGGCCGACGCTGGCCAGCTTTTTTGCCAACATGACGCCACTGTTTGCCGCCATCCTGTCCACCGCCGTGCTGGGTGAGCTGCCGCAGCTGTACCACGGCGTGGCCTTTGCGCTGCTGGTGGCCGGGATTGCGGTGTCGGCGCGCAAGGCCTGACGCGCCAGCGCGCCGCTGGGCGCTTCAGCGGGCCGCTGCCGAGGTGAACACCTTGAGCCACTTGACCGCTGGCAAACCCCAGCGTTCCTGGATGCGCTCGGCGCGGGCCAGCAGCTCCATGCGCTCGGGGTGCTGTGGCGTGCGCAGCGCCAGCACAATGGCGTTGCCCTCGCGCGTGGGCTTGAACGTCCACACCGCGTCGGCGCCAAAAGCGGCGCAGATGCTTTCCAGCGAACGCTCGTAGCTGGCGTCGCGGCCAAACAGGTTCACGGTCAGGGCGCCTTCGTCGGTCAGCAGGTGGCGGCAGTCGGCGTAGAAGTCGGGGCTGTCGAGCACCGGGGCGGCGGCTTCGTGGTCGTACAAGTCCACCTGCAGCGCGTCGATGGTGCCGTAGAACGGCGCGTGGCGCACCACTTCGGCGGCATCGCCCAGCAGCACGCGCAGCTTGGCGCTGTCGGGCGGCAGCTTGAACCACTGGCGGCACGCCAGCACCACCTGCGGGTTGATCTCGATGGCGGTGGTGTCCATCTTCAGTTTCTTGAAGTGGAACTTGGTCAGCGCCGCCGCGCCCAGGCCCAGCTGCATGGCGTGGCGCTGCGCCACGGTGTCGGGCTCGACGAACAGCAGCCACGCCATCATGCGCTGCACGTACTCCAGCTCGATGTCGAACGGGGCATCGATGCACATGCCGCCCTGGATCCATTCGGTGCCCAGGTGCAGGTAACGCTGGTCGCCGTGTTCCGAGATCGACACCGGGGGCAGGTTGTCCTGGGTCTGGGCGGCGCGCGGCGGCGGGGTGCGCTGGTCGGGGTGGTAACGGGCGTCGTGGTGGGCCATGGGTTCTCGTTGAGTATGCGGATGAAAAAGAAAGACGGCAATCGTAGGGCATGGCGGCGCGGATGCGCGGCAGCTCAGGTGCTGGCGCCAGCGGGCTGCAGTGCGGCCAGACGGGGCAAGGCGGCGCGCGCGTTGGCGGTGGTGGCCGCCGCCAGCGCCGCCGGGGGGATGCCACGCAAGCCCGCCACCACGGCGCCGATGCGCGGCAGCTCCGCCGGAGTGTTGACGCCTTGCGGCTGGCCAGCGGCGCGGGCAGCGGCGTCCACGTACAGCCACTGCGGCGGAATGTCGGGGGCATCAGTTTCCAGCACCAGCGCGTCCAGGGGCAACTCCGTGGCCAACTGGCGCAAACGGCGTGCGGTATCGAACGTGACCGCGCCGCCAAAACCCAGCTTGAAGCCCAGCGCCACACAGGCCTGCGCCTGCTGCACGCTGCCGTTGAAGGCGTGGGCAATGCCACACAACACCGGCCTGCCCTGCCCCGCCAGCTCGCGCAAAGGCTTCAGCAACGCATCGGCGCTGCGGCGCACATGCAGAATTACCGGCAACCCGTAACGCTGGGCCAAGCGCAGTTGGGCACGGTAAAAGTGCAACTGGCGTTCCCGCATCGCGGGTTCGCACAAAGCGGGCACAAAGAAGTCCAGCCCGATTTCCCCCACCGCCACCAGGCGCGGGTCGTGCTGGTGGCGCTGCAAGGCGGCGTCCAGCTGGAGCAAGTCGTCGTCGCTGGCCTGGGGCACGTACAGCGGGTGGATGCCCAGCGCGTAGGCATCGCCGGTCTGGTGCGCCAGCGTGCGCACCGCGTCCCAGTTGCGGCACTGCACCGCCGGGTACACGCACAGCGCCACGCCCGCGGCGCGCGCCTGGGCCCGCAGCGCCAGCGGGTGCAGGCCGCCGGTGTGCAGCTCGGGCGCGTCCAGGTGACAATGGGTGTCGATCCACATACGCCACATTGTGCCGCCACCGGAGCCCCGCCCCCATGCCCGCCAGCCTTGAAGGCCAACTTGTTGTGGCCATTTCCTCGCGCGCGTTGTTCGACTTTGAGGCCGAGAACCGCATCTTTGAACAAAGCGACAGCACCGCCTACATGCAGCTGCAACTCGACCGGCTGACTCAACCTGCCAACCACGGGGTGGCGTTCTCGCTGGTGCGCAAACTGCTGAGCTTCAACCAGCCCGACGCGCCCCGGGTCGAGGTGGTGATCTTGTCGCGCAACGACCCGGTGTCGGGCTTGCGCGTGTTCCGCTCGGCGCAACACTATGGCCTGAGCATTCAGCGCGGTGTGTTCACGCGCGGGGCACCACCGTGGCGCTACCTGCGGCCCTTGCAAGCCAACCTGTTCTTGTCCACCCACTTGGACGATGTGCATGCCGCGCTGCAAGCCGGCGTGCCAGCGGCGCGGGTGTACCCGCAGTCGGTACACGCGTCCGACGCGCACCCGCACGAGGTGCGCATTGCCTTCGATGGCGATGCGGTGCTGTTTTCCGACGAGGCGGAACGCATCTTCCAGGCCGAAGGCCTGAACGCTTTCCAGTCGCACGAAGCGCAAAAAGCCAGCCAACCCCTGCCCGCCGGGCCGTTCAAGCCGCTGCTGCAAGCGTTGCAACAACTGCAACGGCTGGGCACCGACACCATGCGCATCCGCACTGCGCTGGTCACGGCCCGCAGCGCCCCGGCGCACGAGCGCGCCATCCGCACCCTGATGGACTGGCACATCGACATCGACGAAGCTTTCTTCCTCGGCGGCCTGCCCAAAGGCGAATTTTTGCGCGAGTTTGAACCGGATTTCTTCTTTGACGACCAGACCGGCCACATTGAGCACGCCGCCCGGCACGTGCCCGCTGGCCACGTGGCCAGCGGCATCAGCAACGTGGCGGTTCAGGCGGTGGATGCAGTGGCAGACGCGGTGTAACGCTGCCAGCCGCTGGCGCGCAACTCGCACGCGGGGCAGGTGCCGCACCCATAGCCCCACGGGTGGCGCAAGCTGCGGTCACCCAAATAGCAGGTGTGGGTGTCTTCCAACAACAGTTGGATGAGGGCACGCCCACCACCGGCCACACCGCTTTGCTCACCCAGCTGGTGCGCCAGTGCCCAGGTTTGTGCCTTGTCCAGCCACATCAGCGGGGTTTCGATCAGCAGGCGCGTGTCCATGCCCAACGACAACGCGACCTGCAACGCTTTCATGGTGTCGTCGCGGCAGTCGGGGTAACCGGAAAAGTCGGTCTCGCACACCCCCGTGACGATAACTTGCAAACCACGCCGATAAGCCAGCGCCGCCGCCAGCGTCAAAAACAACAGGTTGCGCCCCGGCACAAAGGTGTTGGGCAAGCCGTTGGCTTGCATCGCGATTTCAGTACCGCGCGTCAGCGCGGTGTCGCTGATCTGGCCCAGCACGCCCGCGTCCAGCACGTGGTCTTCGCCCAGACGGTCGGCCCACGCCGGAAAGGCACGGCGCAACTCGGCCAGCACAGTGGGGCGCACGTCCATTTCGACGGCATGGCGTTGGCCATAAGCAAAGCCTATGGTCTCAACGCGGGTGTAGCGTTGCAACGCATAGGCCAGACAAGTGGTGGAATCTTGTCCACCAGAGAACAAAACCAGGGCAGAGGTGTGCATGCCCCGGATGTTAGCTCAAGCTTTGAACTCGGTTTCGTGCATCCAGGCGGCGTGCTTGGGGGCGCGCTTGGTCTGCGCCCATTCGTTGAGCATGTCCCACTTTACCTCGTCGAGCTTGCGGTACATCTCGGGCGTGCCCACGTCGGCGGCCAGCTCCAGGCGGTGGCCGTTGGGGTCGAAGAAGTAGATGCTCTTGAAGATGGTGTGGTTGGTGGGGCCCACCACGTCAATGCCAGCGGCCTGCAGGCGGGCCTTGACTTCTTCGAGCTTGTCCACGCTTTCGACCTTGAACGCGATGTGCTGCACCCAGGCCGGGGTGTTTTCGTCGCGGCCCATCTCGGGGGAATTGGGCAGTTCAAAGAAGGCCAACACGTTGCCGTCGCCTGCGTCCAGAAACACATGCATGTACGGGTCGGGCGCTTTGGTCGAAGGCACCAGGTCTTCGGCAATCGCCAGCACAAAGCCCATGTCCAAGTGCTTGACGTACCACTCAACGGTCTCTTTGGCATCCTTGCAACGGTAGGCAACGTGGTGGATTTTCTGGATCAGGCTCATGGTGGGGTCTCCTTAACAACTCAACGGGTGCAACAACACAACGGGTTCGACTATACCGCAAAGTTTCTTTTAGGTAAATAAGTTTACTTATAGGAAACCATAACCCGGGCGCAAAAAAGCCCGGACGTGGCCGGGCGGGCTGTGCCGTGCGGCATCAGAGCTGGTTGCGCCAGCGCGCCAGCATGCGCAGCAGGGCACGGTTGACGGTGTCGAGCGGGAACTGGTATTCCTCGCACGCGCCCAGCACGCGCTCAGGGGTCTGGAACTGTTCCAGCCGCCGCGCCAGATCCAGGTACGGAAAGTACGGCCCGCTGTGGCGCAGCAAGGCGTCCACCATGCGCTCGGGAATGGGCAGGCGCTGCAGCATCTTGAGCGGCGGCTCGTGCAGCAGCAGGTGCAGCTGCGAGAACAGCCCCGTGACGTAGATCTCGGTGCCCAGCTCGGCCTGCGCGCCCGCGTCCATCAGGTAGGTCATGAGCTGCGCGCGCAGCACCATGGTCTGGCGCACCGGCACCAGGTCGCGGTCGGACGAGGCGCCAGGCATGAGCTCCAGCAGCCAGTCGCGCAGGATTTTCTGGCCCAGCAGCATCAGCGCCTGGCGGATGGTGTTGACCTCGCGGCTGGCACCAAACACCGACGAGTTGACCAGCTGCAGCACGCGGTAGGTCAGCACCGGGTCTTGCAGGATCAGGTTTTCCACCACGTCCATCGGGCGCTCGTGCAGCAGGGCCTGCTGCACGCGCACCAGCGTCAGGCGGTCCACCGGCACGCCGTGCAGGCGGTAGGGCTCCAGCGTGTCGAGCATGGGCCAGCCGCACATGCCCCAGGCGCGCTGTTCGTCCAGGCAGTGCGCGGCCAGCGCGCGCGTGCCCACGTGTTCGTACAGCTGGTTGGCCAGCACCGGGCTGCGCACCAGGCCCGGGCGGTGCTGGCCCATGCCGCTGGCGTCGGCGCGCGGCAGCTGGCCAGCGGCCATGGCCTGCGACTGCTGCGCCGCCTGCAGCGCCTGTTCGATCTGGTCGGCCTGCAGTTGCAGCACGTAGCGTTCGGGCCCACGGCCCCGGCTCAGGCCCAGCTTGGCTTGCGCCAGCGTGGCGTTTTGCACCAGCACGTGGCCGTGGCCCAGCGCCAGCGCCACGGTGCGGGCCCAATCGGCGGGCAGGTCGTCCTGCCAGGCGGGCAGCTCCAGCCAGATGGAGGGCTGCGGCGTCAGGCCCAGCGCCTGCTGCAGCAGCTCGGTGTCGGCAAACGACACCAGCAGGCGCGGCGACTCGTCGAACCACTCGGTCTCGAGCCAGTGCAGCAGGTGCGCAGCGTCCACCGACTCCGGGTTGAGCGCCCGCACCTGCAAGCGCACCCCCACCAGCTGGCGGTTGCTGCCCCACACCGGCTGATAGGCCAGCGCCACATGTTCCAGAATGTTGAATGCCATGCGCTAGATCATGCCACGCGGGCGCTCAGGCCATGTACTGAAACAGCGATTTCTTCTGCACCTGGGCGTAGGACTGCAGCGCGGCATTCAGCGCGAGCTGCTGGGTCTGGAACTCGGAATAGCCCTTGGCCAGATCGAGGTCGGTCAGGTCGGAGATTTCCTGCTCGTGGAACAGGTCGCGGTCCTGGAACAGACTTTCCATCGAATCGGCCCGATTGAGCCACTGCCCGGCCTGGCCGCGCACCATGCGCATGTTCTCCAGCGCTTGGTCCACATCAGACAAGGCATTACCCACAGTGGTGGACAAAGCTTCTGTCGGGGCTGGATCGCGCAATTTTTTGGCAGTCTCTTCCAGAATATCAAACAGATAATTGGGTTCGGTGGAGCCATCAGGGTTGTTTTTGGACGGCAAACCAGAACTGGATGGGTTGTTGACCAACCACGCCACGCTGCCATCCACCGCCTTGGGCAAGGCGTTCTCGGTCGGCAGGTACTGCCCGTTCTGGCCATAGAAGTTGACCTCGCTGTCCGGCGCGACACCGGATCCCGTTTCTTCTTTGAACGCCGGATCTCCACCCCCCAGCCCGCCAAACAGCGTCAAGCCCGAGGTGTCCTTGCGCTTGGCCACTTCCAGCAGCTGGTCGCGCAGGCCGTCGATCTGGTTGGCCAGGATGCCCCGGTCGGTGGCCGACAGGGTGGAGTTTCCCGCCTGCACGATCAGCTCGCGCGCCTGCTGCGTCAGCTCGATGCCGTCGCCCAGGGCCGACTCGACCTGCGTCAGCGCGGTGCGCGAGGCCTCCAGCGCGCGCAGGTCGGCCTCGTTGCGCAGCTGGCGGTTGCGGGCGCGCTCGGCCAGGGTGGCGGCCACGGCGTCGTCGCTGGCGCGCAGCACGCGCTTGCCCGATGAAATGTGCTCCTGCGACTTGGACAGCTCGCTGCTGCGCTGGCCGATGTTGTGCAAGGTGCGGTCGTAACTGTTGGCGGTGGACACGCGGTTGATGGCCATGGTCGTCCCCTTTTCAGGTCAAAAAACGGATTGGGAAGGCTGGGTGCCGGATTCGGCTTCAGTGTCGGGTTGACCCGCCTCAGCCCAGGCGGCTGAGCAGGGTGTCGAAGTTGGCCTGGATGACCTGCAGGTACTTGGCCGCGGCCTCGTAGGCCTGCTGGTACTGCAGCAAGCGCGCGGCCTCCTCGTCCAGGTTAACGCCGGACTGGCTCGAGCGCGCGTTTTCGGCCGCCATGGCCTTGGTGTCGGAGAACTCCGCCGCCAGCCGCCCCGCCTGCGCCTTGTTGGCCACCACCGAGAACACGCTGGTGTAGCCGTTGCTCAACGTCACGCCGTCCAGGCTGGCCTGGTCGCGCAGCGCCAGCATGGCGTTGGCGTTGCCGGCGTTCTGGATGAAACCGGCGGCTGGGTCACTGGGATTGGGAAGCGCCGACCGGATGGTTAACTTGTCATTATCGGCGGGCGTACCGCGCAAAATCAGGGCGTAGGTCAGGCTGTTGCCACCACCATCGCTCCACTTGATATTCAGGGTTGCGCCGGGAACGTATTTGGGCAAGTTGGGGGCAGATAAAGGCGCGCCATCTTTATCTAAAAATTGAGCACTGCCTGCTGGAGATGCAGCAAGGCCGTCAAAGGTGCCAGTTGCGCTGTCGTACTCCAACGATATTGTGGGCAATGACCCAGAAGCCATCACATCCTTCAAGCTCGGGCTGGCCGCGCTCAGGCTCAGGCTTTGCAGCCCCATGCTGCCGGTGTTGGCCGACGCAAACGACGCATACACCGGGCTGGCCACCGCCACGCTGGCAGGCTGGGTGACGGCCATGTTGATGTTGCGGCTCACATCGGCGAAGGGCTTGAACAGGTAGCGGTCGCCGCCAGTGGGCAGGGGCTGGGTAGTGTCCACCGCAAACGACAGGCCATCGAACTCGGAATCGGCAGCCGTACCAAACCTCAACCGGCCTGGTTCGGGATCGGTGGCAGAGTCCACCTGAAATGACACGCTCGCGCCATCCGACAAGCGCACCAAGGCGCCTTTGGTCGGATCGCTGGCGTCAAACTGCAACTCGTAGTTCGACGCCTTGAGCGCGGTCGGGTCGGTCACGGTGGCTGCTACGGTGCCAGCGGCGCGGGAGCCATCGGGCTTGAGCGCAGGCAAGGCGCTGATGCTGACCGCGCCGCTGGTGGCGTTGGTGCTGACGTAGCCGCCCTGCAGGCTGAACAAATCGCCGCCGGCCTGGCCGTTGAGGTCGATACCCAGGCGGTGCTGTTCATTCATCTGCACCGCCAGCGACATGGCCAGGCGCCCCACCGCGTTCTGGGTGTCGGTCAGGTCGTGGTTGACGAACTGCAGCAGGCCGCTGAGTTCACCGCCGCCCAGCATCTGCGGGTTGAGCGCCGTGGGCTGGCCGTCGCCGCGGTCCAGCACCACCGCCACCTGCATCGAGTCGATGGGCGCGAGCTGGCTGCCATTCTTGACGCTGGGGTCGGCGGCGTTCTTGAGCTGGAACGCGGTGCCGCCCAGCACCAGCGGCTGGCCGCCGGCCACAAACAGCGTCAGGCCACCGCGCGCGTCGGCCACAGTGCTGGTCTGCACGTACTTGTTGAGGTCGGTGATGGCCTGCTCACGCTGGTCCAGCAGGTCGTTGGACACCTCGTCGCCCGACTGCATCACCTTTGCATTGAGCGCGGCAATCGACTTGGCCAACGTGTTGATGCTGTCCAATGCACCATTGAACTGCTGCGTGGCCGACACACGCAACTCGTCCAAACCACTGGTGGTGGCCTGCAAGCGCGTGGCCAAGTCCTCGGCGCTGGTCAGGGCCACGGCGCGCGCGGTCAGGTCGATGGGCGACGAGGCCACATCCACCCAGGCGTTGAGCGCGCCGTTGATGACCTCGCCCATGCCGGTCTCGCCCATCGGGAACAGTTCTTCCAACTGCTGCAGGCGCATGTAGTGCGCGGCGTCGCCCGCCGCCACGGACTTGGTGGCCTGCGCCTCGCGCGTCAGAAAGCCGCTGTACTGGCGCTCCACGCTGGCCACGTTCACGCCCTGGCCAAAGAAGTTGAGGCTGGAGCCCAGCTGGCTGCCGGTGCGCGCCTGCATGTCCACCGTCTGGCGCGTGTAGCCTTCGGTGGTGGCGTTGGCAATGTTGTGGCCTATCACCTGCAGCGCAGCCAGGTTGCTGGTCACGGCGCTGCGGGCAATGTTAAGGCTGTTGTTGCTCATGACGGGATCCTATTGAAGGCTCAGGTGGCGGTGCGCTGCAGGTTCATGGCGGTCTGGATGACGCGGCTGAGCTTGCTGGCGTATTGGGGGTCGGTGGCGTAGCCAGCCTGCTGCAGGTTGGCGGCAAAGCTTTGCGGCGAGTGCAGGTTGTCCATCACCTTGGCGTAGCGCGGGCTGTTGCCGATCAGGCGGGCGTAGTCGCGGAACGAGTCGGCGTAGGAGTCGTAGGCGCGGAACTTGGCCACCACCTTGCGCGGCTGGCCTCCAATGTACTCGGTGGTGGTAATTTCCGCCACCTTGCCGTTCCAGCCCGGCCCCGCCTTGATGCCAAACAGGTTGAAGCTGTTGCTGCCATCGGCACTTTTGATCTGGCTGCGGCCCCAACCGGTTTCGTGTGCCGCCTGCCCCAGCATGAACGCTGCCGGAATACCCGATTCACGCGCCACCTGCTGGGCCGCTGCGTTGTGCTGCCCCACAAACGTGGCCGCATTGGCGTTGCCTCCAGTGTCTCCACCGCCGCTGGCCGCACCTACCGAACGCGCCTGCGCCGCAACCGCCGCCACCGTGCTGCGCGCCTCACGGCCCGACCAAGTGGCCGACGGCGGCGCACCACCGCTTTGTCCCGAGCTGTTGTTCGGGGCAATTTGCTGCGATAACTGCCGTTCAATCATTTCACTCAAGCCTCGGGGCAGGCCCACCATTTGTTGGGCGTACTGCTGGTCGAGCATATCAGTGGCAAAGTCGCCTTGCTCGCTTTCCATCAACCCGCTCTTCATCGTCGCATCGCGCATACTCTTGAGCAATTCACGCATGAACAGGGCTTCAAACTGACGGGCGGTCTCTTTGATGGCGGCTTTGCTGTCTTTGCCCGCCAAGGCGTTCAAACCATTGAGTGCTTTGCTGTCGGCGGCCAAACCGCGCTGACCGGCCAAGGAAACGGTGCTGCTGCTCAAGTCCATGTCAGATCACCTCCAGCTCAGCGTTGAGGGCACCAGCCGATTTGATGGCCTGCAAAATGGCCACCAAATCTTGCGGTGTCACGCCCATGCTGTTGAGCGCACGCACCACATCCGACAACTGCGGTGCAGGGGGCAAGTGCATCAGCCGACCGCCGTCTTGCGTGATGGTGATATTGGCCTTTTCAGACTCCACGGTACGCACGCCACCATTGTTGGCGGCATTGGCCACTATGGCGGTATTTTGGTTGTTCTTGGCGTTGATGCCAATGTTGGTGTCGTTGTCGTTGCCCGTGAAGGAATTGGGTTGGCTGATGACGGGGGTGGAATCGACGCTGATGGTCAAGTTGCCATGCGCTACGGCACAGGCCCCCAAAGTCACGGCCTGGTTCATCACAATCGAGCCAGTGCGGGAATTGACCACCACCCGCGCTTCAGGCGTGGGCAAATCCAAATTCAATTCTTCCAGATCAGCCAAAAACGCCACCCGCGCATCCGGGTTTTGTGGCGCACGCACCCGCACCACCCGGCCATCCAACGCCTGCGCTGTGCCACCGCCTTTGGACTGGTTGATGGCCGCTGCCACCCGGCGCGCCGTCTGAAAATCCGCCGACTTGACACCCAACTCAATAAAATCGCCCTGCAAAAAAGGCGTGGGTACCGCGCGTTCTACTTGCGCTCCGTCGGGGATACGGCCTGCGTTCAAGTGGTTGACCTGCACACTGCTTTTGCCGTCCTTGGAACTGCCACCCGCACCACCCACCAACAGGTTGCCCTGCGCCAGCGCATAAATCTGACCGTCCACCCCACGCAACGGGGTGCTGATGAGGGTACCCCCGCGCAGCGACTTGGCATCGCCTATCGACGATACCGTCACATCGATGGCCTGCCCTGGGCGCGCGAACGGCGGCAATTGTGCAGTGACTAACACAGCGGCCACGTTGTCACTCTTGATATTGGCCCCGCTGATGTTCGAGTCAATGGCTTTACCGTCTTTGACGTTTGATCCCAGAGAGAGACCCATTTGCTGCAAGTAGTTGCGCAAACTCTGGCTGGCTGGGCCACCGGCTTTGTCGCCTTTGCCGTCCAACCCCACCACCAGCCCGTAACCCGTGAGTTGGTTGGTGCGCACCCCCTGCACGGCGGCCACATCCTTGATGCGCGCGGCATGGGCCGGAGCCACCGCCGCCCCCCACCCGACGGCCACTGCGAGCAGCGCGCTGTGGACGGCATGTAATTTGTAAAAATTGAATCTGTTCATCGCACAATACCCCTTGAACCTATTGTGCAGACGACTGACGGCGGTGCAAACGTCAAAAAGACCGGCAAACACCCGCCAAATGTGGCCTCACCCCATCAGAACGGCGAGAGCGTCAGAAAGAAACGCGCCAGCCAACCAAAGGTTTGGGCATCGTCCTGCGCGCCACGGCCACGCGACAAAACACGCACATTGGCCACCTGCGTCGAAGCCACCATATTGCCCGGTGCAATGGTGCGCGGATCTACCGTGCCCGTAAACTTGAGAACATCCACGTTCTGGTTCACGCCCACCTGCTTCTCGGCCACCACCTGCAAATGGCCGTTGGGCAACACTTCCACCACCGTGGCGGTGATAGCGCCCTGGAAAAAATTGTTGCTGGCCGTAGAACCATTGCCACTCATACTGTTGCTGGTTTCGGCCTCGGCATCCAGTTTTGTGCCCAAAGCAGTACCAATTAAAGGCAACATGCTAATGGCCGCCCCCAATGTTGACTGACGACTCACACCAGAGTTGGATTCCTGCGATGCCAACACGCTCTCTACGACATTGATCGTCAACGCGTCCCCCACCAACCGCGCACGGTGATCCTCAAACCCTGGGCGGTACGACGACGTGGCAAACAGCGATCCGGTGGGCGGATCAAACGACCGCTCTTGGCGCGCCGGGTACAGCATCGACGGATCGTCTGGCCCCTTGGCCAGCTCCACATCCGGCACCCGCGACAAAGTGTTGCAACCCGTGGCCGCCAACACCAGCGCCAGCCCACCCAACCGCAATGGCCAACGGCCAACGGCAGGCGCACACATCAGGGAAGGCAACAAAGAGCGGCGCATGGCAAACCATCCATCAATACAACACAAAGACATTCAAGGCAGCGGCACCAAGCCCGCCGCCACCGTTACAGCTGCGTGAGTTTTTGCAGCATCTGGTCGGACGTGGTCACGGCCTTCGAATTCATTTCATAAGCGCGCTGGGTCTGAATCATGCACACCAGCTCCTGCACCACGTTCACGTTCGAGGTTTCCAAATGCCCTTGCATCAAATAACCCAGTCCGTCAGCCCCCGGCGTACCGGCTACTGGATTGCCGGATGCTTGGGTTTCGGTGTAAACATTTTGACCACGCGGCTCCAAACCCGCCGGATTGATGAAAGATGCGGTCTCAATCGTGCCGATCTGCTGCGGCTGCGGGTTGTTCAGGCCAATCAAGGCTGTGACCACACCGTCTTTGCCCACGGTAATGCTGCGCGCGTCCGCCGGCACTGTCACACCACCCAGCACGCGGTTGCCATTGGCTGTGACCAACTGGCCTTGGGCGTTGATTTCAAACGTGCCATCACGGGTATAGCCTGTGGTGCCATCGGGCAACTCCACCTGAAAAAACCCATTGCCGTTGATGGCGATATCAAATGATTTGTCGCTTTGCTGCAAGCTGCCTTGGGTATAACTGCGCGAGGTGGCTACCGTACGCACACCCAACCCGAGCTGCAATCCTGTTGGCAATTGCGTTTGCTCAGTATTGTTGCCCCCAGCTTGACGTAAATTCTGGTACATCAAATCTTCGAATACCGTCGTAGCACGCTTGAAACCCGTAGTAGATACGTTGGCCAAGTTGTTGGAAATAACATCCAAATGGGTTTGCTGTGCCTGCATGCCTGAAGCTGCAATGCAAAGAGACTGAACCATTGCCATTTTTAACCCCTTATTTCAATATATCAGGCGTTCATGCCCAACAATTTGCCAGCCGTCTGGTCATTTTGTTCAGCATTTTTAATCATCTTCATTTGCGCCTCGAACAGCCGCGCTGCAGAAATCATGTTCACCATCGCTTCGACTGGGTTCACGTTGGAGCCTTCCAGTGCGCCGCTGACCATTTGTGCCGCCGGGTCGGCGGGCAAAGGCTGGTTGTCCGCGCCCCGGAACAAACCGTCCTCACCGCGTTGCAGGCGGGCCTCGGCGTTGGGCGTGACGAGCTTCAAGCGGCCCACAGCTTGCGGGTTCTCGCCCGCCACCTTCACGCTGATGGTGCCATCGCTGCCTATGCCCACCTCAGCGTTGGCTGGAATGGTGATGGGCGCGCCACCCGCGTCCAGCATTGGCAAACCTGCATGGCCCACCAGATTGCCGTTTTGCGAAATTTGCAAATTCCCAGCACGGGTATAAGCCTCCACGCCATCCAAACCCTGAATAGCAAAGTAAGCTTGGCCCTGTGCCGCCACGTCCAGCGGGCGGCCCGTCGTGGCCACGGTGCCCGGCAAATCCAAATGCCCGGCGGTGGCCTCCAGCGCATGCACGCGGGTGCTGGCCCCTTCGCCACGCACCGGCACGTGCCGGAACGTGGCCATCTCGGCCCTAAAGCCGTTGGTGTTGACGTTGGCCAGGTTGTTCGAAAGCAACTGCTGCCGGTACATGGCAGCGTTGGCGCCCGACATGGCGGTGTAAATAACGCGATCCACAGTGCAACTCCTTGCTCAAATTCAAACCACCTGGCCAGCCCCACGGGCCAGCCAGTTTTGCTAGACGCTTGCCCGGTTACTTCAGGTTGATCACGGTGTTCATGATCTGGTCTTGCGTCTTGATGGTCTGCGAGTTGGCTTGGTAATTGCGCTGCGCGGTCATCATGTTCACCAGCTCGGCGGTCAAGTCCACGTTGGACTCTTCCAGCGCACCGCCGCGCAACGAGCCAAAGCTGCCCGAACCCGGCACGCCAAACACCGGGCCGCCCGAGTCTTTCGACTCCACCCAATAACCACCGCTGGACGGCTCCAACCCCGACACGTTGCGGAAGTTGGCCAGCTTGAGCTGGCCCATCGACTCGGTCTGACCGTTGGTGTACTTGGCGGAAATGGTACCGTCGTCTTCCACGCTGATCTTGGTCAGGAAGCCGGGCGGGTTGCCGTCCTGATCCAGCGCGGTCACGCTGAACTCTTGAGCGTTTTGGGTGATCTTGGAGAAGTCAACCGTGATGCCCTTCGGGCTGTTTGCTTGACCCAAAGAAGTAGTCGAACCACTTTCATTTTTTATGTTGTTGATAGGAACAGAAAATGCAACAGGGGCGGAAGCGGGGAAAGCTGGCTGCCAGTTTTCAATAACTTTGTACGTTGTTTTAACTATGGGATCACCGTTAACACCAGGGTCTACAGACACATCAATCGTACCGTCGCTGTTGACTGTGTAAGTAGTTGCTGCTGGCGCACCTGTTGAACTAGCGGATGTGTCAACAGCCTTCACACTGGCATTGCTGTAGGTTATGGTATTTGCACCACCAATAATTTTAAGATCGGTTCCCGTCAGCTGAGCACTGGTGATCGGATTCGTGGGGGCAGTACCAGTTGACGTTGGGCCCCATGTAGAGGCTTCCGTCATATTGCTGATTTTCCCAAAAGAATCAAATTGCAAGAAAGCAATTGGCTTCAAATCGGGGTCATTGTCAGCGTCTGTTGTCGCGTCGTATTGATCCGGGTTAGATGAACTCCAAGCTGCGTCAACAACACCACCCTTGGTCGGTGTTGCAGATGGTGCTGCCGCTGTTTTATTTGTGCCATCGTCTTTAGGGTATTTTGCGTACACTGCCCACGTGTTGGACTCGGTTTTTTTGAAATAGAAATCCATGTTGATGGCCGCACCTTGCTGGTCAAACACTTGCAGCGTGGTGCCATAGGTTTTCAACGGTGGGTCGGTCAAGCCGGTGACGGCATTGGGCACGGCAACCGCAGCGCGGGTGTCCAGGTTCAAGTCCATCGTCACGCCCGTGGTTTCGCGGCCCGGGGCCACACCGCCATTGGGCCACTTGTAAGGCTCACCGGTGGTCGGATCCACCAGCTTGGCGCCGTTGTTGGCCACAATCTCGCCCAGTTCGTCCAGCTTAAAGTTGCCGGCGCGGGTGTAGATGCGCTCGCCGTTGCTGGCTTCCAGCGTAAAAAAGCCCGCGCCGTTGATGGCCAAGTCCAGCTCGTTGCCGGTGTCGCTCAGGTTGCCCTGCGTGAATTCCTGCGACACGGTGGCAATGCTGGTGCCCATGCCCAGGCCCATACCACCCGCAGAGCCCAACGACGAGGCGTACAGCTCGGCAAATTCGGCGCGCTGCGTCTTCATGCCCACAGTGTTGACGTTGGCAATGTTGTGCCCAATCACGTCCAGGTTCTTGGCCGAAGCGTTCAGGCCAGACAGTCCAATGTTGAAGCTCATGGTGGTTTCCTCTCAGCGTTACTTCAGGTTGATCACGGTGTTCATGATCTGATCTTGCGTCTTGATGGTCTGCGAGTTGGCCTGGTAGTTGCGCTGCGCGGTCATCATGTTCACCAGCTCGGCGGTCAAGTCCACGTTGGACTCTTCCAGCGCACCGCCGCGCAACGAGCCAAAGCTGCCCGAACCCGGCACGCCAAACACCGGGCCGCCCGAGTCCTTGGTTTCCACCCAGTAACCACCGCTGGACGGCTCCAGGCCCGACACGTTGCGGAAGTTGGCCAGCTTGAGCTGCCCCATCGATTCGGTCTGGCCGTTGGTGTACTTGGCCGAGATGGTGCCGTCGTCTTCCACGCTGATCTTGGTCAGGAAGCCGGGCGGGTTGCCGTCCTGGTCCAGCGCGGTCACGCTGAATTCCTGGGCGTTTTGGGTGATCTTGGAAAAATCGACCGTAATGCCCTCTGGGCTGTTCAACTGGCCAATAGAGTCGGTAGCACCGCTGGTATTTTTAATATTGTCAATCGAAACACTGAAGGCTGGTGGAACAGCCATATTGGTTGGCTTCCAATCGCTTTGGACAGCAAAAATCCAAGTATTACCACTACCAGAGACTGTAAGTGTGCCATCTCCATTATCAATCGCCGAGGTTAGAACCGCATTGGCAGCTGGAAAAGCAGCCGTGCCACTTGTAAGCTTTGCGTTGGCGTAGCTTTTACGAACACCAGTTGCAGTATCAAATATGGCATCAGCATCTGGGCCGTCTGTACTGGTCACCACATCAACGGTTAAAGTACCAACAGAGCCTACAGTATTGGTACCCGTAAAACCACCAAATCTGGTTTCTGTAGCAGCAGTTCCTACTGCGGGAGAAGGGGTCTTACTTATCGTGGGAGCTGCCTCAAGAACCGATTCAGTCGTCATTTTGCTCATTTTTCCAAACGAATCAAATTGCAAATAGGCAATCGGCTTCAAATCGGGTTCGTAGTCGACATCAGTTCCCTCATACCGATCAGGATCCGTTGCAGACCATGCCGCGTTGATCTCGCCCCCATCGGTGGGCACAGCAGTGGGTGCAGCAGCATCTCCTGTGCCTTCCGGGTATTTGGCGTAAACGGCCCAAGTGTTGGCCTCGGTTTTCTTGAAATAGAAATCCATGTTGATGGCCGCGCCTTGTTGGTCAAACACTTGCAACGTGGTGCCGTAGGTTTTCAGCGGCGGATCGGTCAGACCTGTAGTAGGGTCAGGTGCTGCGATCTTGGCGTTCGTATCCAAGTTCAAATCCATCGTGATACCAGTGGTTTCGCGGCCCGCCGCCACACCGCCGTTGGGCCACTTGTACGGGTCGCCCGTGGTCGGGTCAATCAGCTTGGCGCCGTTGTTGGCCACAATCTCGCCCAGCTCGTCCAGCTTGAAGTTGCCTGCGCGGGTGTAAATGCGCTCGCCGTTGCCAGCTTCCAGCGTAAAGAAGCCCGCGCCGTTGATGGCCAGATCCAGCTCGTTGCCGGTGTCACTCAGGTTGCCCTGCGTAAATTCCTGCGACACAGTGGCAATGCTGGTGCCCATGCCCAAGCCCATGCCACCGGCAGAGCCCAACGACGAAGCGTACAGCTCGGCAAATTCGGCGCGCTGCGTCTTCATGCCCACGGTGTTGACGTTGGCAATGTTGTGCCCAATCACGTCCAGGTTCTTGGCCGAAGCGTTCAGGCCAGACAGTCCAATGTTAAAGCTCATGGTAGTTTCCTCTCAGCTTTTCAAAAAAAGTTGCACAAATGGGCGTCTGGGCCCGGCTTACATAAACTCTTTCACGTCGTCGTAGGCCACCGTGCCACCGCTGCTGGTGCGCAGGCGCATGGCGCCGTCGGCAAAGCTCACGCTTTCCACGGTTTGCGGCGCCAGCGTGGTCACGGTGGCGGCCACGCCCTTGACGTCGGACGTGACGCGGAAGCTCTTGACCTTGCTCAAATCGGTCACGCCAGCGGCTTGGGCATTCCAGTTGAAGTGGTGGGTACCAGCGGTTTTGTCGCCCAAATTCAGCGTACCCAATACGGTGCCAGTGGTGCTGATGACTTCCACCTTCACGCCCTTGGCATCTTTGGGCAATTCCAGCGCCCCTTGGCCCACGCCATTGGCATCGAATGCCAGTTGGTTGCCCGGCAGCAGCACTTGGCGGCCCACCAGCGATGTACCTTGCATGTTTTGCAACGCATTGAACTGGGTGGTGATGCTGGACATGGTGCTGTTAAGCTGCTGGATGCCCGTTACGGTGTTGATCTGCGCCATTTGCGAGGTCATTTCCGCGTTTTCCATCGGGTTCATCGGGTCTTGGTTTTTGAGCTGCTCCACCAACAGCTTCAAAAAGCGATCCTGCATGGCTTGTGGATCAGAGTCCACAGCTTTTTTGCCACCGTTGGCGTTGTAAGTCTGAATTTCGGTGGCCGACAAAGGGGTCATGAACATAAGGGTGCTCCGGTGTCAATGTGTGCAATATCGGGTTACTGGCCCATTTGCAGGGTTTTGAGCATCAACGACTTGGCGGTGTTCATCACCTCGACGTTGTTTTGGTAAGCGCGCGAAGCCGAGATCATGTTCACCATCTCCTCCACCGGGTTCACGTTGGAATGCGTCACGTAGCCCTGGTCGTCGGCGCTGGGGTGCTGCGGGTTGTACACGCGGCGGTTGGGCACTTCGCTTTCCACAATGTTGCTGACCTTGACGCCGCTGGTGGCGCCGTCCTTGCTCAGCGGCACGGTCTGGAACAGCACCTGGCGCGCGCGGTAGGCCTGGCCGTCGGGCCCGGCCACGGCGTCGGCGTTGGCCAGGTTGCTGGCCACCACGTTGAGGCGCTGCGCCTGCGAGCTGATGGCACTGCCCGATACACTGAAAATTCCGAACATCGACATGATGAACTCCCTGATGGTGGCTTACTGGCCCTGGATGGCGTTGAGCATGGTCTTGACGTGGCCGGTGATGAAGCGCAGCGTCGATTCGTAGCGGATGGCGTTGTCGGTAAAGTTGGCACGCTGCTGATCCATGTCCACGCTGTTGCCGTCCGCTGAGGGTTGGATCTGCACGTTGTAGGCCATCTTGGCGCTGGCCTGCAGCGCGCCGACGTGCTCCACGGTGCTCAGGTGCGCGCCGCTGGTGGTGGCCAGGCCGGTGCTGCCGCTGGTGCGCAGCACGGTGGCGCCACCTGGCTGCTGGCCGTTGGCATTCTTGAGCGCCTTGGCAAAGTCGAAGTCGCGCCCCACGTAGCCGGGCGTGTCCACGTTGGCCATGTTGCTGGCAATCACCTGCTGGCGCAGCGAGCGCAACTGCAGCGAGTTGGAATACAACTCCATGCGTTTCGTCAATTGCTCAATCATGGCGGGCCTCACAACATACAAGGTGCGCTGCACACCCATGCAGCACGTTTCGATGCCCCGATTGTGGGAATCTGGCGCCGCCACAAAGGCACGATAAAGGCCCCAAACACCCCCTTATTGCCCGCAGCGCACGCTGGCCTGGGTGCGTACAGTGGCACGTACCATGTCTGACCGCACCCCCTCCCGCCCTTGCCCCGCCCTGCCCGCCCACCATGACGTTCGCAGCGCACGCGTTGGCAGCGGCGCCAAGCCCGCCATGCTGGCCTGTGGCGTGGCGCTGGCCTGGGGGCTGGCCACCGGCATCGTGGCACCCGCAGCGCAGGCCCAGACGCCCTACGCCAGCGCACCGCCCCAGGCCTGGAGCCAGCAAGCCCAGCAGTGGATAGAACAGAAGTGGCAGCAGAACCGCGACAGCAACGCCCCCAGCCAGCTGCGGCCCGAGATCATCGTCGGCCAGCTCGACACCCGGCTGCGGCTGGCGCCCTGCCAGCGCGTGGAGCCCTTTTTGCCGCCCAACACCCGGCTGTGGGGCCGCAGCCGCATTGGCCTGCGCTGCGTGCAGGGGCCCACGCCGTGGCGGGTGTTCTTGCCCATCACCGTCAAGGCCTGGGGCCCGGCGTGGACGGTGCGCCAGACGCTGACGCCGGGCACCGTGCTCACGCGCGACATGGCCGAGCAGACGGAGGTGGATTGGGCCGAAGGCGTCTCGCCCGTGCTGCCCAGCGAGGAGCAGTGGGTGGGCAACGAGGCGGTGCGCGCCATCCTGCCCGGCCAGGTGCTGCGCCAGAACATGGTGCGCGCGCCGCAGTTGTTCTCGTCGGGCACCCAGGTCAAGGTGGTGGCCAGCGGCAAGGGCTTTGCGCTCAACGCCAACGGCGAGGCCGTGGGCCACGGCTACCTGGGCCAGAGCGTGCGCGTGCGCATGGCCAGCGGGCGCGTCATCGTCGGCGTGGTGCGCAGCGCCGACACGGTCGAGATTCAGATCTAAAGCGCAAAAAATCCGGTAAAGTCGGCCTTATTTGTGCCGATACAGCATTCACGCAGCCCGTTCAAGGGGCTGGGAGAGTGCCATGAAAATCCACCACCTGTCAGACCAGCCTGCCAGCGCCGCCCTTGCGGCGCCGTCCAAGCTCGCCGGTAGGTCAGCGCCCGCCGCCGCGCCTGCCAGCCCCGCTGCCGACGCCCCCGCCACGGGTGCGTCGGTGCAAGTCCAGTTATCGTCCGCCACACAAAGCATGGTCGCGTCCAGCCGTTCGTCGGGCTCCAGTGCCGTTTTCAATGCCGACAAGGTGCAAGCCATGCGCGACGCCATCGAAAACGGCTCGTTCCGGGCCAACCCCGGCGCCATTGCCGACAAGATGCTGGCCAACGCGCGCGACCTCTGGCGCACCAGCCGCAGCAACTGAGCCCGCTTTCTTTCCACCCCCTCTTGGCGTTTGGCAACCATGGTCGCACCCACAACCCCCTGGTCGGCAGCACAGCAACAGCTCGAAGGCCTGCTGGCCCAGTTTGACGCCGCCCGCGTGGCGGCACAGCAATCCAGCCACAGCCCGGCGCAGGCCGACGGCTACGCCGCCCAGTGCCGCGAGCTGGCGCAGCAGGTGGCGCAGGCCTACCCCGTGCTGGCGCGCGCGCTGATGCAAGGCCAGCCCCCGGCGGAAGTGCTCACGCTGTTCCAGCAAGTCAAGCAGCGGCTGGAGCACCTGCGCGACACCACCGCGCGCCTGGCAGCTGGGCCTGAACGTGCGCTGGGCATCCTGTTTCCGCAGCAGCACCAAGGCACCTACGCGCAGCTGGGCGGGCGCGGCGGCATGGGTTCGCGCCGCTGGCCCAGCCAGGCGCCGCTCAAGGCCTGAAATGCGGGTGGCCTGAAGCTTCGGCTCAGTGCTCGCGCAAGCGGGCGCGCAGACGGGCAATGGACTGGCTGTGCAACTGGCACACGCGCGATTCGGTCACGCCCAGCACGGCGGCAATCTCCTTGAGGTTCATGTCGTGCTCGTAGTACATGCTCATCACGTACTGCTCGCGCTCAGGCAACTTCTCGATAGCATCCACCAGCGCCTCGCGCATGCGCTGGCCGGTCAGCAGCAGCTCAGGGTCCACCTCAGCGCCACCGGGCAGGTAGCGGTCCAGAAAGTGATCCTCGCCGTCGGCCTGGCCGGCCAAATCTTCCAGATAGACCAGCTGCGTGCCCCGCACGCGGCCCAGCAGCTCCTGGTAGTCGGCCAGCGGCAGGTTCAGCTCGGTGGCAATCTCCGATTCGCGCGGTACGCGCTGCAGGCGCTGCTCCAGCCGCTGCACGGCGCGCTCGATGTCTTTTTGCTGCTTGCGCAGGCTGCGCGACATCCAGTCGCCTTCGCGCAGCTCGTCGAGCATGGCGCCCCGGATGCGCTGGCTGGCAAAGGTCTCGAACTGCACGCCCTGCGACGGCTCAAAGCGCGACAGCGCCTCGCTCAGGCCCATCATGCCCACCTGGATCAGGTCGTCCACTTCCACGCTGGCGGGCAGCTTGACCATCATGTGGTGCGCCAGCTTGTGCACCAGCGGGGTGTACTTGCGCAACTGGGCGTTGAGATCCAGTGTGCCTTTGGCGGTGTACATCTTGGGCAACTCCGTAGCGGTGAACAACACGGTATTCTGACTCTATCGGCGAACGGAGTGTCCGGGGCGGGCCACTGCGGCGGGCGCAGCAGCCACGGCGGGGGCGGATTCAGCGGCAGGCGCAGGCGCAACGGGCAGCACCAAAGCGCTGTCGAGCACGCGCAGCACGCAGGCTTCCTGCCGGGGTCGGCGCTCCAGCACCGTGTGTTCATGGTACTCCAGCGGCCACACGTAGGGCAACACGCGCAAGGACTGGTGGCAGCAACGCTGCAGCGACTGCTGCGCCGTCTGCAGCGCGGCAGCGGTGGTCACCGGCGGGCGCGCGCTCACGCGCGGCAACACCACCGGCAACAGGCCGCCCGCCTGCACCAGCACCTTGACCGCGCTGTAGGCCTGCACCACGCCCTTGGCGTCCAGCGCCATCGGCACCAGCGGCGAGGCCTCGCTGTCGGCCAGCAGCACCGCCAGCGGGTGCAGTTGCGCGTGCAGCAGCACCACCACGCCCTGGGGCACGCCAGCCAGCCAGCGTTGCAGCACGCGCTGGTGGCCCTGGGCCGCGTCCTGCGGTTTCAGGCCGCACAGGCCGTCAATCACCACCAGGGTATGGCCCTGGGCCTGCAGCTCGCGCTCCAGTGTCCACAGCAGCTCCAGCGACAGGGTGTCGCCCTCGGTGGCCACCACGGGCAGCACCCGGGTGGGCGGCACCGGCACCAGCGACTGCAGGCCGTGCGCCTGGTCGAAGTGGGGCTCAAACATGCCAGTTGTCCAGCTTGACCGGCGCGTGCGTGGGCTGGGCAAAGAAGTAGCCCAGCTCGGTGCTTTGCGGATCGTGCGCGGACTTGCCGTTGTTGCCCATCGACATGCGCACCAGCGCGGCGGCGTCGGCGCGCTGCCAGTCCTCGGGCACGCGCTGGCCGGTGGTCACGCCACGCAGCACGGTCTGGTGGCGGATGAGCGCGTCCAGCGCCGGGCCGAGCTTGGCGGCTTCGTCCAGCTTGGACAGGATCACGCCGTAGAGCGAGGTGTCCTTGTAGGCGGTCAGCACGTCGTCCAGCGTGTCGCCGTGGCTGCCGGCGTTGAGCACCAGCATCTTGCGGATCTTGGGCGTTTCCAGCACTTCCAGCATGTCCTGGATGCGCGGATCGCGCTGGCCCAGGCCGGCGGTGTCGATGATGACCATGCGCTTGTTGGCCAGCAGGCTGAGCAAGTCTTGCAGCGCGGCGCGGTCGTGCGCCAGGTGCGACACCACGCCCAGCATGCGGCCATAGGCGCGCAGCTGCTCGTAACCGGCCACGCGGTAGCTGTCCAGCGTGATGAGGCCGACGCTGTTGGCGCCGTAGGCCTTGACGCACTGGGCGGCCAGCTTGGCGGCGGTGGTGGTCTTGCCCACGCCGGTGGCGCCAATCAGGGCAAATATGCCGCCTTCGTCGCACAGCGCGGTGTTGTCGGTGGGGGTCTTGAGGTTGCGCGCCAGCACTTCCTGCACCCAGCGGAAGGTGTCGGTGGGGGTGCGGTCGGTGGGCATGCGCTCCAGCACGGCACGCGCCACGGTGGGCGAGTAGCCCGCGCGCAAAAACTTGAGCATCAGGTTGGCCTGCAGCGGGTTCTGGCGCGCATCGCCCAGCCACGACATGGTGTTGAAGCGTTCCTCGATCAGCGCCTTGAGGCCGCTGAGCTCACCCGCCAGCCGCGCCTCGTTGGCGGTCATGGCCGCGCTGGCCGGGGCGGCAGCGGCGGCCTGGGGCTGGTGGCGGTTGCTGCGCTGGGCCACCGGGGCGGGGCTGCGGCCACCCAGCTCAGCGCCGGGGCCAAAGGGCAGCACGATGTCGTCGTCGCCCAGCGGCATG